>NZ_QEYV01000021.1:0-167954 GCF_003992815.1 Xanthomonas sp. DAR33341 | reverse complement strand
GATCAGGTCCTTCATTGCCGCGTTGTCGAGCGCCAACTCGGCGTACATCCGTTTGAGCTTGGCGTTCTCGGACTCTAGCTCCTTGACCCGCCGCAGCTCGGACGCCTCCAAGCCGCCGTACTTGCTCTTCCACTGGTAATAGGTCGCCGTGCTGATGCCGACTTGGCGACAGATGTCTTTGACTGGAACGCCTGCGTCGGCCTGCTTCAGCGTGGCGATGATCTGTGTCTCGGTGAACTTCGATGTGCGCATGGAACCTCCTGACTTGGGAACGATGCCAGAAAGATCTACTTATGCGGTGTCTGCGGATCGGGGGAGCTTACGGAGTCGACACTGTGGATGAAGCGAAAGCAGTTACTGCCTGCTATGGGGAGCGTGCGCCTGTGATCCGTGGAACTCCCACGCAAAGCGCCAGAAATGGCGAAATTCCGAGGATTCAAACGCCACTCTTCGGAACGACGCGACATCCCGCACTCTCAGGCCTCGTTGTTCAGACCTTCCCTAGAGATTCTACATAAATTTTTCTCTTTGCAATAAAGATCCGAATTTTGCATTTACATTTACCTACTATCTCGCTGTTTTTTGCCATTTTTATCACACAGGCTGGTATCGCCAATGCTGATACCGGAGGATTTTCTTCTGCATCTGTATCTGGCGAAACTGCCATTACAGTGACAACACTTGCAGAGCTGCAAACGGCACTCAATGCCAAAAATCACCATATCATCATCCGTGGAAAGATCTACGGCGGCCCCAAATTGACTACCCTGAATTTCTCCAGCACTATTTGGAACAACATAACAATCGAGGGTGCTGCAGGCGGTGGAGCGGCCTTGCAGAATATCCAATTGAAATTTAGCGGCGAGAACTTGCCCGCCGGGATAAACATTCAGAATGTGGTTATCAGAAACATCTCATTCTCTGGCAATATCGGCGACTTGCAAGCCCTGCCTGACCAAGTCAAAGGAACGTCCAACAACACTGGCATCAACTACGTAGGCGTATCATTGCGGCGTATATCCAATGCTTGGATCGACCACTGCGATTTCTATGATATTAGCGATGACCTTTTATCAGTCGGCATGTCATCTAATTACGTCACGCTGTCGTACAATCACTTTTACTTCAGTAACAGCTGGGTCAACATGAATCCGGATCCGGTATGGAACTGGGTCGAAAAAAATTACCATGACCTCGCAAATGAGCGCTTAGCAATCCTTATTGGTCACAACAAGAAAGATTCATATGTATATGGCGGCAATAAGCTGCACGTAACGCTGCACCACAACTGGTTTGGCCCCAATCTTGCCGGGCGCCCCTTACTGCGTGGCTGGGTGCATGCCTATAATAATTACTTTGACAATAGCACATCACCTAATGGTGAGCGAACCGCTGCCGATGGTCGCGGCTATGAAAAGCAGCAGTACAACGCTTTGCAGGTAGGTAGCGGCAGTATTGTTTTTTCCGAATCAAACTATTTCTACAAAACCAACAATAGCAACCAGATTCGACTAGAATCAGACGGTGACATGTACAATTTTTACGAAAAAGAAAACGTTTATGACGCAGTAACGGGCAATTCGGCGATCGGCTCAACCTTCAATAATGCACCAGTCAAATACAGCTCCGAGCCTGATGATTCGGCAAGAGTCCCCGGAATCGTTCGGTCCTCTGCGGGGCCGCACTAAACACGATTCCTCCAGCATTCACCGCGCACCAGAAAGAGGCGCCTAAAGAATGTTTGAGGGGCCCCATATATTCAAGGCCAGGGAAGGTCTTAACAACTCACCGACCTTTCAATCCTGCTTCTTGTATGTCAATGACTGGCAAAAATGTGAGTAGGGTGCAATTTCTGCAACGCTCTGTCGGTTTTCGCTGCGGCCAGGCAGAGTTACCAGCGGGCCGGCAGCAATTGCCGGCGCACCATCCACAGGTTCGCTAGCTGTGATACAACGTGACCGAAAAACATGTAGGTCGGCCTACATCACGAATGTTTCAAAAATAGCTCGTCCAGCTCTCTTTTCTATGCACGCGATCGATCGACTGCACAGTTCGTCGCGGCGGGCATCTGCAGCACGCGGGAGTCCTGCAAAACACTTGTACTACCTTCGGCGCTGCGGTGCTGAATTCGTGCTGGCACCATCGAACTTCTGCAGGGCTCGCCAAGCTTGCATCCCGTTATCGCTGGTCGACACAGCAACGCAGAGACCACGCATGTGGCAGGGCACCGATGTTCGCAGCGCCTCATACAGGTGCATCTCGCTGCGCTCGTTTATCTGGCGCGCCTGTCGCATAACCGGAGAAAGACCTATGCCGTACCATCGCCTTGTTCCCGCCGTCGCGCCACTGCCCCTTGCCCTGCTCGGCCTGTCCACGTTTCACGCCAGCGCGGCGCGACCGCACGGGCAGGATGCACCCGATACCGCGCACAGCATTTCCACCAGCTGGGGGGAGATCCAGCAGCCAGCATTGCCGACCAAGGTATGCGCCACGCTCAAGGCTGCGCTGACCCCGGTGGGTGGTTCAGTGGATATGCTCGACCAGAACCCTGCCCACTCCAAGCGCGATACCGCGCGCCTGCAGGCGGCCATCGACGATTGCCCTGCCGGCAGCGCGGTGCGTCTTGCCCCCGGCGATGCCGGCGAATCCGGCGTGCTCAGTGGGCCGCTGACCATCAAGAGCGGGGTCACGCTATGGATCGACCGCGGCGTCACCTTGTTCGGCTCGCGCAATCCGCAGGACTACGACAACGGCCTGGGCACCTGCGGCACCGCCACCAGCGACAAAGCCAAGTCGTGTCGTCCGCTGATCCATCTCTCCGACACGGCCAACAGCGCCATCGTCGGCGCCGGCAAGATCGACGGCCGTGGCGGCAGCACGCTCACTGCCGGGCCCAATGCCGGCAAGGCCAGCTGGTGGGATCTTGCCTATCTCAACGTCACCAAGGGCTTGAGCCAGCACGTGCCGCGCCTGTTGCAGATCGACGACAGCACCGACGTCACCTTGTACGACATCACCCTGGAGAACTCGCCCAATTTCCATGTCATCAGCGACAACGTGGTGGGCCTGACCGCGTGGGGCATCAAGATTCTGGCGCCCAGCCTGGTCTATTCGCGTCCCGGCTACCGATGCCCGGCAGGCAGCACCCCGGACGTCAATCCGCACGCGACCTGCTTCACGCCGGAGACTGCCAAGAACACCGACGGCTTCGACCCGGGCCAGTCGAAGAATGTGCTGCTGGCTTACTCGTACATCGGCACCGGCGATGACGGTGTGGCGATCAAGGCGCACGCCAACAGCAAGCGCAGTATCGCCTCGGAAAACATGCTGTTCGCCTACAACCAGTTCTACTACACCCATGGCTTTTCGCTGGGCAGCGAAACCGATTCGGGCATGCGCCATATCGCCGTGCGCGGCTTGAGCATTGACGGCTTCAACGCCAACGATGTGCAGCGCGATCCCTACTCGGCCAATGGCCTCCGCATCAAGTCCGACGCCTCCCGCGGCGGCCAGGTCTACGACATCAGCTTCGAGAACATCTGCATGCGCGGGGTTGCGCGGCCACTGGTGTTCGATGCCAACTACGCCAATCCCGCCACCCGCGCCGCGCCGCCGCAGTTCAACGGCATTTCGCTCAGTCACGTGCATTCGCTGGGTTCGACCACCCTGGGTGGCGGCGAACTGAGTTTCTATGGGTATCGCGATGCCGGCACCACCCGGCCAATCACCATCTCGCTGGACAATGTCGTGCTGGAAGGCGGCAAGGTGAGCTTCGCGCAGCCGCATTTCGGCGGGCCCGCGAGCAACCCGGGCGCGACGCACTTCACCTTCAAGGGTGGCCCGGTGAGCTTTTACGATCAGCTGACCGAATCGGTGCCCAACGATGTGCAGCTACAGGGCAAACCCGGCCCGGGCACGCCACTGCAATGCAATGACGCCTTCATTGCCTATCACTCGGTACTGCCGGATTCGCCGATTTGAATCCAACGTGCTGAGCGCTAAGGAAATCACATGCGATGCAACGCTTGCTGCAATCTGCCGGTCGCAGCAAGCCATCGGTCCAAACCCAACAATGCAACGGGTCTGTCCGGCAGCACGCAGGACACACTAGTGCGCTTGCACGTTGCGGCCATGCGGCCGTATCGCTTGCGCTCAGTCCGCGCCGCTGGCAGCACGCCAGCAATGCCAGAGCTGTTGCATCGGCGGTGGGTACGCGGGCTTGCCCGCCAGCTCGCGCTGCAAGCGCAGCCGTGCCAGACGCGACCACACCCGGTGCGGCCGTGCCAAGGCGACTTTGCGCGGCCAGGCCTGCAACAGCTGCGAGCGCCAGGCGGGCGTGGCGATATCGCCCGGCGCTGCGCCGTCGCCAGCCACGCGTTGGCGTGCATCCAGCCATTGCACCGCCACCGCAGTGGCATCGCCAGGCCGCGCCCGTGCGAACAGCACCGCTTCCACCGCAACCACCGCCTCGGCGAACGTGCGCAATGCCCCTAGCGCGTGCTGCAGCGATTGCGGCTGGACGCGTGCGGCCTGCATGGCCGGCAAGGCGTCGGCCAGCTGTGACCACGGCGCACGGACCGGCTCAAGCACGCGCCCCAACGGATGCCGCGAGCGCTGGCTCGACCAGTCACGCAGCTCCTGCTGCCACCACGCCAGCTTGGCATCGGCCGGCAACGGGTCGCCGGCGATATTCATGATGTCTTCCCATTCCTGCAGCAACGCGAACCAGGCAACGGCCAGGCGGCGTTGCGGCTCGGGCACGAACGGTTCGGCAACCGACCATTCCGGCCAGCGGGTTGCCCACTTGTCAAGAAAGCTGTCGAGGGCGCTGGATTGGCTCATGGCGGGTCCAGAAAAATACGAAGAAGGATCAGATCTGCGGCCACGTTGCCGGATTCCAAAGCGCCTGCGGCCGCTCGACCAGTACATCGGCCTGCCAGCGCGACGGGTCGTCGTCGTCCAGACGATAGCCCCACAATGCCGCGACCGATGGCATCGCCGCCGCGCGCGCAGCCACGATGTCGCGCTCATCGTCGCCGACATACACGCATTGCGCAGGTGCAACGCCGATGCGTTCTGCGGCGACCACCAGCGGCAATGGATGCGGCTTGCGCTCGGCCAGCGTGTCGCCACCAATCAGCACCGCGCAGCGCTGCTCCCAGCTCAACTGCGGCAGGATCAGGCGCGCCAGATATTCGGGCTTGTTGGTGACGATGCCCCAGACGCAGCCGGCATCCTCCAGCCGCATCAGCATCTGCTCGACACCATCAAACAGCTGCGACTGCGTACCAATCAAGCCCTCGTAGCGCTGCAGGAATTCCGGCACCAGCGCAACGCACGCCACGGCATCGAGCTCGGCAAAGGCCACGCCGAGCATCGCACGCGCACCTTTGGAGACCACCGGACGCAACGAAGCCGACGCAACTGGCGCACGCCCACGCGCATCCAGCATGGCGTTAACGGTCGCGAGCATGTCCGGCGCGCTGTCCAGCAAGGTGCCATCCAGATCGAACAACACCGCACGCGGGAAACCCACAGCATCACCTGTCGTCAATTGCGTATCGCCCGGCACGCCACCGAGACCATCAAGACCCCAACCAACGGCCGTTGCGAATCCCAAATCCCGAATTTCGAATCCCGGCTGCTCACGGTTTCACCGCATACGCCAGGTAATTCACCTCGGTACGCGAAGACAGGCGGGCGCGATTACGCCACGGCTCGTACAGCATGCCGCTGACGTCTTCGAGCTGCAGCCCGGCGTTGCGCAACCATGCCGCAAGCTCGGCCGGCTTGATGAAATCCTTGTAATGATGCGTGCCCTTGGGCAGCAGACGCGCGATGTATTCGGCGCCCACCACCGCCAGCGCGAACGCGGCCGGGGTGCGATTGAGCGTGGACAGGAACAGCTTGCCGCCCGGCTTGAGCAGGCTGGCGCAGGCACGGATGATCGCGGTCGGATCCGGCACGTGTTCGAGCATTTCCATGCAGGTCACCGCATCGAAACTGCCGGCCTGTTCGGCGGCCAGGTCTTCCACCGATTGCACGCGATAGTCGACCTGCACGCCCGATTCCAGGCTGTGCAGACGCGCCACCTTGACCAGTTCCGGCGCCAGATCGATCGCAGTCACCTGCGCGCCCAGGCGCGCCATCGACTCGCTGAGCAAGCCGCCACCGCAGCCGACGTCGAGCACGCGCGCACCGGCAGGTTCCAGCCGCGCGGACACATACTCCAGACGCACAGGATTGAGCGCATGCAGCGGCTTCTGCGGGCCATCGGCATCCCACCAGCGGTTGGCCAGTGCGGCGAATTTATCCAGCTCGCTCTGATGGAAATTGCTGGATTTGGCGTGCGTATTCGAATTCATGCGGGGGGCTCCGTGATGCGGTAACGCGCGCTCAGGCGCGGACGGTGCGGATGCGTTCGCGCCATTGCCGCGCGTTGGCGACCAGGGCGGCGGTATCCATGTCGATGAGCTCGCGCTGCACCAGTTTGGGCTTGCCGGCGATCCACACATCGGTGACCTGATGGCGGCCGGCCGCGTAGATCAACTGCGACAACACATGGTGCAGCGGCTGGGTTTCCAGTGCAGACAGGTCCACGCAGACCAGGTCGGCCTGCTTGCCGACCTCGATCGAACCGATGGTGTCGCCCAAGCCCAAGGCGCGCGCGCCGCCCAGGGTGGCCGCGCGCAAGGTGGTGGCCGCATCCAGCGCGGTCGCATCGTTGGCCACGGCCTTGGCCAGGATCGCGGCGGTCCGGTTCTCGCTGAACATGTCCAGGTCGTTGTTGCTGGCGCAGCCGTCGGTGCCGATGGCCAGATTCACGCCCGCGCGCTGCAGCGCGCATGCCGGGCAAAAACCCGAGGCGAGCTTGAGATTGGATTCGGGGCAATGCACCACGCTGACGCCGCGCTCGGCGCACAGATGGATTTCCGCATCGGTGAGCTGGGTCATGTGCACCGCGATCAGGCGGTCGTTGACCAGGCCCAGGCGATCCAGCCGCGCCAGCGGGCGCTGGCCGTACTGCTTAATCGAATCGGCCACTTCCTGCGCGGTTTCGTGCGTATGCAGATGCACGGGGATGTCGAGCTGGTCGGCCAGCATGCGCACGCGTTCGAAGTTGGCATCGTTGACGGTGTACGGCGCATGCGGGGCGAACGCGGTACTGATCAACGGATCGTCGCGCCATTGGTCGTGCAACTCGCCGGCACGCGCGAAGTATTCATCGTCCGACGATGCCCATGCAGTCGGGAAATCGATGATCACCGCGCCCACCAGCGCGCGGAAACCGTGCTGCTTGTAGACGGCCGCCTGCACATCGGCGAAGAAGTAGTTTTCGTTGACGCAGGTCGTACCGCCGCGCAGCATTTCGGCAATTGCCAGCGTGGTGCCATCAGCTACGAATTCCGGCCCGATCACCGCCGCTTCCACCGGCCAGATGTGCTGCTGCAACCACACCATCAGCGGCAGGTCGTCGGCGACGCCGCGCAGCAGCGTCATCGGATTATGCGTATGCGCATTGACCAGGCCGGGCATCAACGCAGCATCGGGCCGCGACACGGTCTGCTTGGGCGCAAAACGCGCGCGTGCGTCGGCAATCGGCAGCACGGCAACGATGACGCCGTGACTGACGGCCACCGCGTGGTCTTCCAGCACCACCGCATGCGGTTCGATCGGCACGACATAGCCGGCCTCGATCAGCAGGTCGCAGGGTTCGGGCGGGGCATTGGTCATGAGTGGATCCATTGAAGTTAGTTGCCGAACGGCCAGGAGTCGTCGGAGCGTGACACAGGCACATACCGCGTGCCGTCGTAGCGCAGCAGCTGGCGCTGGCGGTGCGTGCGCTCGATATCCTCTGCATCCTCGACCGTGGTCGAAGTCACCAGGTTGGCAGTGAGTGCGATGCCGGCATGGCCCGCATGGACCGGCGCGTCCATCGACAGGGTGAGCGTGCCGCGCTCGGTCACCACACCCGTCGCGCCCCAGTTGCATGGTTCGCCTTGCACCCGCCGCCACACGGTCAGATCCCGCTGCAGCACCGGGCGCAACCGGCGCTGTTCGCGCACCAGCAAGGTCAATGCGTCGTTGCTGTCGAAATCCGGGCAACTGGGCCCGCGCGCAACGCTGTGCACTACCACGCCAACCGCGCGCACGCCCGGCGCCAGGTCATAGCGTGCGGTGTCCAGGCGCAGACTGTCGGCAGCAAGTTCGAAGCCGGCATCCTCGCCCATGTCCTGCGAGTACAACGCGACGACCTGGGCAGTGCGGGCATCGAGCATGGCAACCCGCAACTCAAGGTTGCGTTCGCCTGCCTCGGTGGTGGCATCGCCGGCGAACGCAATGGCCGCCAGCCGTATCGACGGGTCGTACGGCCACGGCTTGCAGGTCTGTGCCACCGCATGTTCGACCGGCACCGCCCCTGCCGCGCCGGACGCCGCACCAGCTGCAACCGCCGCCACGCTCTGCGCGTCGCAGGCGGTGGCGGTTTGCGCAAGCACCGGGCAGGCGGTCAGCATGCCGCTCAGCCCGGCCAGCAACGCAAAGCGAACGCCCGTCAGGTGGGTGCGGACGGCGCACCGGACCTGCGGCGTACGCATGCTAGGCGCCGATTCCGAACACCGGCCGCCCGAGCCTGGCGACTGGGCAGTCGGTTTGTCAGCTGCTCCTAACGCCATCAGGACACTGGCACTGCGTACCGCTCGAGCGGACCGGCGTCCCAGGCGCATCTGGATTACTTGACGCGCGCCGAGTATTCGCCCGAACGGGTGTCGACCTTGATGATTTCGTCCTGGTTGACGAACAGCGGCACGCGCACCACCGCGCCGGTTTCCAGCGTGGCCGGCTTGCCGCCGCCGCCGGAGGTATCGCCGCGCACGCCCGGGTCGGTCTCGGTGATCTTGAGTTCGACGAAGTTCGGCGGCTGCACCCAGATCGGGGTGCCGTTCCACAAGGTCACGATGCAGTCTTCCTCGCCCTTGAGCCACTTGTCGGCGCCCCCCATGCCGGCCTTGTCGGTCTGCACCTGCTCGAAGGTGTCCGGGTCCATGAAGTGCCAGTACTCGCCATCGCTGTAGAGGTAGCGCATGTCGGTATCGACCACGTCGGCCACTTCGACATCGTCGGTCGCCTTCATGGTCATTTCGACCACGCGCCCGGACTTGATGAAGCGGTACTTCATGCGGGTGAAGGCCTGGCCCTTGCCCGGCTTGACGTATTCGGTCTCGGTGATGACCGCCGGCTCGTTGTTGACCAGGATCTTCATGCCGTTCTTGACGTCGTTCATGCCAACAGTGGCCATGGTGCAGCTCCTCGATAAGACCACGACCCGCCACGCGGTGGCAGGTCGGATTAGAATGGGGCGCCCGCCGCAACCGGCGGGCATTTGGTTTTGTGACCGCACATGATAACCGCAGCCCCCCTCGCCTTACAGCCATCCCCGCTCCCCGCCCTGCCGCCTTCGCGCTGGCAACAGCAATGGCGCGACGCCGTGCGCGATCCGCGCGTGCTGCTGCAGCTGCTGGGCCTGGATGCGCAGGCGGCGGCGATCAGCGATGCCGCCGCCGCGCAGTTTCCGCTGCGGGTGCCGCGCGCGTTCGTGGCGCGGATGCGCCATGGCGACCTGCATGACCCGTTGCTGCGCCAGGTGCTGCCGCTGGATGCGGAAATGCAGCCGGCTCCCGGCTTCGGCCTGGATGCGGTCGGCGATGCCGCCGCCAGGACCGCTGCCGGGGTGATCCAGAAATACCGCGGCCGCGCCCTGCTGATCGCCACCGGCAGCTGCGCGGTGCACTGCCGCTACTGCTTCCGCCGCCACTTTCCGTATGCCGAGGAGACCGCTGCGCGCGATGGCTGGCGCGACGCCGTTGCCGCGATCGCCGCCGACCCAAGCATCGAGGAAGTGCTGCTGTCCGGCGGCGACCCGCTGTCGCTGGCCACACCCAAGCTGGCCGAACTCACCGACGCCCTGGCCGCTGTTCCGCACCTCAAACGCCTGCGCATCCACAGCCGCTTGCCGATCGTGCTGCCGGAGCGCGTGGATGCGCCACTGCAGGCCTGGCTGCGCAGCCTGCCGTGGCCGGTGGCGTTCGTCCTGCATGCCAACCATGCCAACGAATTCGACTCCGCGGTAGACGCCGCCGCGCAGGGGCTGCGCGAGACCGGCGCACAACTGCTCAACCAGGCCGTGCTGTTGCGTGGCGTCAACGACAGCGTGGATGCGCTGGCGGCGTTGAGCGAGCGCAGCTTCGCCGCCGGCGTACTGCCCTACTACCTGCATCAGCTCGACCGGGTCGCCGGCGTGGCGCATTTCGAAGTGGACGATGCCCGCGCGCGCGCGCTGCATGCCGAGCTGGCAGCGCGCCTTTCGGGGTATTTGGTGCCGCGATTGGTGCGCGAAATTCCGGGCGATACCGGCAAGCGGCCGTTGTAACCGCCCTTACCTCAGCCCAATCCGAAGTAGGAGCGCACCCGCGCGCGATGAAGCTTTACCGGTAACGCCCAATCGCGCCCAGGTGCGCTCCTACGCTGTTATCGGGCACTGCGCGAAGTCCCCGGGATGACCGCTGCAACGACCCAGACACGCGCTTCGTAGGAGCGCACCCGGGCGCGATGAAGCTTTACCAGGAAAGCCCGTTGCGCTCAGGCGCGCTCCCACGGCACTCACCCTGCAGCGATCAGCTTGACCATGTCGGCCGGGCTCAACGGCCTGCTGAACCAATAGCCCTGCCCCAGGTCGCAACCGCGCTCGCGCAACAGATTGAACTGCGCTTCCTGCTCGATGCCTTCGGCAACCACGGTGATTCCCAGCGAGTGCGCCATGTTGATGATCGCGGTGGTCAGCGCCAGATCGTCCGGGTCGCGCTGCAGGTCGGCAATGAAACTCTTGTCGATCTTGACCCCGTCCACCGGCACCTGACGCAAATGGCTCAAGCCGGAGAAGCCGGTACCGAAGTCGTCCAGCCACACCTTCACGCCGGTGCGATGGAGTTGATCGAGCAGGCTGGCAGCCATCATCTCGTCGCCGATCACGGCGGTCTCGGTCAGCTCCAGATGCAGGCGAGCGGCAGGCAGCCCCGACTCGGCCAGGCACCCGGCCACGGTGTCGATCAGCGCACCGCTGCGCAGTTGCCGCGGCGAAACGTTGACCGACACGAACAGGCCCTCGCCCACCACTGGCCACTGCGCCGCCTCCAGGCAGGCCGCGCGCAGTACCTTGGGGCCGATCACTTCGATCAGGCCGCTCTGCTCGGCAATATCGATAAAGGTGGACGGCGCAATCGTTCCCAGCGCCGGATGCTGCCAGCGCAGCAGCACCTCCACCCCCACCAGCACCCGGTCGCTGGTGCGGTAGATCGGCTGGTAGACCAGACGCAACTCGTCGCGTTCCCAGGCCCCGCGCAATTCGTGCTCCATGTGCACGCGGCGCTCCACCGCGTGATCGGCGGCGCGGCTATAGAAGCGATGGCAGTTCTTGCCGGCCACCTTGGCCTGGTACATGGCGATGTCGCCATTCTTCAGCAGCGCGGTGGCATCGCGCGCGTCATCGGGGAACAGCGTGATGCCAATCGAGGTCCCCAGGAACACTTCGCGGCCCTGCACGTTCAACGGCCGGCTCAGTTCGTGCACCAGCCGGTCGGCCAGTTGCGCCGCCAGCAGGCTGACATCGCCGCTTTGCAGCAGGATCACGAACTCATCCCCGCCGAAGCGCGCCAGAATCGCATCGTCGCCGCCCAGCGCGGCAACTGCGCGGCTGATGCGGCTGGCGAACTGCAGCAAGGCTTCGTCGCCGGCCTCATGGCCAAGCGTGTCGTTGACGCGTTTGAAGTCGTCGATATCGGCGAACAGCAAGGCCAGCTTGCTGTCGGTGCTGCGCGCGGTGTGGAGCAGATGATCCAGACCCTCGCGAAAGCCTAGCCGGTTGGTCAGCCCTGTCAACGCGTCGGTGTAGGCCATATGCCGCACTTCGCGGTCGTGCCGGGCGATGCTTTCGCTCATGCGCCCGAACGCGGAAATCAGCTCGCCGATCTCGTCGTTGCGCGGATGCGGCGGCAGCTGCACCGCGTAGTCGCCCCGTTCGATCTGCTTTGCCGCCGCCGCCAGCAACCGAATCGGCGCCACCAGCGTGCGCTGCACGTAGATGGCCAGCAACACGCCCAGCCCGACCAGCGCGGCCAGCAGGACCAGCAACCAGCCCAGATCGCGCTTGCCGATGGCGTTGAGGTTCTGCACCAGGGTGAGATTGGCGCCGGATTCGATCTTGCGCACCCGCTCGCGCGACATGCCCACGCGCACCCCACCGATGCGCTGGTCGCCGATCTTGATCGGCACCGTCACATCCAGCACCTCCGGCGAGGACTGCAACACCATCGCCTGCGCCGCCAGCGCCTTGGCGGCGAGCGGATCGGTCATGGCCTGCCCGTAACGCTGCAGGGACGGCGTGCCGTCATGCACCAGCCGGCCATGGCGGTCGAACACCAGTACGTAGCTCACCACCTGCTGGCGCGAGGCATTGCGCACCAGCGCCCCCACCGCGCCCAGATCCGAGTAATACAAGGAGTTGGCCAATCCGGAAGCCAGTTCGGTCGCCAGCGTTTCGCCGCGCGTGCGCAGGCTACGATCGAACAGCTCGTGCAGGATTTGCGCACTCAAGCCGCGCACTTCGCGCTGCATCGCGCTTTGTCGCTGCAGCAGCGAAGCCAGAATCGCACCGACCAGCAGCAGCGTCAGCGCCATCACCAAGAGAAAGCGTGCCTGCAAGCCGAAGCGCACCTGAGTCATTCCACGTGATCCCTGACGCGTTGCACGCCCGCGCTCAACTCCTGCAGACGTCGGCGGCTAGTGGGATCCAGCGGACGGAACCCGGTGGTATCGAAAAAGCGCTTCAGCGCCGGGCCCGCCTTGGGGTCGGAGGCAGCCTGCAGCAACACCACCCGCAGACGCTGCTCCACGGCCGGGTCCATTCCTGTGCGCACCATTTCCACCGCGCGCGGCACTGGCGCAGTGCGGTGCACGATGCGGAAGTCGCGCTTGAACACCGGTGGCATGTGGCGCTCGTCGTCCCAATCGACGTTGCTGAGCGCGCCGACGTCGATCAGGTGTTTGTGCACGAACGCGGCCACGTTCAATTTCGACCCCACCATCAGATAGCCGGCCGATCCGCGCGCCGGGGTGTCGTCGGCCGACAGCAGCACATCGCACGCGATGCCGTTGCGCAGCAGTTCGAGCATCGGTAGCAGGTAGCCGCTGGTGGACGAGGCGTTCTGCAATGCCAGGGTGTGGCCGCGCAACTGCGACAGCGAATGGATCGGGCTGTCGCGGCGCACGAAGAACAGCGTGTGGAAGTCGCGCAGCCCGCCACGCTCGGTCATGAGCAAGGGGTGCGCGCTGCCGCGCTGTTCCAGCAGCATCGCCGCACCGGTCGTCTCGCTGACCCAATCGACCCGCCCACGCCGCAGATAGCTGGACATCTGGCGCGCATCGGGCGCCATCAGGATTTCGCCGCGGCGGATCCCGACCTCGCGCATGCGCGGCACCACGTAATCCAGCAGGGGCTTGAGCTGCTCGTAATGGCTGGCGGGATCATCGCTGATCCGTCCAAGCACCAGGACCGAGGAAGGCGCTGCCGCAGCCGTCACGGCCAAGCCCGCCCCGGCAATCACCCAGCAGGCAATCAGACACCATCGTAGACCGCGCAAAACGGACACTCCCCTAGAGCCGCGGACAGCCTAGCCGAATCTTCGAAGATGTGACAGACGTCAGTTTCCGGCCTGCCTGGCAAGCATGGCCATGCGCTGCGCATCGGACAGGATGCCGCGAATCAGTCGCACCTCCTGCTCGGTCATCTCCGCGCGCAGCAACAACCGGCGCAACTTGCGCATCGCCGACTCCGGCGCACGGCCCTTGTGGAAGTCGATCTCGTCCAGCGTGTCGCCCAGCTGGCCAAACATCCCTTCCAGCTGTGCGTGGCTGGCCGGTCCGTCGCGCAAGCCGGAAGCCGCTGCCGGAGCGGGTTCGGCCTCGCCTACCGCCAGTTGCGCCAGTCGTACTTCATACGCCAGCACCTGCACGGCCGCAGCCAGATTCAGCGAACTGAACTGCGGATCGGAGGGGATATGGACCGCGGCGTGGCACAGCTGCAGCTCATCGTTGGTCAGACCGGTGCGCTCGCGGCCGAACACGAAGGCCACCTCGGCCGGCTCGCCCGCCTTGGCGAGCGCACGCTGCGCGCCCTCGTCCGGCAATAGTTCTTCCAACGCGACCCGGCGCGCGCGCGCAGTGCAGCCAATCACCAGCGTGCAGTCGGCCACCGCTTCGCCCAGCGTCGCGAAGATCGGCGCCTGGCTCAGCACGTCTTCGGCGCCGGCCGAGCGCCGGTAGGCATCTTCATCGAGTGCGCGCTCGGGTGCCACCAGCACCAGGCGCGAGACCCCCATGGTCTTCATCGCACGCGCCGCAGCACCGATGTTGCCTGGATGCTGGGTCCCCACAAGAACAAATCGGATGCGCTGGCTGACGGACATGAACGGAGATCGGGAAGCTGTTCGGCCGTAGATGGTAAACTGCGCGGCCGGCTTTCGCGCCGGACCGCTCTTTTACCTTCGCCATTGTCCGATTCTGCCTTCACGGGAGCTTTAACCATGCAGAAACCCGCCGTCACCGTCATGGTCAAAGCCGCCCGCCTCGCCGGCAATGTGCTGTTGCGCGGTATCAACAAGCTCGATGCGCTCAATGTGGTGCAGAAAGGCCGCATGGACTACGCCAGCGAAGTCGATGCCGATGCCGAGAAGGTCATCATCAAGGAACTCAAGCGCGGCTATCCCGAATACGCCGTGTTCGGCGAAGAAGGCGGCGTGCAGGGCGGCAAGAGTGGCCGCTACACCTGGGTCATCGATCCGCTGGACGGCACCAGCAATTATTTGCGCGGTTTCCCGCATTACTGCGTGTCCATCGCACTGGTGGAAAACGGCGAACCGACCGATGCGGTGATCTTCGACCCGTTGCGCAACGAGTTGTTCACCGCCAGCCGCGGCGCCGGCGCGGTGCTCAACGATCGCCGCATCCGCATTGCAGAGCGCAAGGATCTGGAAGGGGCCATGGTCCACACCGGCTTTCCGCCGCGCGAACGCGCGCGCGCCAGTGCACAGCTCAAGTGCGTGGATGCGCTGCTGGTGCAGGCCGAAGACGTGCGACGCACCGGCTCGGCGGCGCTGGACCTGGCGTATGTCGCCTGCGGCCGCGCCGATGCCTATTTCGAAGCGGGGGTCAAAGCCTGGGACATCGCCGCTGGTGTGTTGCTGGTGCGCGAGGCCGGTGGCCGCGTCTGCGACTACAAGGGCGCCACCCCGCCGCGCATGGACAACATGGGCCCTGAGACGCAGCAGATCGTGGCCGGCAACATCAAGATCAGCGATGCATTGCAAAAGGTCATCGTCAACACCGGCTACGCCCGCGAGTTCGACGCCAAGTTCTGATCGCCCCCACCCCGGGTTCTAATCGACGCCTGCACAACGTAGGAGCGCGCCCGAGCGCGAGGAGCGTTCCTTGCAAAGCCTCTCGCGACCGGGATCGCTCCCACACGGCGCAATAAACGCACAAGGCCGGGATCGCTCCCGGCCTTGTGCTTTCAATTCGATACCAGGCCAATCCGCGCCTCAAATGTAGGAGCGCGCCAGAGCGCGAGGAGCGTTCCCTGCAAGACCCCTCGCGACCGGGATCGCTCCCAAACGGCGCAATAAACGCACAAGGCCGGGATCGCTCCCGGCCTTGTGCGTTGGGTGCCGCTGTGACAGCACTAAGCAGTGCCTAGCGCCGATGCAGCACCTCAGGCGATCGCGGCGTGGTAGCGGCGCTCGACTTCTTCCCAATTGACGGCGTTGTAGAACGCGCCAATGTATTCCGGGCGACGGTTCTGGTACTTCAGGTAGTACGCATGTTCCCACACGTCCAGGCCCAGGATCGGAGTGTTGCCTTCGAACAGCGGGCTGTCCTGGTTGGCGGTACTTTCCACCACCAGCTTTTTGTCGGGGGTCACGCTCAGCCACGCCCAACCGGAGCCGAAGCGGCTGACGGCGGCCTTGGTGAAGGCTTCCTTGAACTTCTCGAAGCCGCCGAGATCCTTGTCGATCGCCTTGGCGACCTCGCCCTTGGGCTCGCCGCCACCGTTGGGCGACAGCACGGTCCAAAACAGGGAGTGGTTGGCGTGGCCGCCGCCGTTGTTGCGCACCGGGCCCTGCAGGTTTTCCGGCAGGCTCTTCAGCTTGGAGACCAGTTCTTCGATCGGCAGATCGGCGTACTCGGTCCCTTCCAGCGCCGCATTGACGTTGTTGATATAGGTCTGGTGATGCTTGGTGTGATGGATTTCCATCGTCTGCGCATCGATGTTCGGTTCCAGCGCGTCGTAGGCGTAGGGCAACTGCGGAAGGGTGTAAGCCATGCGTATCTCCTGGACTTGCCGCCCGGCGAAGACCGGGCGTTGCGGGGTAGATGGTAAGGACGGCGGCAGCGCTTACCAAGGGTGGTGGCAGGGAAACTTCATCCCATCGCATGCCGCACGACGTTCGCCGCACACCTTGCACCATGTCCCGGTTACTTGGGCGTGAACCGTCCCGGTACCGGCCACGTTCAAAGTCGACACAGTCGCGCATCGGCATACTTGCTCTGCCGTACCCACCTTCGGACCGTCTTCATGCGCAAGCCCGCTTTGCTCATTGTCGCCATCGCGCTGCTCGTTGCCGGCCTGTGGGGCATGCGCGCGATGCAGACGCCCAAGCCGCAGTTCGCGCCGCAACTCAATGCACCGATCGCTGTGTCCGCACCGACGCGCGAGGTGCCGCGTCTGCCCGCCTTTCTGCCGACCGAGGCAATGGCCACCATCGTGCTGATCCAGCGCGGCGGCCCGTTTCCGCATCCGCAGGATGGCGGCGTGTTCGGCAACCGCGAGCATCGCCTGCCCGAGCGCCCGCGCGGCTATTATCGCGAATACACTGTCGATACCCCCGGCAGCCCGGATCGCGGCGCGCGGCGCATCGTCACCGGCGGCACCCCGCCCGAGGCGTGGTACTACAGCGACGATCATTACCAGAACTTCAAAGCCTTCGATGGCCCGACCCCGGACCAGGCACCATGAGCGCTGGCGACTTCGCGCTGGATCTGTCCGATCCGCAGCAATCGGGTGTGTATCAGGCCGAGACCGACGATCTGGACACCATGGCCGCGCTCGCGCGCGATGCCGGCTTACGCATCTTGCGCGTGGATCTGACCACCTGCAGCGACAAACGCATGCTACTGATGCGCCTGGCCACGCAACTGGATTTCCCGGCCAGCTTCGGCCGCAACTGGGACGCGCTCAGCGATGCCCTGCGCGACCTGGCGTGGCTGCCTTCGCCAGATGGCTATGCACTGCTCATCGACGGCGCCCAGGCGCTGGCCAGCACGGCACCCAACGACCGCGACACCTTGCTGGACATCCTCGATGAAGTCGCCAACGCCTGGGCATCACGCGGATTGACCTTTGCGGCGTTCGTTGCGCCCGCAAGCGCCTGCGACTGAGAGCAGCCAGCAGAACGCCTGCGCAGCCGGCCCGAGCGAACACGCCTGGCACCGGCGCCACGCCCATTGCAGAAGCCCTGGCTTCATGCATGCCGCCGCAGACCTGATGCGCGCTTGCGATGTTTCGTAGGTACCGTGCGGCGCTGGCGGTCAGCGATGGTATTTCTGGCGAACACCGATCGCTGCATACCCGCATCCATCTGCGCCTGGGCGCGATCGCACACCACCATCGCCCTGCCCAGCGCCAGAGCGCCACGCGTTAGCGTGCCGGCCAAAGATCAACTATCCAGCTCGCTCCAGCGCGCGTACGCCGCATCCAGTTGCTTTTGCGCATCGCCCAATGCTGTGGTGTGGGCCGCCATCGCTGCACTGTCGCGCTGATAGAAGGCCGGCTCGTTCATTGCCTCAGTGAGCGTGGCGACTTGCTGCTCCAGCGTCTCGATCAGGGCTGGGAGCTGCTCCAGCTCGCGTGCATCCTTGTAGCTGAGCTTGCGCTTGGCAGCAGCGTCCGCCGGCACTGCAGCCACGGGCGCGGTCGCCACCGCGGTAGCCGACGCCTTGGCCACCGCCATCGCATTGCCCACCGGCGTACGGCGCTGGCGCAGCGAATCGCTGTAACCGCCGATGTAATCGCCAATCAGGCCGTCGCCCTCCATCACCAGCGTGGAGGTCACCACGTTGTCGAGGAAGTCGCGGTCATGGCTGACCAGCAGCAAGGTGCCGGTGTATTCGCCCAGCAATTCCTCCAGCAGCTCCAACGTTTCCACGTCCAGGTCGTTGGTCGGTTCGTCCATCACCAGCAGGTTGGACGGCTGCGCGAACAGACGTGCCAGCAACAGGCGATTGCGCTCGCCGCCGGACAGGCGCGTGATCGGCGCGCGGGCGCGCTCGGGCGTGAACAGGAAGTCCTGCAGATAGGCATGCACGTGCTTGCGCTTTCCATTGATTTCCAGGAAATCGCGGCCCTCGGCCACGTTTTCGATCGCGCTCCAGTCTTCGCGCAGGGTGGAACGGTATTGGTCGAAATACGCAATCTGCAGATTGGTGCCGATGCGGATTTCGCCCTGCTGCGGCTGCAGATCGCCCAGCAACAGCTTGAGCAAGGTGGTCTTGCCGCTGCCATTGGGGCCAATCAGGCCGATGCGGTCGCCACGCTGGATGATGGTGGAAAAATCCTTGACCATCGTGCGCGCACCGAACGCGAAGCCAACCTCCTTGGCCTCGATCACCTTCTTGCCGGACGCCTCGCCTTGCGAGACCTCCATGCGCACATTGCCGGTGAGCTCGCGGCGCTGCACACGCTCGTTGCGCATCGATTCCAGACGCCGCACGCGGCCCTCGTCGCGGGTGCGCCGGGCCTTGATGCCCTGACGGATCCAGATCTCTTCCTGTGCCAGCAACTTGTCGAAGCGCGCATTCTCCTGCGCCTGCGCATTGAGCCGTTCCTCGCGGCGTCGCTCGTAGTTGGCCCAGTCGCCTGGCCAGCTGGTGACCTGGCCGCGATCGATTTCAACGATGCGGGTGGCCAACGCGCGCAGGAAGCGCCGGTCGTGGGTAACGAACAGCACGCTGCCGCTCCAGCCCTTCAGGAAGGTTTCCAGCCAGTCGATGGCTTCGATATCCAGATGGTTGGTCGGTTCGTCCAGCAGCAGCACATCCGGCGAGGACACCAGCGAACGCGCCAACAATACGCGGCGCTTCATGCCACCGGATAGCCGCGCGAACTCCGCATCGCCATCCAGTTCCAGCTTGGTCAGCGTCTCGGTGACGCGTTGATCCAGCGCCCACCCGTCGGCCGCATCGATCTTGGCCTGCACCTTGCCGAACGCATCGGCGTCGAACACATCGGCATGGCTGAGCTGATGGAATTCGGCCAGCCAATGGCCCAACTCGCCCAGACCATCGGCCACCACGTCGAACACGCTGCCGCCGGTCCCCTGCGGCACCTCCTGCTCCAGCCGCGCGATACGCACACCCTGTTGCACGCGCACTTCGCCATCGTCGGGCTTGAGCTCGCCGGCGATCAACTTCATCAAGGTCGATTTGCCGGCGCCATTGCGGCCGATCAAGGCGATACGCTCGCCCGGCTCGATTGCGAGGTCGGTTTTTTCCAGCAACAAGGGGCCGCCGACGCTGTAGTCGACGCTTTGCAGAGTGATTAAAGGCATGGGCCAATTGTACGGGAATCGGGAATGGTGAATCGGGAATGGTGAATCGGGAATGGAAACGCCCTTGCCGCTGCGATTCCCGATTCCCCACTCCCGATTCCCGCTAAAATGCGCCATGAACGAATTCTCCGCGCTGCCGCTGTCGCCGGCCCTGGCCCCCGGCATCGACGCCCTTGGCTACACCGTTTTGACTCCCATCCAGGCGCAGAGCCTGCCGCCGATCCTGCAGGGGCTCGATGTCATCGCGCAGGCGCCGACCGGCAGCGGCAAAACCGCCGCGTTCGGACTGGGCCTGCTGCAAAAGCTAGACCCCGCGCTCACCCGCGCACAGGCGCTGGTGCTCTGCCCCACCCGCGAATTGGCCGACCAGGTCGGCAAGCAGCTGCGCAAGCTCGCCACCGGTATCCCCAACATGAAGCTGGTGGTGCTCACCGGCGGCATGCCGCTCGGGCCGCAGCTGGCCTCGCTGGAAGCGCACGACCCGCAAGTGGTGGTGGGTACGCCCGGGCGCATCCAGGAGCTGGCCCGCAAACGCGCCCTGCACCTGGGCGGCGTGCGCACGCTGGTGCTGGACGAGGCCGACCGCATGCTCGACATGGGCTTCGAAGAACCCATCCGCGAGATCGCCAGCCGTTGCGACAAACATCGTCAGAGCCTGCTGTTTTCGGCCACGTTTCCGGACAGCATCCGCACGCTCGCACGCGAGCTGTTGAAAGAGCCCGTCGAGATCACCGTGGAAGGCGCCGATAGCGCACCGGAGATCGATCAGCAGTTCTTCGAGGTCGACCCGACCTATCGGCAAAAGGCCGTCGCCGGCCTGCTGCTGCGCTTCAATCCCGAATCCAGCGTGGTGTTCTGCAATACCCGCAAGGAAGTGGACGAGGTGGCGGGTTCGCTGCAGGAATTCGGCTTCTCTGCACTTGCCTTGCATGGCGACATGGAACAGCGCGACCGTGACGAAGTGCTGGTGCGCTTCGTCAACCGCAGCTGCAACGTCCTGGTGGCCAGCGACCTGGCCGCACGCGGGCTGGACGTGGAAGACCTTTCCGCCGTGGTCAACTACGAGCTGCCCACCGATACCGAAACCTATCGCCACCGCATTGGCCGTACCGCACGCGCCGGCAAGCACGGGCTGGCGCTGAGCCTGGTTGCCCCGCACGAAACCGCCCGCGCGCAGGCATTGGAAACCGAACAAGGCCAGCCGTTGAAATGGTCGCGTGCACCGCTGGCCACTGCGCGTCCGGCGCAACTGCCGCAGGCGGCAATGACCACCTTGCGCATCGACGGCGGCAAGACCGACAAGCTGCGCGCCGGCGACATCCTGGGCGCCCTGACCGGCGAAGCCGGGCTCTCGGGCGCGGCAATCGGCAAGATCGCCATCTACCCTACCCGCTCCTACGTGGCCATTGCCCGCGCGCAGGTCGCCAAGGCGTTGGCACACTTGCACGCAGGCAAGATCAAGGGACGCCGGTTTCGGGTCAGCAAGCTCTGAACGCAGCGCGGCCGGCGTCGTGCCGGCCGCCGATGTTCAACAGGAGCAATCCTGGAGGCAGGCGCTGCCACGCACCCAGGGTCGCTTCCAGAGCTTGGACTCAGTAAGAAAGCGTCGCCAACAGCGGTACATCGTTCGCCCATTTCTGGCGACCCTGCAGTCCCTGCAACTCCACCAGCACGGCTGCGCCAACGACTTCAAGTTCGAGTTGGGCAGCAAGTCCCAAGGCCGCACGCAGCGTGCCGCCGGTGGCCAGCACGTCGTCGACAATCAGCACGCGCGCCCCCCGCGGCAGCGCATCCTCATGCATTTCAATGCGATCGGTGCCGTATTCCAGCGCATATTCCTGGATCAGCGTGCGCCCCGGCAGCTTGCCCGGCTTGCGCACCGGTACGAAGCCGGTCCGCAGTTCGCGCGCCAGCGCCGCCCCCAGAATGAAACCGCGCGCCTCGATCCCCAGCACCGCATCCAGCGGCGTGGTCCGCCACGGCTGCGCCATTTCGTCCAGCGCAGAGGCGAAATCCGGACCATCGGACAGCAACGGAGTAATGTCCTTGAAGACGATGCCCGGCTTGGGGAAATCGACGATGTCGCGAATGCGCTCCGGCCAATGGTTGGGTCCGGAAGTATTGGTGCCGGCGCAGCGGCTGCAGTCAGTCATGAGGGCGGTGGCATGGTGGCCGGTGGGGTTGCGCCTATTCTAGGCTGCGTACGCCATCCACGCCGGGTTTACGGCATACCTGCATCTGAGCGCGTCAGGAACTGCACGACAGCATCGAACACCCAGCGCGATCGCGTGCCCATTCCGGCCGCCGCGCCGCAAATTCATCGCGCCCGGGCTGATCGTCGTATGGGTGGCGCATGACCTCCAGCAACTCCTGCACCCCGGACGGGTCCCCCTGTTCGGCACGGTCGATCGCCTGCTGCGCCAGATAATTGCGCAACACGTAGCGCGGGTTGGCCAGGCGCATGCGCGCGCGTCGCGCGTCCGGCGGCAGTGGATCCTGCTGCAGGCGCGCGGCGTAGCGCTGCAGCCATTGCTGCAGCTGCGGCGCATCCGCAACGCGTTTGTCTTCGTCGTAAAAGGCCTCGCGCAGCTGCGCGGGGTCCGAATGGTCGGGCGACAGGTCGATCAGGCCACGGAAGGTCAGCGTCATGTCCATCCCGGATTCGCGCATCAGTGCGCGCAGCGCATCGATCAGCTGCAGATCCTCGTCGCGACACTCTGCCAACCCCAGCTTGGCAGCGGTATCGTGCCGGTCGCACGCCAGGTAGGTATCGCGAAAACGGCCCAGCCCGTGTTGCAGCGGGGCCTGGTCGGGAAACAGCGGCGCCAGCGCCTGGGCAAGCCGGCCCAGGTTCCAGTAGGCCACTTGCGGCTGGGTGCCGAAGCGATAGCGCCGCCCCTGCGCGTCGGTGGTATTGGGCGTCCAGTCCGGGTCGTAGTCGTCGACCCAGCCATACGGGCCATAGTCGATGGTCAAACCGAGGATGGACATGTTGTCGGTATTCATCACCCCATGCACGAACCCGACCCGCATCCAGTGCGCCACCATCACTGCGGTGCGCTCGCAGACCTGCGCGAACCAGCCGGCGTAGAGCGCCTCGCCGGCACCGGCCAACGCCGGGAAATCGCGGGCGATGGTGAAATCCACCCACTGCCGCAGCAATGCGATATCGCCGCGTGCGCTGGGCAATTCGAAGTTGCCGAAGCGGATGAACGAGGGCGCCACCCGGCATACGATCGCGCCCGGCTCGCGTTGCGGGTGGCCGTCGTAGAACATGTCGCGCACCACCGCATCGCCGGTGCCGACCAGGCTCAGGGCACGCGTGGTCGGCACGCCCAGATGATGCATGGCTTCGCTGCACAGGAATTCGCGGATCGACGAGCGCAACACGGCGCGCCCATCGGCGCCGCGCGAATACGGCGTCGGGCCGGCACCCTTGAGTTGCAATTCGTAGCGACCGCCGTCGGTTCCGATCGCCTCACCTAGCGAGATCGCCCGCCCGTCGCCAAGCTGCCCGGCCCAATGCCCGAATTGGTGCCCACCGTAGTTGACCGCCCAAGGCTGCATTCCCGGGTACAGCGCATTGCCGCCGAACACCTGGGCGAACTGCGCACTGGCGATCTCGGCCGCATCCAGGCCCAGCACCTGCGCCATCTCCGCCGAATGCGCGATCAGGGACGGAGCAGCGACCGGCGTCGGCAGGATTGCCGACCAAGCAGCGCTCACCTCGCGCCGGCGCGAACCCTCTTCCGGGTCGCCAGGCAGCTGTTGACGCAGACGATTATCGAAGCGCAGGTGTGTCATGCCGGTAAGCCTAGGCCACCGGGGGTGAACCTGGCATGGGCGATACCGCATCCGGCGCTGCCCGCGCACCGTATCTTCACTCGATTGGCGTGTGCCGAGCGGGCTCGTCCTGCACATGCTTGCGACGTGCGATAGCCGCTAATAGCCGCCGGCTGCAGATCGGATGCGAACCAGATAGCGGCGAACGTTGCCGGCTCGCCACAGTCTCGTCTGCACTTGCCAGCCTGTTGCGTCCGTACCTGATACCCCCTCCCGCCCACCTAACGATATTGCCCATGCCCTCGCGCGCTTCCCGCTGGTTCCGTCCTGCCATCCTGTTGCTCGGTTCATTGACCATGACGGCCTGCAGCAGCGTCTTTTTTGGGGGCATCAATGCTGCATCCAGCCGATCGGGCATCGTCGAGCATCGCGACCAGGTGTTCGATCCCGCACACGGCCTGGCGCTGGATGTCTACCAGCCGCGCGGTGCAGTCGACGCGCCAATGGTGGTGTTCTTCTACGGCGGCACCTGGAAGCGCGGTTCACGCGCCAACTATCGCTGGGTGGGCCGCGCACTTGCGCGCCAGGGCGTGGTGGCGATGGTGGCCGATTACCGCAAGTATCCGCAGGTCGGGTTGTATGGGTTCATGTCCGACGCGGCGGGCGCCACCGCTTGGAGCTACCGCCATGCGCACGAGTACGGCGGCAACCCGAACCGGCTCGCGGTAATGGGCCATTCGGCAGGCGCGCATATGGCCGCGTTGCTTGGCACCGATGCCCGCTGGCTGCAGGCGCAGGGCCTCAAACCCCACCAGCTGTGCGGCGTGGTGGGCCTGGCCGGGCCATACGACTTCATGCCGATGACCGATCCCGAATTGGTCGAAATCTTCGGCGATGCGCCGGCCGCGCAACGCCAATCGCAACCGGTGCGCTACGTCGGTGGCGACGAACCGCCCATGTTGCTGCTGCATGGCGATGCCGACCGCGTGGTCGAACTACAAAACAGCATCTCGCTGCAGCAGGTGCTCAAGCGCGAAGGCGGCAGCGCCGAACTGAAGGTCTACCCGGGCATGGGCCATCTCGGCATCCTGCTGGCGCTGCGCAAATCTCCCGAGCGCTCGCAGGTGCTGAGCGATACGCTGCAGTTTGTGCGGCAGTGCCGGGCGCCTTGAGCCGCAATCCGCCCTGACGTGATTGAGTGCCTGCTGCGAACGACTGGCTACCGGCTCCCCAAAGCCATCACTTGGCCGGCTTGCTTCCCATCAGTTCGAACGGGCCGCCCTTCTTCAGCGCAGCCTGATACGCCGGACGCGCTTGGATCCGTTCCAGAAACGCATGCAGACGCGGGTATTTCTCCAGACCGCCGCCGCGTGCAGCAGCGGCCTGTACCGGGAAGCTCATCTGGATGTCGGCGGCGGTAAAGCGTTCGCCAGCGAACCAGTTGCCGGCCTGCAACGACTGCTCCATCCAGTTCAGATGCAAGGTGAGCTGCGGCCCGACGAAGCCCGACATCGCCTTGTCCACGATCGCACGCGCGATGGGCTTGGCGAAGAACGGCATCGGCGCGCTGCGGATGCGACCGAAGATCAGCGTCATCAGCAACGGTGGCATCGCCGAGCCTTCGGCGTAATGCATCCAATAGCGGAACTGCAGGCGCTCGGGCGAATCCAGCGGCCGCGGCGACGGCGACAGTGCGCACTCGGTGTCGTAGCGCTCGGTCAGGTATTCCAGGATCGCCCCCGACTCGGCCACCACCAGATCGCCATCGACGAGCACCGGCGACTTGCCCAGCGGATGGATCGCGCGCAGCGCCGGCGGCGCCAGCATGGTCTTGGGATCGCGCTCATGGCGCACGATCTGATAAGGCAGCGCCAGTTCTTCCAGCAGCCACAGCACGCGCTGGGAACGGGAATTATTGAGATGGTGAACAGTGATCATGAGATGGCTGCGCGCGGAAAGCGCACATCCTACCGATCCAGGCGTCGTCGCTGTGCGCAAGCAGCGCCAGGTAAATGCTCCAGCGAGGCTCACCGCCTGTCTTGCAGGCAATAAAAAACGCCAGTCGCTTGCGCGACCGGCGTTTTTGGCAACCCTACGGTTGCAGACGGATTAGACCGCCTGCACCTGGTCAGCCTGCATGCCCTTCTGGCCCTGCACGGCGACGAAGGTGACCTTCTGGCCTTCCTGCAGCGACTTGAAGCCGGTGCCCTGGATGGCACGGAAGTGCACGAACAGGTCCGGGCCGCTTTCCGGGGTGATGAAGCCGAAACCCTTGGCATCATTGAACCACTTCACGGTACCGCTCTGACGCTCTGACATTTACTAACTCCTGAACTATTGATGGATAAATCGCAGCGTCCGAAAAGCCGGAGCTGAGACTGAGTTGCAGGCGTTGGTAAAGCGGAACGATGAAGCGAGATCTGTAACGATCCGGCTGCACCAGGCCACGATTCACGGTGACCCTTGCAAACACAGTGCGTGCACAGTACTCGTGTTTTCTGCAAAAAGCGACACCCTGCGTCAAATCTTTTGCAGTCAGGTCCAATCCGACGGTCTGTCGGGACTGCCCCCATCCCAATTGGCAGGATGACAACGCCTGGCGCCCCCACAACTGCGCAGATCATGGGGGGCGTCACCGACACCTGCCCGGCCGTAGTCCGCGATGTCCTGGCCCGCGCCTCAGCGCCTGTCGCCCCGCCGTGACCCTTGCGGCCAACGCCCTCTGAGCCAGGCCCTCCCCGCCCATGGTCCTACTACCAACCGGGTGTCAGCCGGCCCAGACACGGCCGACGACGCCCCCCCCGCCAGACGCGGCGACACCCGGCGCATGAACCGGGCGCGTATCATGAGCGCCCTTTGCAACCGGCATCCAGATGGCCCTCACCGCCACCGTCCGCAGGGCGGAACTTCAGATCAGCGACATGGACCGCGGCTATTACGCCAACCATTCGCTGACCCTGGCCCAGCACCCTTCCGAGACCGACGAGCGCCTGATGGTGCGGCTGCTGGCGTTCGCGCTGTTTGCCGACGACCGTCTGGAATTCGGCCGTGGCCTGAGTAACGACGACGAGCCGGACCTATGGCGCCGCGACTACACCGGCGATCCGGATCTGTGGATCGACCTCGGCCAGCCGGACGAAAGCCGCGTGCGCAAGGCCTGCAATCGCTCGCGCGAGGCGGTAGTGATCGGCTACGGCGGCCAGGCCACCGAAACCTGGTGGAAGAAACACGCCAACGCCATGGGCCGGTACCGCAATCTGCGCGTGATCGAGCTCGACTCGCAGGCCACCGAAGCGCTTGGCGCACTGATCCAGCGCGGCATGCGTTTCGACGTGATCATTCAGGACGGCGAAGTGCAGATGCTGGCCGACCACGGCAGCGTCACCCTGACCCCGATGGTGCGGCAAGCCCCGGCCGAATGAGCATGCGTTGCGACGTGCTGGTCATCGGCGCCGGCGCTGCCGGACTGATGAGCGCCCTTACTGCCGGCCAGCGCGGCCGCAAGGTGCTGGTGATCGATCATGCCAACAAGGTCGGCAAGAAGATCCTGATGTCCGGTGGCGGGCGTTGCAATTTCACCAACACCGGCACCACGCCTGGCAACTTCATTTCGGCCAATCGGCATTTCTGCAAATCCGCACTGGCGCGCTACAGCCCGGCGGATTTTGTGGAGATGGTCCAACGTCATGCCATCGCCTATCACGAGAAAGAGCTGGGCCAGTTGTTCTGCGACATCTCCTCCAAGCAGATCGTGCGCATGCTGCTGGACGAATGCGATGCGGCCGGCGCGCAGATCCGCACCCAGTGCGATGTGCTGTCGGTCCAGCGCGGCAGCGAGGGCTTCGAGGTCCAGACCAGCCAGGGGGGCGTGCAGGCGCAGTCGTTGATCGTGGCAACCGGGGGGCTGTCGATCCCCAGCATGGGGGCCAGCGGCTTCGGCTATACCTTGGCCAAGCAGTTTGGCCATGCGCTAGTGCCCACCCGCGCCGGGCTGGTGCCACTCACGCTGAGCGGCACGCATCAGGAGCGTCTGCAAGCGTTGTCCGGGCTGGCGTTGCCGGTCCAGGCGCAGTGCAATGGGGTCAGCTTTCGCAATTTCATGCTGCTCACCCATCGCGGGGTCAGCGGCCCGGCGATCCTGCAGATTTCCTCGTATTGGCAGCCGGGCGACGACTTGCGGCTGGATCTGCTGCCCGGTCGCGATGCAGCGACATGGCTGCGCGAACAAAAGCAGCAACGCGGCGCCACCGAGCTGCGCAACGTGCTGGCCGACGTGCTGCCGAAACGGTTTGCACAACGCTTGTGCGAGATATGGCTGCCAGACAAGCCGGTGCGGCAGCTGGATCCGCCGCAGCTGAAAGCCGCCGCCGACCTGCTCGGCAGCTTTCCGCTGATCGCCAGCGGCACCGAAGGCTATCGCACGGCTGAAGTCACCCTGGGCGGGGTCGATACCCACCAAGTCTCCAGCACGACCATGGAGTCGCGTCTGGTGGCGGGCCTGTACTTCGTCGGTGAGGTGCTGGATGTCACAGGCTGGCTGGGCGGTTACAACTTCCAGTGGGCGTGGGCGTCCGGCCATGCAGCGGGGAGCGTGGCGTAACGCCGATGGCGAGGAGTTGCTGGTCGCCCACCGATCACGTCAGGCGCCTTGAACGCGCGGTCGCGGCATGGGCAGCACGCGGTGAAAACGGTCGATGCTCCCGCAAGGCACTTCCACCGTAAATATTGCTCTACGTCTCACACTTGATGCGGCATGCTCCACACACATGGACGTGCCAAACCCCTTCGTGTATTAAAGCCCGTCTCTAGGGAGCCGCGCATGCAAAAAGGCAAAGATCTCACCCTCCGCCTGATGATCGTCGACGACAGCGTGGAGAGTGCAGAGACCATCGTCACCGCGCTGCGCAATGGCGGCATTGCGGTGCGTCCATCGCGACCGCAAAGCCAGGAAGAACTGGCCAGCATGCTGTCGGGCCAGATCGATCTGGCCATCCTGGGTCAGGCGCAGCAGATCCCCATGAGCGCCTTGCAGACCCAGATTGCAGGCAGCGGCAAGGACATCCCGATCCTCTTGCTGGCCGAGCGGATCGAAGAGAACGCCCTGGTCGAGGCCGCTTCGCACGGGGTGCGCGCCATCGCATTGCGCCACCGCCCCGCACACTTGCTTGCATTGGTGCGCTCGGAATGGGACGACCTGCAGGCCCGCCGTGGACTGCGCCGCATCGAAGCACAGATGCGCGAGACCGAGCGCCGCTGCGACGCACTCATCGCGTCCTCGCGCGACCCGATCGCCTACGTTCATGAAGGCATGCATATCCGCGCCAACGATGCCTATCTGGAAATGTTCGGCTTCGAGTCGTTCGACGATGTCGAAGGCATCTCGCTGCTGGACATGATCGCCGCGCAGTACGTCGACGATTTCAAACAGCTGCTCAAGGCGATGTCCAAGGGCGAGCCGCCGCCGGCGCAGTACAAGCTCGATGCACGCCGCGTGGAAGGCGACACCTTCCCGGCCACGATGGAGTTCGCCACCGCCACCTATGAAGGCGAGCCATGCATCCAGGTGGTGTTCCGGCGCCGGGAGGAGTTCGACCCGGAACTGGCGCGCGAGGTCGAAGACTTGCGCCAGCGCGACCAGGTCACCGGCCTGCTCAATCGCCCCACCTTCATGGTGGCGCTGGAACAGGCCGTGGCACAGGCCGGCCGCAGCGAGGGCCAATCCGGCTTCCTGTTGATCGAGCCGGATCACTACGCACGCATCCTGCCGGAGTTCGGGCTGGATTCGGCCGATGCGCTGATTGCTGCGCTCGCCGCGCACGTGGCGAGCGTACTGGACGACAGCGTGTTGGCCGCGCGCTTCGGCGAACACAGTTTCGCCCTGCTGTTGAACGGAAATTACGCGCGCACGCATGCGCTGGCGGAAACCGTGCGCAATGCGTTCGCGCAGCACGTGTTCAGCGTGGGGACGCGCTCGGCCACGGTGACGGTCAGCATCGGCGGCGTGCAGATCGGCGAGAAGATCGCCAGCATCGGCCAGGTACTCAATCGCGGCACCGAGGCGGTGCGCACCACTGCCGAGCTCGGTGGCAACGCGGTCAGCATCTACGATCCGGCTGCGGCGGATCGGGCCGAGGAAGAACGCATCGAACGCTGGGTCGAGCAGTTGCGCGAAGCGCTGGTCGGCGACGGTTTCCTGCTGCATTACCAGCCGGTGCTCAACCTGCAAGGCGAGCCGCTGGAGCTGTACCAGGCCTTCCTGCGCCTGGAACGCAATGGCGAAATGATGTCGCCGAACGCGTTCATGGCCATTGCCGAAGAGCACGACCTGGTCACCGAAATCGATCGCTGGGTGGTGGCGCGGGCAATCCGGCAACTGGGCGAACGCCAGCGTGCCGGGCACAAGACCCACCTGCTGGTGCGCATCGGACCGAACTCGTTCTCGGACCCGCAGATGATCGACACCATCCGCGAGCAATTGGCGGTCTACGGCGTTCCCGGTGAACGGCTGTGGCTGCAGACGCCGGAGTCGAAGGTGTTTACGCACCTGCGCAACGCGCAGCAGTTCCTGGCGGCGGTGTCGGCGATGGATTGCAAGGTCGGGCTGGAGCAATTCGGCTCGGGCCTGGACTCCTTCCAGTTGCTGGCGCATTTCCACCCGGCCTTCCTCAAACTGGATCGTGGCATCACCGGCGACATCGCCTCGGCGCGGGACAGCCAGGAAAAGATTCGCGAAATCACCTCGCGCGCGCAACCGGCCGGCATTCTGACAATGGCCGAATTCGTCGCCGATGCGCAGTCGATGAGCAGCGTCTTCAGTGCCGGGGTGGACTACGTCCAGGGCGATTTCGTCGCACCGACCGGGCCGTTGATGAATTACGAGTTCGGCTGAAAGCCTGCAGCGCCCGCTCGTTCGCACCATCGCTAGGCAACAAAAAACCCGCATTGCGCGGGTTTTTTGTTGCCTGCCAGGCAGCCATACACTCGGCAACTTACCTGGCGCTACCGCTGGCCGCGCGCAGCGCAGCGATGCGTTCTGTGAGCGGCGGATGGCTCAGGAACAGGCGGCGCAAGCCCTCGCCCACCCCGCCGGAGATGCCGAACGCCTGCACTTGCGAGGGCAAGGTGTTCTGGCCATGGTTGAGCGACAGCCGCTCCAGTGCAGCGATCATCTTGCTGCGGCCGGCCAGCTGCGCGCCACCGGCATCGGCGCGGAATTCGCGGCGTCGCGAGAACCACATCGCAATCATGGTCGCGAACAGGCCGAACACCATCTCCAACGCAAACACGATGATGTAGTACGCAAAGCCACGACCGCCTTCGCGGTTGCCCGACAAGGCGCTGTCGATGATGCCGCCGACCACGCGGGCTAGCACGATCACGAAGGTATTGAGTACGCCCTGCAGCAGCGCCATGGTGACCATGTCGCCATTGGCAACGTGGGCGATCTCGTGGCCAAGCACCGCCTCGGCTTCATCCTGGTCCATGTTCTGCAGCAGGCCGGTGGACACCGCCACAAGGGCGTTGTTGCGGTTGGCGCCGGTGGCGAACGCGTTGATTTCCGGGCCCTCGTAGACCGCTACTTCCGGCATGCCGATGCCGGCAGCCTGGGCCTGACGGCGCACGGTCTCCAGCAACCAGCGTTCGGTCGGCGTGCGCGGCTCGGTGATGACCTGCGCACCGGTGCTGCGCTTGGCCATGAACTTGGACAGCAGCAAGGAAATGAACGAGCCGCCGAAACCGAAGATGGCGGCCATCACCAACAGGCCACTCATCTGCGCGGGATTGACGCCAAGCAACGACATGACGATGCCGGCGAGCATCAGCACCGCAAGATTGGTCAGCAGGAACAGGAAAATGCGGTTGAACATGGCGCGATGGCTCCACGGATGCGGGGTGAACTGTTGCGGATCTGCGGGTGTTGCGGCTTGAAATCAAGCAAGCACCTGACCGACGATTCAGCTGCCCATGCCTTCGCCCCCTTATCTCGGCCGCTTCGCGCCCTCGCCCACCGGCCCCCTGCACTTCGGCTCCCTGCTGGCTGCATTCGGCAGCTGGCTGCTGGCCCGGCATGCCGGTGGGCAGTGGTGCGTGCGCATCGAAGACATCGATCCGCCGCGTGCCGAGCCCGGCGCCTGCGAACGTCAGCTGCGCACGCTGGCCGCATTCGGGCTGCACTCGGACCTGCCGGTAATTCGGCAGTCCGAGCGCGATGCGGCCTACACCGCGGCAATCACCCGGCTGCTGCAGACCGGCCAGGCATTCGAATGCAGTTGCAGCCGTGCCGATCTGGCCGGCATGGGCGGCATCCACCACGCCTGCGTTGCGCCGCTGGGCGAGCGCCGTGCGGTGCGCCTGCGGGTGCCGCCGCAACCACCGGTCGGCTTCGACGACGCCTTACAAGGCCCGGTACTGCAGGATGTCTACGCCGAGGTGGGCGATGTGGTGTTGCGCCGCGCCGATGGGTATTGGGCGTACCAACTGGCGGTGGTGGTGGACGATGCCGCGCAGGGCATCACCGACGTGGTGCGCGGCGCCGACCTGCTCGACTCCACCCCGCGCCAGATGGTGCTGCAGCGCGCACTGGGCCTGCCGCAGCCGCGCTACTTGCACCTGCCGCTGATGCTGGATCGCGACGGCCGCAAGCTATCCAAGTCACACGATGCACCCGCGCTGGACGAGGCCGATCCACTGCCGGCCCTGCACGCCGCCTGGGCGGCCCTGGGCCAACAGTCCGACGCGCTGCCGCGGCATGCAGCCATGGAAACCGTGCTGCAGCACGCCGTGCAGCATTTTTCGCCACGGCTGCTTCCGCGCCAACGCGAGCTGGACCTCGATGAGCGCGCATCCGGCCTCCAGCGTGACTAGAATTGCGGCCCAGCACCGGCATCCGGGCGCAGCACCCCGCGCCCCAATCGCCCTCAGCCTCACTTGTTGATTGGAGTCGTCATGACATCTCGCGTCGCATTGGTCACCGGCGGCACCGGCGGTATCGGTACTGCCATCTGCAAGCGCCTGGCCGACCAGGGCCACCGGGTCGCCAGCAACTTCCGCAACGAAGAAAAGGCACGTCACTGGCAGCAGCGCATGCAGGCGCAGGGGTATGCATTCGCCCTGTTTCGCGGCGATGTCGCCTCCTCCGAGCATGCGCGCGCGCTGGTGGAAGACGTCGAATCCTCGCTGGGGCCGATCGAAGTATTGGTCAACAACGCCGGCATCACCCGCGACACCACCTTCCACCGCATGAGTGCCGAGCAGTGGCACGAGGTGATCAACACCAACCTCAATTCGGTCTTCAACGTGACCCGCCCGGTGATCGAGGGCATGCGTAAACGCGGCTGGGGTCGGGTGATCCAGATCAGCTCGATCAACGGGCTCAAGGGCCAGTATGGCCAGGCCAACTACGCCGCCGCCAAGGCTGGCATGCACGGCTTCACCATTTCGCTGGCACGGGAAAACGCGGCATTCGGGGTCACCGTCAACACGGTCTCGCCCGGTTATGTGGCCACCGACATGGTGATGGCGGTCCCGGAGGAAGTGCGCGCCAAGATCGTGGCCGATATCCCCACCGGACGCCTGGGCCGCCCGGAAGAGATCGCCTACGCGGTGGCCTTCCTGGTCGCGGAAGAGGCTGCCTGGATCACCGGATCGAATCTGGACATCAACGGCGGCCACCACATGGGCTGGTAACGTTTGCTGCAACTTTGCGGTGCAGCATGGATTTTCCTCAAAAACCATGCTGCGCAACATTTTTAATGTGTCCGCTTAAGCAAATAAGGCGTTTTGGCTGTTGCAAGCGCTGCTGCGGTGCGCCATCCTGCGCGCACTATCAGTGTGGGTGAACGTTCCATGGCCGGACTTCGCATCATCAAGAAGTATCCCAATCGCCGTCTCTACGACACGGAAATCTCCAGCTACATCACCATCGAAGATGTGCGCCAGTTGATCATCGATGGCGAAGAATTCGAAGTACGCGACGCCAAGAGCGGCGAGGACCTCAGCCGCGCAGTGCTGCTGCAAATCATCGCCGACCGCGAGCAGGACGGCGAGCCGATGCTCTCCACCCAGTTGCTAAGCCAGATCATCCGGTTTTACGGCGATTCGCTGCAGGGCTTCATGGGTAATTACCTGGAGCGCAGCATGCAGGTGTTCCTGGATCAGCAGCAGCAGTTCCGTCAGCAGATGGGTAACCTGCTCGGGCAGACCCCGTGGGCGATGATGAACCAATTGACCGAGCGCAACCTGGAGTTGTGGCAGGAGTTCCAGCGCAACTTCGGCGCCGGCTTCGGTCGTCCCGGTGGCCCTGGCGCGCCGCCGAACCCACCCGGCGCGGGCGGCCTGGGCAGCGGCCCGATGGGAACCGGCACGCATGGCTCGGCCGGTGGCAACCACGGCACGACCGGCAAAGCCCGCAACCGCGGCTAACAGCGCCAACACACTATTGCGCAGCCGCAAGGCAGATGCGGCCGGTGCCGGAATCCTCATGTGCTACTCGTACACTCCGGTTCCGCTGCGCGGGCAATGCCAGCTGACGGCTGGTCGCTCTGTGGTGTCGACCCTTCCAAACATCGAACGCTGCGCCAGGAGCGTCACGCTCCCAGGCGCAGCCGATCAGTGGCCGGCCTGCGTTGTGCAGGCCGAGCAGATGCGCTCCACGTGGTAGCCGCGAACACGCAGACGCTCCACTACCCCGTCATTGCCTAGTAAATGCAGCGCACCGACCACCACCAGCGTGGTCCCGCTGCCTTTGCCGAGCCGCTGTTCCAACCGCGGCACCCAGCGCGCATTGCGCTCGACGTTGATGTCCTGATACAGCGCCGGATACTGGCGGCGCATGTCGTCGGCCATCTGCGTGGACAGCGTATGCACATCGCCATTGCGCCAGGCTGCATGCAGCTGGCGTAGCTGGTCGGAGGCATCGGCCTCGTCCAGCGATTCTTCCAGCAACTGATGCTGCTCGGTCGGCGACATGCCATCGAGCAAGGCGATTTGCTCGACGGCGCGTTCCAGGCCGTCGGCCGGTTTGCCGCGCGCCTGCGCCTGTTCCATCAGGTAATGGTCCAGCCCCGCGTTCGGGTCCATGCCTTGCCGGGTCATCTCCGCCAGGCTGATCGTCAGCGCCACGAACCAGGGCTCGAGCGGCTGCAGGCTCGCCAGCGACATGCCGTACTTGCGCGCGTAGGCGCTCAGCGCCTGCCAGGTCTTCGCATCCAGCGTGTCTTGCAGCGTACGCCCGTCGGTGCGCCGCGCCGCCTGCAACATGCGACTGGCCAGCTCGGGCGATTGCGCATCGTCAGGCGGCAATTCGAACAGCAGGCGGTCGGCCCTGGCGAAGGCCTGCATCACATCCGGCGATAGCGGATAGTCGCTGGGCTTGAGCACATGAAACGAGCCCAGCAGATACAGCGTGCCACCCTTGCCATCGACCTTCCACAGCAGCGGCACCGGCGGGCCCGCCGGCGCGTCGCCGGCACCGCGCGCCCACACCGGCACGAGCGCCCCGCTCCACAAGGCCAGGCCGAGCAGCGCGCCGCCGCACCAGGCGGCAACCCGTTGGCGTTTCGACGTCGTCCGTCGCCCGGTCAAGAGGCTTCTCCGCGCGTGTGAATGTCGCGCATGTCAGTGCGGCACCTTGTAGGCCTTCTCGCCTGCCGACACCGCCAGATCGATGCGGTTTTCCGGTGGCGGCAGGGGACAGGTGGCGAACGGGGTGAACGCGCATGGCGGGTTGTAGGCGCGGTTGAAATCGACCATCACATGTCCCGAGGCATCGGGCACGTCCAGATCGAGAAAACGTCCGGCCGGATAGCTGCCGTGGCCGCTGGTACGGTCGGCGAATACCACGAACATCGCCCTGCCTGGCTCGCCGATGGTTTCCAATCGGAAGGTCTTGCCGTCGCGTTCGAACTCGATCGCGCCCGCGTTCGGCTGCTCGCTGCTGATCCCGACGATGTCGACGATCGGGATGGTCTTGCCCACAGCGTTGGGCACGTAGCGCGCGTTGATGCGCCAGGACGCATCCAAGGGCCAATAGTCCAGGCCAGCGAAGTGCGTGCGCGAACTCGCGTCGGCATGCTTGACCCGTAGCGCATACCGGTCGCCGCGATGGATCAGGCTCAACACGCCCTTGCCGTCGTCGAAATGGATCAGGGTGGGCTGCGGATCGCGGTCGGACTGGAAGCGGATCCGGCTGGTCAGCGGCTTGCCATCGAGGGTCAGCGCCGCACCACGCTCGGGCACGAACCAGACCGCGTTGTTCTCGATGGACACCATGCCCATCTTCGGCGGGCCTACCGCGAGTTTGATACCGCTGTCGGCGCTGCTGCCGATGTAATGCGCCTTCAGCGACAGCCAGTGCAAGCCGACCAGGCTGGTCCAGCCATCGGGCGCGCGCAGTTCTTTCAGCCGCGCTTCGCGCCAGGCGGCGGTGTCGGCAAGAAATGTCTTGTCGAGTGCGACCGGCGCAGCCGGCGGTGGTGCATCGCGCCCGCACCCGACCAATATTGCCGCCACTAACATGCCGAGCAGCCAGCCCTTCCCCCTGTGCACTGCCATCAACGCCCCCTCAAAAACCAACGATCGATATCGCTCAGCGTAAACCGCGCCCAGGTCGGTCGGCCATGGTTGCATTGGCCCGAGCGTTCGGTGGCTTCCATATCGCGCAGCAACGCGTTCATTTCGGGCACGGTGAGGCGGCGGTTGGCGCGCACCGCGCCGTGGCACGCCATGGTGGAGAGCAGCTCGTCGCGTGCGCTGGCGATGCGGCGGCTTTGACCATGCTCGCGCAGATCGCCCAGCACATCGCGCAGCAGCGCCTCCGGTTCGGCATTGGCCAGCAGCGCGGGAATGCTGCGCACGTGCAGCGACTGCGGGCCGGCGCGGGTGATCTCGAAGCCCAGCGTGGCCAACGTCTCCGCTTCGCGCTCGGCGGTGTCGGCTTCGCGCTCGCCTACTGCCAGCGTCATCGGCACCAGCAGCGGTTGCGCGTGCAGGCCGATGCTGTCATGCGCATGTTTGAGCCGCTCATAGCCGATGCGCTCGTGCGCCGCGTGCATGTCGACCACGATCAAGCCTTCGGCGTTCTCGGCCAGGATGTAGATGCCGTGCAACTGCGCGATGGCATAACCGAGCGGCGGCACACCGCTGTCTTGCGCAGTTGCCGGCAATCCGGTGCCGGCCATGTTCGGCATGCCTGCCGATTGCTGCGCGCTGCTCGGCGGTGGTGCATACAGCGCGCTGTAGGCGGCGCGCGCCTCGTCCACACGCAGCCCCAGCGGCGTTTGCGAAGGCGTCCAGCTGGCGTAGCTGTAAGCGCTACCGCTGCCAACGGATGCGCCGCCATTACCTGGAACGCCGCCACTGGCGATGCCGCCCATTCCGCCAGACGTGGCGGCCGTGTAGCCGCTGCCGTCGCCGCCGATGCTGTTCGGCGTCGCGCCGGCGCGGGTGTGCGCCAAGGCATCCTGCAAGGTGCGATAGACGAAATCGTGGATCAGCCGCGCTTCGCGGAAGCGCACCTCGTGTTTGGCCGGATGCACATTGACGTCCACACGTGCCGGGTCCAGCTCCAGAAACAACACATACGCCGGCTGACGGCCATGGAACAGCACATCGCCGTAGGCCATCTTCACCGCATGCGCCACGCTGCGGTCTCTGACCGAACGGCCGTTGACGTAGAGGTATTGCTGATCGGTGCTGGCACGCGAGTAATGCGGTTGCGCAACCCAGCCGTGCAGGCGCAGACCGGCGCCGCTGTGGTCCACGCGTAGGGCCTGGCGCGCAAAATCGTCGCCGAGCGTTTCGCCCAGCCGCGCATCCGAATACAGATCGCCCGGCTTGTAGCGACGCGACGGCTTGCCGTTGTGCGAGACGCGCAATTCGACATCCGGCCGCGCCAGCGCCAGCGAACGCAACCACTCTTCGATGTGGCCGAGTTCGGTGCGTTCGGCACGCAGGAACTTGCGCCGTGCCGGCACATTGAAGAACAGTTCGCGCACTTCGACCGTGGTGCCTGGCGCATGCGCGCGCGGCACCACCTCGCCCAGGCGGCCGCCGTCGATTTCCAATGCGGAGCCGTGTTCGGCGTCGTGGCGGCGCGAGGTCAGGGTAAAGCGACTGACCGAGGCGATCGACGGCAAGGCTTCGCCGCGAAAGCCTAGCGTGGCGACAGTCTCCAGGTCGTCCAGCGAAGCGATCTTGCTCGTGGCATGCCGCGAGACTGCCAGCGGCAGTTCGTCCGGGGTGATACCGCCACCGTTGTCGCGGATACGGATCAGCCGGACGCCGCCCTCTTCGAGCTCGATATCCACGCGCGTGGCACCGGCATCGAGTGCATTTTCGACCAGTTCCTTGACCACCGATGCGGGCCGCTCGACAACTTCGCCGGCAGCGATCTGGTTGATCAAAATCTCGGGCAACTGGCGGATCGCCATCAGCGCACGCTCCAGTACGGCACGCGCGAAACGCGGTAGATCGGCGGTGTGACAGACAAGACGGACATCGGCACGGCAATCCGGCGGCGCGCAGACGCCGTCATCTAAGGAATCAGTGCGGAATGATAGCCGAGCGGGTCAGCGGCTGCCGCCGGCCACGGTGCCGACTGCATCGGCTTCGGCCTGCGCACGCGCGGCGAACAAGGTGCCTGGCGGCGGTTGGCGGGTAAAGAAGGTATCGATGCCGTCCAGCACGGCGCTGGCAATCCTGCGCTGGTAAGCCGGATCGATCAGGCGACGTTCCTCATCCGGATTGGAGATGAAGGCAGTTTCGACCAGCATCGCCGGCATGTCGGAGGTCCGCAGCACCGCGAAGTTGGCGCGTTCCAATTGCGGCTTGTGATTGTTGCCGATGCGCTTGAGCCCACCCAATACATGGCCAGCGGCATCTTCGGAGGCCTTCATGTGGCCGCTCTGCGCCAGGTCCAACAACACGTTGGCCAGGGTGCTTTCGGTTTGCTGCAGGCGCACGCCGCCAACCAGATCGGCGGCGTTTTCCTTGTCGGCCAGCCAGCGCGCCCGTTGCGACGAGGCTCCCTTGGTCGACAGTACGTACACGGAGGAGCCCGTGGCGCTGCGGTTTTCGGCGGCGTCGGCATGGATGGAAATGAAGATGTCGGCCTTGGCGGCGCGGGCTTTCTGCGCACGCATCGGCAATGGAATGAACACGTCGGTATCGCGCGTCAGATAGGCCTTCATGCCTGGCGTGGCGTTGACCTGGCGTGCCAGTTCACGACCCACCGCCAGGGTGACGTCTTTCTCGCGCTTACCGGTGGGCCCCATGGCGCCCGGGTCCTGGCCGCCGTGGCCTGGGTCGATCGCCACGACCAAGGGCCGCATGCCCGGTGCCATCTTGATCCGCGAGGCTTCGCTGGGCAGTACCGGACGCGGCGGCAGGTCGTCGTCGCCTGCGGCAGCCACCACGCCCGAAGCACTATTGGGGGCAATTGCTCCGGCATTACCGGACGTTGCACCCATCGGTGCGCTGCCGCCATTCAAGATCGCAGCTGCAGCTGCGCTACTGCCCGCCACCACTGCGCCAGACGGTACGGCAGCGGCGGCGCCGGCGGCACGGTTCGGCGTGTTGCCGGCAACGCCAGTCGGCGCTGGCGCACCGGTGGTCGCGGAGGTGGCAGGCCGAGGTGTCGGCACACCGGTGGCGATGGTGGTCGGTACCGGGGCCTGAGTGACAGTGGGCATCGCCGATGCCGGCGCAGACGGGGCAGGCGGCGGCGTCGACGGCTGAGGCGGCGGCAACGACGAGGCACGTTGCGCAGATGCGGCCAAGGCTGCAGTCGCGCGTGCCGCTTCGGCCTGTGCATTGAGCGGGCGCGGCGCCGGGGCTGCCGTCGGTGCAGCCGCAGCCACTGCGGAGGCCGCCGCCGGCGTCGGATCGCCGGGCCATTCGATCACCAATGTCGACACGCTGCCCAGCGTCTGCATCTGCGGTTTCAGCGGGGTCACCGGCGTTGCCAGTTCGAACACCACACGGAACGTGCCAGGCACCGGCTGACCGGTGCGCACCGAGGTCACCAATCCGGCAGCAGCCGGCAGCTTGAGACCGCGCACGCCCGAGGATTCGGGAAAATCGACGACCAGGCGCGTCGGGTTCGCCAGCGACAGCGTTTTGAAGCCGCCGCTGCCGACCAGTTGAATTTCCGCACGGGTCCCGGTGGCTCCGGTACTGACGCCGACCCCCTTGATTTCGCCGCCCCAGGCAGCAAAAACCGCCAGGCTCAAGCTGGCGGTCAGGGCGGAAAGACAGAAGTTGCGGATCCCCGGTGTCATGGCGCTGGATTCAAGCATCCAACTGCGTGAATTGCAAGGCAATTTCCCTTAATAATCCATAACCTGGCGTTCATTCTTCTCGTGAGGCGGCAAAAAGGACCTGCAACTGGGGTTGCCGTGACAGTCTGTCCATCCAGGCATGCCCGATCGCACTTCGGCCCAGCAACCGAACGCTGCGGCCTTCGCCGGCCACGGCCAGTTCAACGTCCAGATCGACCGGCGGCAGCACGCCAGCACCGCGCTCCGGCCATTCGACCAGCCACAAGCTCGCACTGCCCTCGTCGAGCCCGAGAAAGTCCAGCTCTCCTGCATGGCCAATGCGGTAGAGGTCCAGATGCCAGGCTTCATCGCCAGTACTCAGCGGATAGCGTTCGACCAACGTGTAGGTGGGACTGCGAATCGGCCCGGCGACACCGAGTGCGCGCAGCAGCGCGCGCGCGAGCGTGGACTTGCCCGCGCCCAGGTCGCCATGCAGCTGCACCACCGCGCTGGCCGGTCGCGCTGCGGCCAGCGCTTGGCCCAGGGTCTCGGTGGCCTGCACGTCGTGCAGTTGTCCGTTGAGGTCGATCATGCGATGGCTCCAGCGTTGGCAAGGCGGCGCAGCTCGGGAAGCAGGTCGGTGGGCAGCAGGCCGCGCTCGCCTGCGTGCGCTGCCGCATCGCCGGCACATGCGTGCAGCAAGGCGCCAAGACTGGCGGCATCGAATGGCGAGAAGCCCTGCGCCAGCAATGCCGCGATGACGCCGGTCAACAGATCGCCCATGCCGCCGACCGCCATGCCGGGATTGCCTGCGTCGATGATGCGCGGCAAGTTGCTTGGCGACGCGACCACGGTGCCGGCGCCCTTGAGTACGACCACTGCGTCGTAGCGTGTTGCAAGTGCAGCAGCAGCGGCCGGACGATCGCGCTGAATCTGTCGGGTCGACAGGCCCAGCAGACGCCCGGCCTCGCCCGGGTGCGGCGTCAAGACGCGCGGACCATGCACTGGAACGTCGTTGGCTGCCAGCAGATTCAGCCCATCGGCATCGAGCACCACCGCCGTAGCGGCGCCCAGCGCTGCGCGCCACAATGCCTGCGCCCAGCCGTCCTGCCCTAACCCGGGCCCGAGCGCAACCGCATCCGCCGCCTCGGCCAGTGTGGCGATGTCGTCATCGGCCTGCACGGCACGCGCCATCGCTTCGGGGCAGCGCGCCAGCAGCGGCGTGACATGCTCGGCGCGCGTTGCGACCTGCACCAACCCGGCGCCGCTGCGCAACGCCGCTTCGGCGGTCAGCATGATCGCGCCGCCGCTGCCGAGATTGCCGCCCACGCACAGCACCCGCCCTGATTCGCCCTTGTGCGTGTTGCGGCGACGCGGGCGCAATTGCGCCGCCAGGGCATCGCTGTTCCAACTGTGTGCGACTGGCGTGAGCCCGTCGAATGCTGAAACCGGCACCTCCAGCGAAGCCACTTCACGCTCGCCGGCATGTTCCAGCGCATCGCCGGTGTAGAGTCCCAGATGCGGCACGATGAACTGCAAGGTCCGCGCTGCGCGTACCGCCGCACCGAAAGCCACCCCATGGTCGGCATCGATGCCGCTGGGCACATCCAGTGCAAACACCGGCACGCCCGCCGCGTTGATGGCGTCGATCAAGGCGGCGGTCGCATCGTCCGGTGCGCGATTCAGGCCGATGCCGAACAGCGCATCGACGATTACATCGGCCTGTCCCAGCGGATACGGAAACAATTCGATTGCACCACCGACGGCGAGGTAGTCGGTACAGGCGCGCTGCGCCAGGTCCGAGCCCGGGCCGTGTTCGGGCAGGTGCACCACGCGGACCTGACGCCCTGCGCGGTGTGCCAGGCGCGCCAGCACATAGCCGTCGCCCCCATTGTTGCCGGTGCCGCATACCACCACGAGGCGGCGCGCCTGCGGCCAGCGTTCCAGCAACCACTGCCAGGCCGCCTGCCCGGCGCGTTGCATCAGGGTGTAGCCGTCGCCGCCGAGCAGCGTGGTGGCCTGCGCATCGAGCGTGCGCGCGGCGGCAGTGTCGTAAAGAGCGAGCGGTGCGTACATGCCGGGAATTCTATACTTGTCGCCATGTCTGCCGTTCTTGCCCGCCCCGACCCTGCCGATGCCGCTGCGCGCATTCGCGTGCTTGCGCGCGAAGCCGGCTTTCAACGCTGCGGCATTACCGGCATTGAGCTGGGCGAGGACGAGGTGCATCTGCGCAGCTGGCTGGAAGAAGGCCTGTACGGCACCATGCACTGGATGGCCCAGCACGGCGACAAACGCTCGCGCCCGCAAGAATTAGTGCCCGGCACCCTGCGCGTGTTGTCGGTCGGCATGGATTACGGCCGCAAGGACGACACCGAGGCCTGGAGCACCTTGCGCGACGGCAGCCGCGCCTATGTAGCGCGCTACGCGCTGGGGCGCGATTACCACAAGCTGATGCGCAACCGGCTGCAGAAGCTGGCCGAGCGCATCCAGGGCGAAATTGGCGCATTCGGTTTCCGCGTGTTCGTCGACTCGGCGCCGGTGCTGGAGCGCGCGTTGGCGCGCAATGCCGGCCTGGGCTGGATCGGCAAGCACACGTGCCTGATCGATCGCAACGGCGGCTCGTGGTTCTTTCTCGGCGAGATCTACCTCGACCTACCACTGCCGATCGACGCGCCCGCCACCGCGCATTGCGGCACCTGCACGCGCTGCATCGATATCTGCCCGACCCAAGCCATCATCGCGCCCTACCGGCTGGATGCGCGCCGCTGCATCGCATACCTCACCATCGAACACGACGGCGCAATTCCCGAAGACATGCGCAAGCCGATCGGCAACCGCATCTTCGGCTGCGACGACTGCCAACTGATCTGTCCCTGGAACAAGTTCGCCAAGCGCACCGACGAAGCCGATTTCCGCGCCCGCAACGACCTGGACGTGGCCACGCTGCCGCAACTGTTCGCCTGGAATGAGGACGAGTTCCTGCGCCGCACCGAGGGCAGCCCGATCCGCCGCAGCGGATACGAGCGTTGGCTGCGCAACATTGCCGTGGGCCTGGGCAATGCGCCTGGTACGCCAGAAGTGCTGGCCGCACTGGAAGCACGTCGCTACGACGACTCGGCACTGGTGCGCGAACACGTTGGCTGGGCGCTGGCGCAACACGGTCTTTGACCGGCACAGGCCACGTGTGAGCGCGTTGCGCATGCGGCAGCTGCAACCTGCACGTGCACGCGTTGGCCAACGCTGCGGCTCTGTTGCCATCGGCGTTCGCCGGCCCATCACCCATCACCGTCGTCGCTACGGGATAATGCAGCGATGGCCGATCGCAACGAACAGATCCTCACTCCCAGACAGCTCAATTCGCTGGCGCGCGACCTGCTGGAAGGCGGTTTCCCGCTGGTGTGGGTGGAAGCCGAACTGAGCAGCGTCACCCGGCCGGCGTCGGGACATCTGTATTTCACGCTCAAGGACGCGCGCGCGCAGATCCGCTGCGCGATGTTCAAGCCCAAGAGCACCTGGCTGAAATTCCAGCCGCGCGAAGGCCTGCGCGTGCTCGCGCGCGGGCGCCTGACCCTGTACGAAGCGCGCGGCGACTATCAGCTGGTGCTCGACCATATGGAAGAAGCCGGCGAAGGCGCCTTGCGTCGCGCCTTCGACGAACTGCGCGCGCGCCTTGCCGCCGAAGGCCTGTTCGATGCCGAGCGCAAGCAGGCACTGCCTGCGCATGTGCAGCGGCTGGCGGTGATCACCTCGCCCAGCGGCGCGGCGGTGCGCGATGTGCTCAGCGTGCTGGCGCGGCGTTTTCCGCTGCTCGAAGTAGACCTGCTGCCTTCGCTGGTGCAAGGCGACAGCGCTGCCGCACAGATCACCTCACTGCTGCAACGCGCCGATGCCTCCGGGCGCTACGACGTTATCCTGATCACCCGCGGTGGCGGCTCGCTGGAAGATCTGTGGGCCTTCAACGACGAACGCCTGGCGCGCGCGATCGCCGCCGCGCAGACCCCGGTGGTATCTGCAGTCGGCCACGAGACCGACTTCAGCCTCAGCGATTTCGTCGCCGACGTCCGCGCACCCACGCCCTCGGTCGCGGCCGAATTGCTGGTGCCCGATCAACGCGAGCTGGTCGCGCGCGTGCGGCGTGCGCAGGCACGCATGACCCAACTGCAGCAACACGCCTTGGGCAATGCCATGCAACGCGCAGACCGGCTGGCCCTGCGGCTGCGTGCGCAGAGCCCGCAGGCGCGCTTGCAACTGCTCCATCGCCGCCAGGAAGACGCCGGTCGCCAGCTGCGTGCGCGCATGATGCACGTGCTCGAACGCTTGCAGGCGCGCGTACAGCGTGGGCAAGCACAGCTGCAATCGCACAACCCGCAACGTCATCTGGCCGGCTTGCAGCAACGCCTGCGGGCGCTGCATCCGCAGGCGGCGATGCAACGTCGCCTGCAGCATGATCAGCTGCAACTCCGTAGCATTGCACGCTCGCTGGAAGCGGTCAGCCCGCTGGCCACAGTCGCACGCGGCTACGCCATCGTGACCCGTCCTGCCGATGGCAGCGTGGTGCGCAGCGCTGCCGAGGTGGTCACGGGCGAACGCCTGCGCGCGCAGCTGGCCGATGGCAGTATCGAGGTGCGAGTGGAGTCTGGCGAAAGCTGACCGCAAGCCATGCGCGACACCGTGGTTCCTGCAGCAATGCCGGCGCTCCAGCGCTGACATTAACTCTTCGAAGGTGCCCATTCCACGGGGCGCCGGAGAGTGCCTTCGAAGCACGCCACGGGGTCGGGCGAATCCGGGATTTCGCTGAAGCAGGGCCGCCAGTCGCGCTTCAGCGTCGAGCACCTTCGCATGGTGGAAGGTGGTCAGTGGCGATCATTGCTTGTCGCTCTAGAACACGTTACGCAACGCTTTGCGGGTTGCAAGCGGCATTAGGAGCGGCTCGCCGTCTCCGCGATCGGCGTCTGCGCTGCATGCTGCCAGCCCTGCATCAGCAGATTGGCCAGCACCACCGGATCGTGGTCGAAGTGATGCCCACCGGGGCGCGCCAGCACCTGCACGCCGCGTGCGCGCAGCTCCGGACACAGCGTGTCCTTTTCTTCGTCGCCGTAGATGCATTGCAGGCGGTGCGCGTCCAGCGCCTGGATGGCCGGCTCCACATCGCGCTCGGCGTCGTTATGCCAGCCCAGCCAGCCACCCACGCGCACCTTGAAGTCCGCCTCGTGTCCCAGGCCGAGCAGGCTGACGAACTGCACCGAGGCGCGTTGCTGCGGCGACAGTTCCGGATAGGCGAACGGCAACACATCGGCACCGAACGAATACCCCACCAGGGCGACGTGCTGGATATGCCAACGCTGGCGATAGCTGGCAATCACCCGATCCAGATCCGCACCAACCTGCTGCGGCGTACGGCTGCCCCAGAAGTAGCGCAGGCTATTCCAGCCCACCACCGACACGCCCTGTTGCTGCAGCTGCGCGGCAATGCCTTTATCCAGTTCGCGCCAGCCGCCATCGCCGGACAGCATCACCACCAGACGGTCGCTGCCGGGCGCGTGCATTTCCACCAGCGGCAAATCGCCCAGGCCTTGCGACTGCGCAGCCAGGAAGTGCCCGCGTGTGGCCGCTACGATCTGCATCGGGCTGGATGCGTCGGCCAGATCGTCCAGGAAGCCCTGACTGGCATTGGGCAGATCGCGCGAGCACGCCAGGCCAGGATCCTTGGTGCCGGCGTCGGCAACCACCGCACCGCCCAGCACGTCGGGCGCGGCCGAGGCCACTGCCTGGCGCGCCAGCACCGCGCCATCGCCCTGCCCCACCAACACCGGCGGCAGGAACGCATCGACATGTTCGGCGCGCAACAATTTCTTGCCCAGTCGCTCGGCATCGTCGGCCAGCGAGCTGCAGGCGGCTTGGTGCGAGCGCACGCGTTCGCGATAGTTGGCGGTGTCGACCACTGCCACCAGCGCGCCATCGTTGCTCAGCATGTCGGCCAGCTTCTGGCTGTCTTGAGGGTGATCGCCGTCGGGCAGCAGGATCACCATCGCCTTGGGCGTGCCCTCCGGGCGGATAACTTCGACCGAGCCGTAATGCCCAGCCGTATTACTGTCCTGCAGATGCCGCGCCACGGCATAGCCGCTGCCGCCGATCAGCAAGATCGCAATCACCCAACGAAACATTCTGATCCCCATGCCCATGACGGCAGTCCCTGGTTAGCGGTTGCGATTTGACCACAGCAGACACGACCGATTTCACCGCGATTAGACACGGCGTTCGTTGCTGTTAAGTCATCTGAACCCTACCTTGCACACGACGCATGATCGGTGCAGCGCGTGCCCTGCGGGCGCCCGCTGCACGGCTGACGGCCGGGAACTGCCGCCTCGGAAACTTCCGCACTCAGCGGTCGTCCTGGGAACGTTGCTGGATGGACATGGGGATCCAGGCGCAGTCCGCGCGCACTCGATCACCAAAGGCACTTGCGCGACTGCAGCGCAGTTCTGGCAATCCTCCCGCGTCGTGCAAGAGAGATGCCTAGCTCGTCCAGCCGCGCCCCGCCCGGCCGACTTTGTCGGAGCGAACATGCCCCCGCCGAGACCTCCCCAGGTCGCAGGGCCGATCCGAAAGCGTTCGCGGCGACAGCGACGGCAAGCCGAAGGCGGCAGTCGCGCAGGACGCGATCGACGCGCCCATCCGCTGCCGGTCGTCGCTAGATTCCGCGTGCGACGCGAAAGCCAATACGGGCACTGGTGGTGTCCGAGTCCTGCGACTGCCGCCAGGCCGCGCGCGTCTGTTGCGGCGAATTGGCCCAGCTGCCGCCGCGGATCATGCGTTGCCGGCAGCCCGGGTTGTACCAGGCAGCGCCATCGGCCGGTGCACGGCGGTAGCTGGCGTGCCAGCAGTCGGCCACCCATTCGCTCAGGTTGCCGCCCATGTCGTGCAGACCCCACGCGTTGGCGCGAAAACTGCCGACCGGCGCCGGGCCCCAAAAGCCGTCGCCGTAGCCGACGAAGCCGTTGTTCCAGTGCCGGCCGCTGCGCGAGACGTCGTTGCCGCCGGTGAAATTGCCGGCGTCGGCCGGCGGCGAGCCTGCGTTGCCCCACGGGTAACGTCCGGTGGTGCCGGCACGCACCGCATACTCGAACTCGGCCTCGCTGGGCACGTGGTAATGGCGGCCGGTCTGTTCCGACAGCCAGGACGCATACGCTTCGGCGTCGCGAATGCTCACGTGCATCACCGGGCTGTTGGGCGCGGCCTGGGCGCCGTTGTAGTCGGACTGCCAATCCACACCGCTGCGACGGATGAAGTTGCCGCTGCGCTCGTCGTAGACCACCGAATGCCCGCGCCGGGTGGCACGCGGGCGCGCGCCGGTGGCTTCGACGAACTGGCGGAACTCGGCAACCGTGACCTCGGTGATCGACAACGCAAAGCCGCGTGCGAAGCGCACGTAATGGGCGGGGCGCTCGTTGTCGGATGCGCCCGGCTCGGCATCGCCAGCTCCCATCTGGAATGCGCCATGCGGCACCACGATCATCTGCGGCCCGCGCCCGCCGACCTTGAGCCCGTCGGTGAATACCTGGCCGGGACGGAAGCTGCCGTAATGCGTGGCCAGCTCCAGCCGGCGGCGCAGATCGCCAGCCACCGGATCTCCGGGGTCGGCGATGCGCAGCACTTCGGCAAGCTTTTGGCCGGCCGCCTTGAGCCCGCGCGGCGAGGTGAGATCGTGCAGACCGGCGTCGTGCAACCCAGCGATCTGCGCCCGGCGCACGCGTTCGACCCGCGCGCGCGCATCGGCGATGGTGGGCGCACGGTCGCGTACCTGCCCGGCCATCTGCAGCCAATAACGGGCACCGATGAAGTCGCTTGCCTGTGCCGCCTGTTCGGCGCGCTCCAACAGGCCGCTTTCCACGGCGGCCAGGCCCTGCCGGGTGCGCGGGTTGTCGGGATCCAGTTGCGCGGCATCGCGAAAATTCACCAGCGCGCCATTGCCGTCCTCGCCCAGCCGCCCGCCGCGAAGGTCTTCCTCGCCGGCGCGGTTGAACGCAAGCACGCGCTGCGCGGTTTCCACCTCGCGCTGCAGTGCGCGCACCTTCGGGTCCTGTGGGGCAAGGGCGAGCGCCACGAAGGCCACTTCACGCGCCTGCTCCAACGCGTCGTCCTGGCGCTCGGTTTGTTCGATCAGCGCCGCGCCGCGTTCAAGCAACCGGCCACGCGCTTGCTCCAGGCCGCGACGGCTGGCTGCATCCTTGCCACCGGCGCGCTGCTGGATCGCCAGATACAAGGGGATCGCATCGCCGGCATCGCGATACAGGCGGTCTTCCCGCAATGCCTGGTCCGCGCGCTTGCGCACCTGTGCCAGGGGCTCGTCGCCCAACTCCACCGCCGGCGGTTGCCATTGCGCCACGGTTTCGGCGGATTCTTCGCCGCCAATGGAAACGTTCGGCTTGCTCGGCACGGCGGCAGGCGCCGGTTGCGGGGCGACCGCAGGCGCGGGCGTCGGTGTGCGCGAACAGGCGCACACACTAAGGACGGCCAACAAAACGTAACGAGCGGCCCTCGGGCGGGTGTGGCCGGCGCGCGGGAACCGGAATGTATGCGTGTCACATGCCGAGTCCGCACCCCGCCCGCGCCCGCCTGCTGGCTGCGCAGGCGTTTTGCCAGTCGCCCTCAGCGCAACCATTGCCCACGTTGCCATCCGGTCACCGCACTCACCCACCACCTGCTCCTTCCAGTGCTCTGCCGCACGACAGGCGATCGCGACGTTAGGCTATTCTGCGCGCTCTGCGCAAACCCTTGCCGCCGACGGAAATCACGTGCCCCTTTGGATCACCCACCCCTCCGAGCTGACTGACCGCCTGCAGGCAGCGCGACCATCGCGCATCGGCCTGGATACCGAATTCATTCGCGAACGCACCTACTGGCCGCAACTGGCCCTGGTGCAGATGGCCATCGGCGAGGAGATCCTGCTGATCGACCCGCTGATCCCCGGCATGAACGCGGCGCTCAAGGAGTGGTTGATCGCCACCGACATCGTCAAGGTGATGCATAGCGCCAGCGAAGACCTGGTCACGTTCAAATGCGCGTGCGGCGCATTGCCGCGGCCGTTGTTCGACACCCAGATCGCCGCGGCGCTGGCCGGTGTCGGCGGCGGCATGGGATACCAGAAACTGGTGCAGGAAGTCACCGGCACCTTGCTGACCAAGGGCGAAACACGCTCGGACTGGATGCGTCGCCCGCTGTCGCCTGCGCAGCTGGAATATGCCGCCGATGACGTGCGCTATCTGTTTGCGATCCACGACGAGCTCACGCGCCGCCTCGCCGAGCAAGGCCGTCTGGAGTGGCTGGCCGAAGATGCCGACCGCCTGCTCGCCACGGTGGAGCACGACGATGGCGAGCGCTGGCCGCATGTGAGCCTGCGCGCCGCACAGTTCCTGGAACCGGCCGCGCAACGACGGCTGCTGCGCTTGCTGCGTTGGCGCGACCTGCAGGCGCGGCAGAGCGATCGCCCGCGCAGCTGGATCCTGGAAAACGAACTGGCCAGCCAGCTGGCGCGGTTCCCGCCCGCCGACCTGGAGGCGTTGCTGCGCCAGTTCGACAAATTCCCCAAGGCGCCGCGCAAGCTCGCCAACGCGGTGTGGGATGCACTCAACACCCCGCTGCCGGACGAAGAGCACGCGCCGCTGGCGCAGGCCGCCACCGACGGGAACAAGGCCGTACTCAAGCGCCTGCAGGACACCGTGGCGCAGCGGAGCCGCGAACTCGGCCTGCCGGACGGCCTGCTGGCCTCGCGCCGCCACCTGGAAACCTTGATGGAACAGCGCAGCTGGCCTGCGGCGCTGGGCCAATGGCGCCGTGCCCTGCTGGAAGCACAGTTGATGCCGCTGCTGGAAGGCACAGCAGCGTAGGATTGCGGCGGTCATGGCGCCAGCGCTCGCAGCGATGCGGCCCTTCGTCAGGTGCACGCGAGTGGCCCCGAACCGGCGCATGCCGCCTCGCAGGCAGTGGTGCAATGGGTCAGGACAATGCGAAGCGCCTGCCTCGCGCGGGAATTCCGACGACCGACCACGCGTGCGCAGCAATGATGCCGGCATTGTCTCCATCGCACCGCATCAGTCCTCGTCCTGCTCGGCCCAGCGCGCCAGGTTCTGCCGAATGCGGTCCATGTCTGCCCACGGGTCCTTGCGCCGACGGCGCAGCTTTTCCGGCACATCGCGCAAGGTGAATGCATCGGCGCGCTGCAGCTTGGACAGGTCCGACCACGCCAGCGGCAGCGCGACTGGCGCCCCCGGGCGGCCGCGTAACGAATAGGACGCAACCGCCGTGGCGCCACGGCCGTTGCGCAGGTAGTCGACGAAGATGCGCTTGTTGCGCAGCCGCTTGGTGGCAGTGGCGATGAACCGCTGCGGCTCGGCCTGCGCCAGGGCATCGGCAAATCCCTTGGCGAAACGCTTGGTCACCTCCCAGTCGCAGCCGGGATTCAGGGGCACCACCACGTGCAGCCCCTTGCCGCCAGACACACGCAGGAACGACTCCAGCTCCAATTGCGCCAGCAGCTTACGAATATCGTTGGCCGCACGTTTGACCTCGGCGAACGGCACGTCCGGGCCCGGGTCGAGATCGAAGATCACCCGGTCGGCCACATCCGGGCGGTCGGCATGCGAGCCCCAGGGATGGAATTCCAGCGCATTGAACTGCACCAGCTCCAGCAGGCCGGGTGCGTCTTCGACCACCAGGTAATACGCATTGGTGCCGGTCTCTTCGGTCAGTTTGACCGAGCTCACACGCTCGAAGCCGGCGGTGTGGTGCTTCTGGAAGAAACACGGTTTTTCGGCGCCGCTGGGGCAGCGAATGATGGATAGCGGGCGTCCCACGATCTGCGGCAACAGGTGATCCATCACCGCCTGGTAGTAGTCCCAGACATCGCCCTTGGTCGCGCGGATATCCGGGTAGATCAGCTTGGTCGGGCTGGACAGCGTCGGTAGCGCAGCCGAGGAAGGTGTGGCAACCGCAGATTTGCGCGCAGGCGCTGTTGCCCGCGTCGCTGCACGTTTCGGCACCTGGGTTGCCGCGTTTTTGGCAGCACGTGTTTTTGCCGAACGCTGGGTAGACGACGAAGTAGACCGGCCATTGCCGGCATCGCTGTCGGCCAGATCGGCAATGCGTTTATCCGGACGCAGCGCCTTGAACGATGCCTGGCGCAATAACTGTTGCCCACCGATGCCGCGATAGAACACCTCCACCACAAAGCGCGGCGCAAACCAGGTGGCGCCGCGCAGGTCGGTGTCTTCGGTGGGAATATGCGCGGTGGGTTTGCGCCCACCGCCTTCCAGTTGCTGGGCGACCTCGCGCATCAAGGCATCGGAGAAACCTGAGCCCACACGGCCCACGTATAACCAGCCGTGCACCGGGTCCGGCGTGGCCAGCAACAGCGAGCCAAAACCACTGCGGCTGCCCTTGGGCGCGGTGTAGCCGACCACCGCATATTCCTGGCTGGCCAGTTGCTTGGTCTTGCGCCAATCGTCGCTGCGCCCATCGCGATACGGGCGATCTGCGCGTTTGGAAATGATGCCTTCGAAGTGCTGTTCGCCGGCCACCCGGAACGCCTCGGTGCCGTCGCCCTCGACGTGAGAGCTATAGGCCAGATGCATGTGGGGTGCAGCCTGCAGCACCTGCTGTAACAGCTGCTTGCGCTCGCGCAACGGTGCCTCACTGATGTCCACCCCGTCCACATGCAGCAGGTCGAATACCGCCAGCGCCAGCGGCACCTGGCGTTCGCCGGACAAGGTGGCCTGCAGCAGGTTGAAGTCTTCCTTGGTGCCGCGTCCGGCGATCAATTCGCCATCGATCTGCGCATTGCGCAGGCCCAGCGACTGGATGGCATCGGCAATTTCCGGTGTCTTGTCGGTCCACTCCAATGCATTGCGCGACCACAGCCGCACCTTGCCGTTGGTCACCGTGGCCAGGATGCGATAACCGTCCCATTTGATTTCATGCAGCCACTGCGCGCCTTCGGGCGGGGACTGCCCCAGCTTGGCCAGCTGCGGCGCAAACGGGGCATCTTCCATCTCGGCGCGACGTGCGCCGCTCAGCGCCAGCGCCTGTTTCGCCCAGGTGCCACGTTTTTTCGCCGCTGGCGGCGGTACGGTCGTCAGCCCCTTGCGCTGGGTCTTGCCGGCGCCCGCGCGGCGTACATCGTCGGCAGGTGCGGCAGCGACGTCGGCCAGTAGGTCGTCGGCCTCCAGCGTGCCAGCGTAGGCATCGTCCTCTTTGAACAGCAGCCACTGCGGCTGCCGCGCCGGCTTGCCCGAGCGCACCAGATGCCAGCCGCCCTTGAGCTTGTTGCCGAACAACTCGAAGCGCAGATGCCCCTTGGCCAACTGCGCTTCGGGGTCGCCTGCGGTGGCCCACACGCCATGATCGAACTGCGCCACGTGCCCGCCGCCGTATTCGCCCCTGGGAATCTCGCCCTCGAAGCTGGCGTAATCGACCGGGTGGTCTTCCACCTCCACTGCCATGCGCTTGACCTTGGGGTCGTAACTTGGCCCCTTCGGCACCGCCCAGCTCTTGAGCGCATCGCCCACCTGCAGGCGAAAATCGTAGTGGCGGCGGCTGGCGTGGTGCAACTGCACCACGAAGATCGCACGCTGCCCCGGCGGCAGGGTCTTGCCCGGCTCCGGCTCGCGGGTCTTGTCGAAGCTGCGCTTGCGGCGGTATTCGCTCAGGCTCATGGCAGACCTTCCCGCTTATTTGCCCAGGTGCTGGCGTACGCTGACGGCCAATGGCCCCACCTTCTGCACGGCCGCTTTCAGTTCATCGGCACTGACGCCAAGGGTCTTGGTCCAGTACTGCAGCTCATAGGCTTCATTGACGTTGATGCGGTCGCGGTCTGGCGATCCGACGTTGCGTTTGTCGTCACTCATGACATGCTCCTGTATCGTCGTGGTCGGGTCTGCTAACGTGAGCCTTCGGCCCGGCAGCGCCCGTAGCGACAATGCGAAAGCGTTCGAACAGGCGTCGTGAAAGGCCTGTTCACGCAATGTGCAAGCCCTGCTCCATAACGGCCGCTCCCGGGCCACATGCCATAATGCCGCGCGCCCTTCGGGCGGCGTGTCCACTCTTATTCCGAGGCCATACCTCTGTGAGCAATACCTCTTCGAAACTGGATTCCATCGCGCAAGCCAAAGCCAAGCTGCTGGACGAACTGCAGAAGCTGGAAGAACAGGAGAAAACCGAGCGCGCCAGCGAGGCATCCTCTGCGCATGCCACCATCGTTTCGCTGCTCGAACAGTTCGCCGGCCACTTCAACACCAAGCAGCGCAACGACATCGCCGCTTACCTGGGCACCACTGCCGCGCGCAAGGAAGTGGTCAAGAGCGGCCGCAGCGAAGTGAAGCCCAAGTACGAGCTGCCGCACACCGGTGAAACCTGGTCCGGTCGTGGTCGCACGCCGAAGGCTTTCGCCGCCTGGGAAGGGTCGGTGTCGTACAAGGAATGGAAGGCCAAGAACCCGGACCTGAAGTTTCCGCTGGTTCGCGAGTAAGGCGAAAGCCCGCACGACGGTGCCGCCCCGCACCGCCGGCCGCATCCTTCGCTTGGCGAACCGCGCGGCTTGTGGGTAGAATCGAAGCACGTGGGGCGGTAGCTCAGCTGGGAGAGCGTCGCGTTCGCATCGCGAAGGTCGAGGGTTCGATCCCCTTCCGCTCCACCATCGAGTCAAACGCACGAGCCCTGGAAACCTCATGTTTCCGGGGCTTGCGCGTTTTGAGGGGGACTGTGGGACCACCTGCGGTGCAGGCGGGCCGGTCGCCGTGGCGTGGGGATCACATCGCGCGCGCTAACGTCCGGCTTCACTCCACAGCGGACCCACACCATGAGCAAGAAAGACCAACAGCCCGACGAGGTCGCCGACGATGCGCACGGCGTGACCGAGAGCCAGCAAGACCGCCGGCACGACGATGCCGCCAAGCAGCGCCCGGGCCAGGAAGATCTGAAGGTGCACGACGAGCAGAGCCGTCGCCCATCTGGCAAGGCTGGTCAGGGAAAGTGAGTTGGCCAAACCTGCAGCCTGGCACCGGGCAGCGCCGCGGCAACGCTGATGCGGGGAACCCCCGTGCTGCATCGCCGGCGGCGCGTTGCACCCTATTGCGCAGCTGAGAATGCTGCGTCTGCGGAACTGGAAGCGGGCGCCGGCCAGCCACGCCGCTCCTGTGGCAAGATCCTGCCAGGCGCTCGCCGGTATGCCGCTGCCCTGGGAAGCAGTGCATTGCCAAGGTGGCGATCGCATCGGCCAGTGCCTTGTCGCATTAACCCTCATCGCCTTGATGGCGCCTTGTTCCCGGTGGTGTTTTGCATGCAGATACCCGACGCACCCGCGTTGAACCTGATCCACGCAACGTTGCTGCCAGGCGGCGTCAACGCCACGATCGGGGCGCGCCTGCCAGCCAACGAAGATGAGCGCGTGGAGGCACTGCATGCTTACCGCCTGCTGGACACCTCACCGGAGCCGAGCTACGACGCGTTCACTTCGATCGCGGCCGCGGTCTGCCGGATGCCGATGGCGCTGATCTCGCTGGTCGATACGCATCGCCAATGGTTCAAGTCCAGGATCGGCATGCAGCAGAACGAGACGCCGCGTGAGCTGTCGTTTTGCGCGCACGCCATTCTCGAACCCGATCAGGTGATGGAAGTCGGCGACACCCATCTGGACGAGCGGTTTGTGGGCAACGCGCTGGTGACAGGCGAGCCGCAGATCCGCTTCTATGCAGGCGCGCCGTTGTTGACCCCGGACGGCATCGCGCTGGGCACCCTGTGCGTGCTGGATCGCGTTCCGCGGCGACTGTCGGTGGCCGAGCGCGACGCGCTGCAAGCATTGGCCAGGCAAGTCGTCAGCACCCTCGAACTGCAACAGGCCGCGCGACTGGTGGAGCTGGATGCACTGCGCGATGCGCTCACCGGGCGATGGAATCGCGCCGGGCTGGAGCACGCCTTGCACGCGCTTGCCGATGCGCCCAGCTCTGCCGCGGATGCGCCACTGGGTTTCATGCTGCTCGAACTGGATGGCTTCAAGCGGCAAAAATTGCAGGCCGGCGCGCCAGCGGCCGATGCCACCTTGCTGCAGGTCGCTACATTGCTGGAAGCGCAGCTTCCGCCTGCCGCAATCGTGGCGCGCCTGGCCTGCGATCAATTCTGCGTGGCGCTGCCGGCGACCGCAGCATCTGCAGCCCTTGCTGCTGCCGAAGACTTGCGCAAGGCGGTGGAAGACGCGCACTGGCCGACCGGCCCGCTGACGCTCAGCGCAGGTCTGGTGGATGTCGCCACGCCAACCTCGCTCGACAGCGCTACCTTGCTGGCCCGTGCGCGGCACGCGTTGCAGCGGGCGCGTGACGATGGCCGCAACCGCGTGCATTGCTTCGACGGGTGGCAGCTGCGGGCCTGATCGACGCAGCCCGCGCCGATCGCCCTGCGGCACGGCTGTCGCTCAGGCCGCCAGTGCGTCGGTGTTTCCGGCGATCTCGTCCACCTGCAGCACCTGCTCCATCTCCAGCAGTACCACAAAGCGCTCGCCGACCTTGCCCATGCCGCGCAGCAGATCGCGGCGGATATGCGTGCCGAACGACGGCGCCGCTTCGATGTCCTGGTCGGCCAGTTCGATCACTGCATTGACTGCATCCACCAGCACCCCAATCACCTGCGTGCCCTGCGCCTGCTCGGTGGCCAGAATTACGATGCAGCTGCGTTTGCCGATCGCGCTGTCCGCGCGCCCCAGCCGCGATTGCAGGTCCACCACCGGCACTACCGCGCCGCGTAGATTGATCACCCCGCGCACGCAATCCGGCATCGACGGCACCGGTGTGGGAGCGCGGTACTGAATGATCTCGCGAATGCCGAGAATGCTGGTGGCGAAGGTTTCGCCATCCAGTTGAAAGGTCAGATATTGCGCGGCGACATCGGCGTCGCCGGGCATCACATCAAGCGTCGGTGCGGTCATTGGTCGCTCTCTCAGAAACGCGCGAACTGGCCTTCGTCGGGGCCCTCGGACATCGCATACGCCGGCGCTGCGTTGCTGCGCCAGCCACGCGTGCCCGCCGCACGCGCCGGTCGCGCGGCGACCTGCTTGCCGCGCTTGGGCGGCGCAGTCGGCGCGCCCTGCCCGCCCAGCCGGAAGAACGCCATGCTCTGCTGCAGCTGTTCGGCCTGCGCGCTCATTTCCTCGGCAGTGGCGGCCAGTTCTTCGGATGCGCTGGCGTTCTGCTGGGTGGTCTGGCTCAACTGCACGACCGCCGAATTGATCTGGCTGACGCCGGAAGATTGCTCCTCGGAGGCAGCGGATATTTCCTGCACCAGGTCGGAGGTGCGCTTGATGCTGGGCACGATCGAATCCAGCAAACGGCCCGCGCGGTCCGCCAATTCCACGCTGGAACTGGCCACCTCGCCAATTTCCTGCGCGGCCACCTGGCTGCGTTCGGCCAGCTTGCGCACCTCCGCAGCGACCACGGCAAACCCCTTGCCATGTTCGCCGGCGCGCGCGGCTTCGATCGCGGCATTGAGCGCGAGCAGATTGGTCTGGTACGCGATGTCGTCGATGATGCCGATCTTCTGCGCGATCTGCTTCATCGCCTGGGTGGTGGCAACCACCGCTTCGCCTCCCTCCACGGTCTCCTTGGCGGCCTGGGTGGCCATGCCGTCGGTGATACGCGCGTTCTCGGTGTTCTGGCTGATCGATGCGGTCATCTGCTCCAGCGAAGCACTGGTCTCTTCCACACCGGCGGCCTGTTCGCTTGCCGCCTGCGACAGCGACTGCGCGGTGGCGCTGACTTCTTCCGACGCGCTGGCAAGGGTTTCGGCACTGGTATTGACCTCGCCGACCACCTGCGACAGCTTCCCGACCATGGTGCGCATCGCTTCGAGCAATTGCGCGGTTTCGTCGCGGCCGTGCACATCGATGCGCATGGTGAGATCGCCTTCCGACAAGCCGTTGGCCACCGCCACCGCGCGGCGGATCGGCCCGGTGACGCTGCGGCTGATTACCACACCGAGAATGGCGCCGAGCAACACGCCGCTGCAGATGATGGCGACCAGCAGCCTGGAACTGCGCGCGTGGATCGCACCGGCTTCCGCGTTGGCCGCCGCGGCGCTGCGCTCGCGCAGGCCGCTCAGGTCGGTCATCAGGTTATCCACTTCGTCCGAGCTGGCACGGACCGCGCGCGATAGCGCGGCCAGTTCCGGATTGGCCTCGCGCAGCGCTTCGCGGTTGGCGACCTCGATGAAGCGGCCGCGCTCGTCCAGATACTTCTGCCAGGCGCGATCGAATTGCGCCAGCTTGTTCTTGCCTTCCTCGCTCTGGAAGCTTTCCCGCGCACGGGCCATGTGATCGACCACCTTGGCGGTGTATTTGTCGATGTTCTGCACATGCGACTGGCGCTCTTCTGCACTGCTGGCCAACAACAGGTTGGCGCGCGCGCGGCCGGCATAGATGAGGTTGATGTTGGCTTCCTTGACGTGGGACATGCCGAGCAACTCGCGCTCGTACAACGAGCTCGACAGCGCGCTGATGCGGCCGGAGTTGGAATAGCCCACCCACCCGATGCATGCGCCGATGGCCGAGACGATCAGGAATGCCACGATCAGTCTGGTTCCGATTCTGAAGTTGCCTAACATTGGGGAGTTCTCTCAAAAAGGGTGCGTGGGCGACATGCGCTGCAGGATGGCGATGGCGCTGCGCGTATCGCATGGCGCTACGGCTGGTCTAACCCATCGCTAATGGCTATCGGCGACGACAAAACCCGCTTGAGATGCATCCAGGGCCGGAATGCCTATTCATCCAATCGAATCTGCGCTTTTGTGACACATCACGCGCTCGTCACAGCCCATATTCGGAAAAACCCTACCCCCGCCCGTGCGCTGTCCAGGCCAATCCGCTGGGACATCACGTCCACGCAGCTATGCTTTGGCCATGCCTGCAAAGCCCTTGCCCCGCACGTTCTTGCCCACGACGCCCGCCAGGTCGCGCCGCGATTGCTCAACAAGGTGCTGGTCAGTGCTGACGGACGCTGCGGGCGCATCACCGAAGTGGAAGCCTACTGCGGTAGCGACGACCCGGCCGCGCACTCGTTCCGCGGCATGACCCCGCGCACGCGGGTGATGTTCGGTGCGCCCGGGCACCTGTATGTGTATTTCATCTATGGCATGCATTGGGCAATCAACGTGGTCTGCGGCGGTGCGCCCGGGCATGCGGTGCTGATCCGCGCATTGGAACCGCTGGACGGTATCGACCGCATGCAGGCCGCGCGCGGCGCCGCCCCGTTCACTGCGTTGACCACCGGCCCAGGCCGCCTGGCGCAGGCGTTCGGCGTGACCGCTGCGGACAATGGGCTGGATCTCAGCACCGCGGCCGCGCGGCTCTGGATCGAAGACGACGGCGCGCCGCCTCCGTCCAATCCAGTGGCCACGCCGCGCATCGGCATCCGCAAGGCCGTGGATGCGCCATGGCGCTGGGTGGTTGCAGATAGCCGCTATTTATCGCGTCCGCTTCCGCGCGTGACCGGAAAAGGCACGGCGCTTGCCGGCGATTGAGCCAACCAGCGCTCCATCGGCGATTGTTCTGCCGCGCCCGGTCCGCGCTGTAGCAGACGCAGCGCCTGCTCGGCTTGCTCGGGCGTAAGCTCCTGCAAGGCCTGGAAGCGGTCTGCCGCCCAGACCGCCATGGGCAGCCCATCCAGCGAAACGACACGATTGCCCGGCACGCGCGCGACCCGCTCGCCCGGCAGCAGACTGCCGAGCAGATTGCTTGGGTCGCTGGCACTGACGCAGATCCACTGCTGCGGCAATGGCTGCGCGCGCACACGGCGCAAGGCCGCAATCGCGTCCGGCAACGCAAACTGCTCGCCGGACAGCCCGGCGATGAACCGCCCGCCGCGGATTTCGCCGCGCGCTTCCAGCCGTTGATACATGCGCAGCAATTCCCGCCACGGCGGCAGCCATGCGGCCTCGCGTTCGAGCAGCCGCCAGCACACCACGCCGTAGCGCCGCAACAGCGTGCGCGCGAGGTGTTCGAGCGTGTCCTGATGGCGCTGCGCGGCTTCGGCAAGCGGCAAGTCGGGCAGCGCCCGCGCCGGCGCCCAGCGGCCCGCATCGCGGATGCCCAGCGCGCTGGCGCGGCGACGTTGCCGCGACAGTGCCGACGGCCGCTTGGACGCCGGCACCAGCAGCGCGCGCAGACCGGCATAGCTGTCGCAATGCGCGCGGCCGCGCATCACCAGCTCGCTTAATGCATCTTCCAGCTCGGTATTCATCAGATGCGCCGCGTCGGCGATTTCATCGAAGAACAGCGCGCCTTGCTGCTGCAGCACCTGCATGACGCGTTGCGCGCGGGAGCCCAATGGCGCGTCGTCGGCATCGCGCGCCAATGCGCTCCAACGCTGCGCTTCGCGCCGTGGCAGCAGCACGATCGGCGTGCTGCGCAGTGCGCCGCCGCCGCGGCCGCTGCCGGGCCGCAAGCGTGCCCACAGCGTGCGCCCGGCGGTGCACAACTCGTCCAGCCAGGCCGGTTGATAGTCGCGGATGCGCGCCGGCAATAGCTCGCTCTCCCACAGCACTGCAGGCGCCTCGAAGCCTTCGAGCTGCCCCACCACGCCGGCCAGCGCATCCGGCCCAGCCACCCGGCTGCTGCTGTCCACGTGCTGCCACTCGAACAGAAAACGCGCGTAATCGCGCTGCGATACCGGTTCGATCTCGCGGCGCAGACGCCCCAACGTGTAGCGGTGGATGCGTGCCAACAGATGGCGCTCGCACCACTCTTCGGCCTGCACGTGCGCACTGAACCGCCCGGCCATGACGTAGCCCTCGCGTTGCAAGGCCGCCAACGCCAGCACGATCTCTGGCTCGGGCACCTGCAACGCGTTGGACAAGGCCGGCACCTGTGCCGGGCCAACGGCGGACAAGCGCCCGCGCAGCAGTTCGCGCACCGCCCAGTCGCGCTGCCAGTCGGCAACGCGGCACTCGGCCGGTGCCTGCAGCGGCGGCTGCGCAGTTGCTTGCCGATACAACGGCAAGAACCAGTCGATGCGCTCGGCGCTGATCCACAGTGCCGGGATGCCATGCATGGCAATGCAGCTGGCACGACCAGCTGCGGCCAGCGCGGCCAACCATGCCTGCCACTGCGCATCAGTGGCCTCTGCGACCGGCAACACGCCCAGCCCCACCAGTGCCTCGTGCATTTCTTCGGCATCGCGCGGCTGTGGCCAGGCTTCTTCGCACACTGCGGCAATCGCTTGCGGATCGAGCTGTCCCAGGTCGTCGCTGGTCTGCGGCGTGTAGCGCCGACTTTGCACGGCCTGAGTACGGCGTTCTTCCAGGGGCGCATCGTCGAGAAATGCATAGGGACGCGCGTTCAAGGCTTCGGCGGCCAGCGGCGACGGCGCCGCCAGGTCGCGCGCGACCAGCGTCACCGCGCCCGATTCCAGGCCGCGCAACACCTGCAGCCAGCCTTCGCTATCCATGGCGTGGTGCAGGCAATCTTCCAGGGTCTGCGCCACCAACGGGTGGTCGGGCACCTCGCGTTCGCCGACCAGATTTTCCGCACAGGCCACCTGGTCCGGGAATACCGTGGCGAGCAAATCTTCAGACTTCATCCGTTGCAACTGCGGCGCCACCTTGTTGCCGCCACTGAAGCGCGGCAGCGCCATGGCGTTGGTGGCGTTCCAGCGCCAGCGCACGCCGAACAGCGGCGCATCCAGCAATGCCTGGATCAACACATGCTCGGCCGACGACGAATGCAGGTAACGGCCAACTTCTTCCAGCGCAAAGCTATGACTGGTCGACAGCGACAGCACAATCGCATCTTCGGTGGCTGCAGCCTGCAATTCGAAATTGAAGGTGCGGCAGAAGCGCTTGCGCAGCGCCAGCCCCCACGCACGATTGATGCGGCTGCCGTACGGCGAATGGATGACCAGCTGGGTACCGCCGCTGGCATCGAAGAAGCGCTCCATGACCAGGCACTGCTGGGTGGGCATCGCGCCCAATGCGGTGCAAGCGTTTGCCAGATAATCCACCAGTTGTCGCGCCGCTTCGGCGGACATCTCCAGCTCGCGCTGCAGCCAGTCGCGAGCCGCCTGGTGCGGCGCGGTGTCCAGCCGCGCGGCAATCTCGCCACGCAGGCGCGACACCGCCGCAGACAGCTCATCGCTACGACCCGGCGCTTCGCCCAGCCAGAACGGAATGTTCGGCGGCGCGCCCTTGGCATCTTCCACGCGCACGCGCCCGGCCTCCACGCGCAGGATGCGGTAACTCGCATTGCCCAGCTGGAACACATCGCCGGTAAGGCTTTCGACGGCGAAATCCTCGTTTACCGTGCCGATCTTTTCGGCCTGCGGTTCCAGCACCACGCTGTAGTCGCCGGTTTCGGGAATGGTGCCGCCGGAGGTGAGCGCCGTCATGCGCGCACCGCGCCGTGCGTGCAAGCGCCGATGCACCGCATCGCGATGCAGATATCCGGCGCGCGGACCGAGCCGAGTGCTGAAGCCATCGCATAACATGCGCACCACGCTGTCGAAGGAGGCACGGCTCAGCCCGGCGAACGGCCACGCGCGCCGCACCAGCGCGAACAGCGCATCTTCGTCCCAGTCTTCGCATGCGGCTTCGGCAACGATCTGCTGCGCCAACACGTCCAGCGGCGCCGGCACAATGCGCAAGGCATCCAGTTCGCCGCGGCGGATGCTGTCCAGCAGCGCGGCGCATTCGACCAGTTCGTCGCGGGTCTGCGGAAACAGGCGCGCCTTGGGCGTACCGCCGACCTTGTGTCCGGAACGCCCGGCACGTTGCAGGAAGGTGGCGATCGAGCGCGGCGAACCGAGCTGGCAGACCAGATCGACATCGCCGATATCCAGCCCCAGTTCCAGCGAAGCGGTCGCCACCAACACGGTGAGATCGCCGGCCTTGAGCCGTTGCTCGGCCAGCAGGCGCGTCTCGCGCGACAGGCTGCCGTGATGCGCCGACACGCGCTGTTTGCCGAGCAGATCGCCCAGATGCCGCGCCGCGCGTTCGGCCATGCGCCGCGTGTTGACGAACACCAGCGTGGTGCGATGTTGCTGCGCCAGTGCGGCCACATCGGCATACACCTGCAGCCACTGGTCGTTGGACATCACCACGCTCAGCGGCGTGGGCGGCAACGCCAGGGCCAGATCACGCCTGCGGGTGTAGCCGATATCGACGATCTCGCACGGCGGCGGCACGCCGTCTGCGTCGACACCGACCAGGAATTGCGCCACCGTTTCGATGGGCTTCTGCGTCGCCGACAGCCCCACCCGCGTGATCGGCTGCACGACCAGCCGCTGCAAGCGCTCCAGCGTCAGGCTCAGGTGGCTGCCGCGCTTGTCCGACGCCACGGCGTGGATTTCATCGACGATCACGGTGCGCACCTGCCGCAGCGACGTGCGCCCGGATGCCGACCCCAACAGCACGTACAGCGACTCCGGGGTGGTCACCAGAATATGCGGCGGCGTGCGACGCGCCTGCGCGCGCTCGCGCTGCGGGGTGTCGCCGGTACGCACCGCGGTACGAATCGGCACATCCGGCAAGCCGCCGGCGACCAGCGCCGCACGGATGCCCTGCAAGGGCGCGTCCAGGTTGAGGTGGATGTCATTGGACAAGGCCTTTAACGGCGAGACGTAGACCACACGGGTTTCGTCGGGCAACGCACCGCCATTGGCCAGCCCGTCGCGGATCAACGCATCGATGGCGGCGAAGAACGCCGTTAGCGTCTTGCCCGAGCCGGTGGGCGCGGCCACCAGCGTGTGGCGTCCGGCCTGGATCGCCGGCCACGCAGCGATCTGCGCCGGTGTCGGCGCAGCGAAGGTCTGCGCGAACCATGCAGCGACCACAGGATGGAAGTGTTGCAGGACAGGATGCATTGGCAATGCCCGACACCATTGCTCATCATGACGGCAAGGGCTCATCATGACGGCAAGGCGCGCGGATGTAACTCGGTGGGAACCACCATCAATGGGGCTACGCAGCGGTCCAGACAAGCCACGGGCCAGGCCGGTAGTGAGCGATTTAGAGCGGCTAACAAAACGACTGCGCAGCCGCCAGGCGGGCGCGGCCGGTGCTCGGAATCGGCATGTACCTCGCGTACACTCCGGTTCTGAGCGCGCCGTCCGCGCCCACCTGACACCTGCTCGCTACGTTTTGTTAGCCGCTCTTAGCGCAATGGTGACGGCCTCTGCCATCGACAAGGCGACGCCTTCGCAACGCTGCGGCGCCGGCCCGGCGATTGTCCGCCGGCCACGTGCCGTGGCACATTGACGGCATGCCCAGCCTGATTCTTTTCATGATCGCCGGCGCCGCGCTGTTCGCGTTCTGGAACTCCTCGCGCGCGGCTGCCGAACGCGCCGACATTCTTGGCCGCAATGCCTGCCGCGCGGCCGACGTGCAATGGCTGGACCAGAGCGTGCATTCCACCAATATCCGCGTATGCAGGATGCCCAGCGGCTGGCTGGGCTTCGAGCGCACCTTCCGCTTCGACTATTCCTACGACGGCGTGGATCGCCATAGCGGCAAGCTGGTGCTGCGCGGCGATCAACTGATTGCCTTCACCGGGCCGCAGGTCGCTACCGTCAGGGCATTGCACCCGGAGCATGAACGTCTGGAGTGAGGCGCGCAGTTGCAGGTCACGTGCGCGCTGACACCTGACATACCTGCAGCTTCACATGTCCGGGTTACAGCGATTGGCCCGCCAGCTTCCCTGTGGATTCCCGCAATCGTCGAGAGCTGTCGCTGCGCGCTGTCGCCGTCTGTGCACGCGGCTGGCCGTTGCATCAGTCGGCGGCACTCCACACAGCCGGCCACTTATTCCAAAGACGTCGAATCCGCGGGAACGGGCTCGTAGCCATTGTCCCTGCCGCTCAGCCAGCACAACTGCAGCTTGCCCTCTCGACGCAGCTGCGCCCGGGCGAACAGCCACACCGGATCCGGCAGGTCGGCATCCTTCAATAGACGCGACTTGCCGGCAATTTCGATGCTGAGAAAATGCGCCTCACTCGGCGTGTCGATGTAGCTGCGCGCAATCAGACAACGCTCGCCGTCCACGAAGCGATAGATGTCGTACTCGTACTCGTATGCGTCCTCGAGTGCGCCGGACGCATCCGGCGCGCTGCAATCGACATGACGGGTGCGCTCCACGTGCAATCGAACCCTCCACTTGGCGAGGCTGCAGGTCATACGCTGGCCGCTTTCACCGCAGCCAGCAGAACCTGGGACGCCGTCACCGTTGACCGTGGACGGCACGCGGGACCCTCAGTTTACTGGGGGCACCTGCCGATGCCGAGCACCGGCCTGCACTCGCCTTGCGGCGGCGCAGGGGGCGGTGCGCTGTCCTTACTTCACCACGCGAAGATGCGGGCGCTTGCCACCACTGGGCGGCTCGTCCGGCGTCGGCGCGCTCGGCGGTGGCGAGCCCGGATCCGGTGGCTCGCTGCTGGTGCCGGGGATGTCGTCCGGCAGCGCCATGCCCTGCCCGGTTTCGCGCGCATAGACCGCCAACACGGCAGCCATCGGCACCATCACCGGATGGCTCACGCCACCGAAGCGTGCAGTGAAGCTCACGCTTTCGTTGTCCACCTGCAGGCCGACCACGGCACGCTCGGCGATATTCAAGACGACGCGACCGTCCTTGACGGCACTGGCAGGCACCTGCACACCGGGCAGGCCGGCATCCACCAAAACGTGCGGCGTCATGCCGTTGTCGTTGATCCATTCGACCAAGGCCCGCAACAGGTACGGGCGATGGCTGGTCATGCGGGGGAAATCTTCGCTCATTGCGTCATTTTACCCGTACATGGCCCGTCGCGGCGGCCATGCGATCGGAAGTCGGTCTGTTGGCATACAGCCGTCGCATCAGCCCGGCAGATCGCGCAGCTTCTTTTCCTGATCGGTCAGGCTGCGGATAAAGCCCGGGTTGCGGAAGATCCGGTTGCCGTAATCCTCGATCGCCTTGCCGTCCTTGGGCAGGCTGATTTCCAACGCGTCCAGTCGCCAGATGATCGGCGCCATCGCACAATCGGCCAGACTCATTTCCGGATTGAGGAAGAATTTGCTGGCCTTGAACAACGGCACCGATGCGGTGAGCAGTTCTTTCAGACGCTTGCGGCCGGCCTCGGCCTGCGTCTTGTTGCCGAGCTGGATCGCCTGGACTTGCGGCACCCAGTCATGCTCGATGCGCAACATCGCCAGGCGCAGCCGCGCACGCGAGAGCGGGTCGACCGGCATCAGCGGCGGATGCGGATAGCGCTCGTCCAGGTATTCGCTGACCACCGACGCGGCGTACAGCACCAGGTCGCGTTCGACCAGCGTCGGCACCGAATGATAGGGATTGAGATCGATCAGATCTTCGGGAGGATTTTGCGGGTCGACCGGCACCAGGTCGTAGGTCACCCCTTTCGCCGCCAGGACCAGACGAACCCGGTGGCACAACACGTCGTCGTTGGACGAAAACAAAGTCAAGGTATTCCGCATACGCACACTCGTCGCCATTCAAGGCTCTCCGACGACCGGAATCCGCCGGCCGCATCGGCGCGGCCGGCCCAACGCCGACAGTCACCACGGTCTATCGAGTGTGCAATCACGTCACGCAAAAGCCAAGAGTGATAGGGCTTATTAATGTTCCGATAAGCCGGCTGTTGCGCTGCTCCCAGAGAACCGCAGGACGTGTGGGCGCTGCAACACGGTCGCAGGGATCTACCTGGCCCGGGTAGACGGGCCGTTCGCCCTGCCAACCATCGCCCTGCCCCCTCTCTCCGCACGGGAGAGGAGGCAAGCGCTTTCCCGTTGGGAGCGGCGCAAGGCTCGGCGATCAGCGAGGTCTCCAAGCACCTGGCGATGCCCGCCCTGCACTGCAATTGTTCGCTCCCGCAGCCGATGACGGCCTACGCAGCGCTCAATGCACGTCCTTCCAGTATTCCTTCTTCAGCAAATAAGCGATGAAGGTGAGCAGCGCCAGGAACAGGACCACCCACACGCCCATGCTCTGGCGCTTCAATGCAGCTGGCTCGCCGGCGTACTCGAGGAAGTTGGCGATATCCCGCACGGTCTGGTCGAATTCCACCGGCGTTTGACGCCCCGGCTGCCCAAGCTTCAATGCCTCTACCGGCTTGTCGCCGGTGGCCTTGTCGGCCGGGCCGAACTGCGCCTGCTGCAGGCCTTGCAACTCCCATAGCGGGTTGGGCATGGAGGCGTTCGGAAACAGCTTGTTGTTCCAGCCCAGCGGGCGGGTCTGATCCAGATAAAACGACTTGAGATAGGTGTAGACCCAGTCCGTACCGCGCACGCGTGCGATCAAGGTCAGATCCGGCGGCGCCTTGCCGAACCATTTGGTCGCCGCATCGTGCGGCATGGTGCCTTCGATGTGTTCGCCGACTTTGGCGCCGGTGAAGTTGAGGTTGGTCATGACCTCCTCTTCGCTCAAGCCCAGATCGCTGGCCATGCGCGAATAGCGCAGGTACTTCAACGAATGGCAGCCGGAGCAGTAGTTCATGAACAACTGCGCACCGCGTTGCAGCGACGCGCGATCGCTCAGGTCGTTACCTGCCTGCTGCACCGCCCCGCCTTCGGCCGCCACCGCACCGCCAGCGACCATCAGGCCGCAGAGCAAGGCGACCACGCGCGACTTCCAAGACGTCACGTTGGGATTAGTCATGGGTCGTCACCCGCTCCGGCACCGGCTTGGTTTTGTCCAGCCGCGTCCACACCGGCATGGTGATGAAGAAGGCGAAGTACAGGAAGGTCAACACCCGCCCGACATAGGTTTCGTGCGCGTCGGTGCCGGGGCCGGAACCGATCACGCCCAGCCAGACGAAGCACACCACCAGCACGCCCAACGCCAGCTTGGAAATCCAGCCGCGGTAGCGCACCGAGCGTACCTTGGCGCGATCCAGCCAGGGCACCAGGAACAGGATCGCGATGGCCGAGAACATCACCAGCACGCCACCGAGCTTGTTGGGCACCACGCGCAACATGGCATAGTACGGCGTGTAGTACCACACCGGCTTGATGTGCTCCGGCGTCACCAGCCTGTTGGCTTCGGTGAAGTTGTCGTGCTCCAGGAACAGGCCGCCGAACGCCGGCGCGAAGAAGATGATGAAGGCAGCGATCAACAGCAGGAATCCGACGCCGACCAGGTCCTTGACCGTGTAATAGGGGTGGAACGGAATGCCGTCGGCCGGCTTATGCGCATCCCAGCGATTGCCCTTCGGACCTTTCTTGATGTCCACGCCGTCCGGGTTGTTGGAGCCTACTTCGTGCAGCGCGCCGATGTGCAGCACGATCAACAGCAGCAGCACCAACGGCAGTGCGATTACGTGCAAGGCGAAGAAGCGGTTGAGCGTGGCATCCCCGGGCAGGTAGTCGCCCATGATCCACTCGGTCAGCCCATTGCCGATCACCGGAATGGCGCCGAACAGCGAGATGATCACCTTCGCGCCCCAGAACGACATCTGTCCCCACGGCAGGACATAGCCCATGAAGGCTTCGGCCATCAGCACCAGGTAGATCAACATGCCGAGAATCCACACCAGCTCGCGCGGCTTCTGGTAGCTGCCGTACATCAAGCCGCGGAACATGTGCAGGTACACCACGATGAAAAACAGCGAGGCGCCGGTGCTGTGCATGTAGCGGATCAGCCAACCCCACTCCACGTCGCGCATGATGTATTCGATCGACGCGAATGCATCGGCGGCGCTGGTCTTGTAGTGCATCGTCAGGAAGATGCCGGTGACGATCTGGTTGACCAGCACCACGATAGCCAGCGAACCGAAGTAGTACCAGAGATTGAAGTTCTTCGGCGCGTAGTACTCGCTGACGTGCTTGCGATACATGGGCATCAGCCCGGGCGCGCGCTCGTTGACCCAATCGAACACGCCGTTGGCGGTACGGACCAGAACATTGCTCATCAGGCAGCCCCCGTGGTTTTGGTCGACGCACCGGCATCGTCAGGATCGACGCCGATCACCAAGGTGTTGTCGTCCACGTAGTGGTGTGGGGGCACCAGCAGATTGATCGGAGCCGGCACGCCGTCGAAGACGCGGCCAGACATGTCGAAGCGCGACTTGTGGCAAGGGCAGAAATAACCGCCCTTCCACTGCGGGTCGTAAGGCTCGGGGCGGATTTCGGCGACCATCTCCGGCGAGCAGCCCAGATGCGTACATAGCCCGACCAGCACCGAAATGTCGGATTTGATCGAGCGATATTCCGGGTTTTTCAGCACGTACTCCGGCTGCTGATCCTTGTTCTCGGACTTGGGGTCCTTGAGCCGGTCGTCCAGCGACGGGAGTGCGTCGAGCATGGCCTTGGAGCGCTTGACGATCCAGATGGGCTGACCGCGCCATTCAAGGACCATGCGCTGGCCTTCCTGCAAGGCGCTGATGTCGGCGGTGACCGGTGCGCCGGCCAACTTGGCGCGCGCACTGGGATTCCACGACTTCACGAACGGAACTGCAACGAATCCTGCTCCGACCGCACCGACCACGGCCGTTGTCGCGGTTAAAAACCGACGACGCCCGATATCAGCAGGTGCGTTAACCCCATCGTTGGCCATCCGGCTCTCCGATCTTGATTAGGTAGCGTGAGGCTGCCAACGGCTGGCGGGGGGTCCAGCCGCGATGAATCGACCGCAGTGTAGCGGAACGCTTAATGCACAGACAACGCAATGTACGCAGTCGGCCCTATGCGATGCAACGGCCGATGCAGACGGCAGCCGATCAGATGGAGTTCAAGGAGCGTGGGAGACGGATGGCTGTGACGTAGTGCTCTAGCATGGGCTGCAACGGCAATGCACGCGTGCGGTGGATGCGTGGGCATGGTGCAAGCGCAGCAATCACGATCGTCCACGACTGGCTGTGGGCGCTGCAACCGATGTCGCCGATACGGGAGCACTCGCCCAGTCGCACGCTGCGCAGCGCCGTGGCGAATATTCGCAAGAGCGGCGACCCATACGTCAGCAGCGGTCCGGGGAGTGGATCGCGCCGACGCCGCGGCGCTTGCGCCATGTCCGGAGTACCGGCCGCGCCCGCCGACCGGCTGCACGGTCATCCATCAGCCGCTCTAGTTGGCTGCAGTCGCCTGGCCACGATAGCGGCCGGCCAATACGCCCACGCGTTGCACGTACCGCTGGGTCTCGCTATACGGCGGTACGCCGCCATAACGGTCCACCGCGCCCTCGCCGGCGTTGTAGCCGGCAGCGGCCAGGGTGAGGTCGCCATTGAAGCGTTTCAGCAGCCAGGACAGATACTGCACCCCGCCGCGAATATTTTGCGCTGCATCATAGGCATCGCTAACGCCGAACCTGCGTGCCGTGCCCGGCATCAACTGCATCAGGCCTTGCGCACCGGCGCGACTGAGCGCGAGCGGGTTGTAGGCCGATTCGGCGTGGATGATCGCGCGCACGATCGATTCTTCCACTCCGAACTCGCGCGCCGCCGCTGCGATTTCCTGCTGGTAGGCGTTGGTGTTGAGCCGGATCGCACCGAAATTAACCCCGGGCTTGGCACCGCAGGCGTAGCAGGTTTCGATAAAGCTGTAATGGATGGTGCGCAGGCCTTCGATGCTGGCGACCTGGCGCGGACGGGCGCTGGTGTAGTGGCGCACGCCGTCCTTCATATAGGAGTACACCTGCCCGCTGACGACCCGGCGCGGATTGGCTGCTGATGGCGCTGGCGGCGTGACGACCGAGACGGACGACTCCGTCAACGCACGCGGAGCCGGCGCCGAAGCGACCTCGGCGGCATGCCGCGGCGGCTGGCTGACTGGCTGGCTGATCATGGTGGCCGGCGCGCCGCTGTCGATATTGGCCATGCTGGGCGCGGGACTGACGGCCAGACGCCCGGCCGAGGGAGATGAAGGCGGGCGGCGGGCCGAACGGTCGGGGGTATAGCTGCTGATGACGCTGCAGGTGGCGCCGCTCTGGCGCTTGCTCAGGTAGCTGGTGATACCGTCAGCGCCGACGCACTTGTACAGCGTGCCGGCGCTGACCGGCGCAGCCGACAACGTGACGAGCATCAGCCCCAGCAATCTTGACATCCCCTTCATGCGCGGAGTGTCCCAGCTTGCCCAGGGCTTGCCAAGTGTCGGCCAGCGCTGGAGCAACCACCGAAGCGCCTGCGCAGCCACCAGGCTGGCGAAACCGGCGCTCACATCCTTGAGTGCCGATCGCGCACTCCGGCTCCGACTCCGATCACTAGCGCGCCGCCGCCGACCTGACCACCGCTCGCTGCGGCTTGTTGGCCGCCCTCACTGCGGCAGGCGGTCCAGCTGCGTGCGCAACGTGTCCAGCGCCTGCGTCAAGGTGGGGCGGACTTCGGCCGGCGCAATCGCGTCGAACGGCAGGTCCAGCAACAACAGGTTGGCTGCCAGCGCGGGCAAGCTCGGCGCGCCAAGACCCAGCCAGCAATGTGCGGGACCATCGGCCTGCAATGCACCCAGCCAGGGCGGGATGCGCGCTGCCAATGCCTCGACCGTGCCGGCCAAACGCACCCGCGCCCGGCACGGGAACGGTGCTTCGCCGATCGCCTTGCGCAACAGCTGTAGCGGCTCTTCGGGCAATGCGCGGGGAGCGAACCGCGCGCCGGTGGCGAGCGCCTGATCGATCCGGTCCGCGCGCAGGCTGCGCCAGTCCTGGCGTTCGCAGTCCCAGACCAGCAGGTACCAGCGCCGCCCGTAGTTCACCAGCAGCGCCGGCTCGACGTTACGGGTGATGGCCGTACCCGAATGGCGCCGATAGCCCAGCCGCAGCGTGGCCCGGTCGCGGCAGGCGGCCGCCAACTGGCCGAGCAGGTCCGCATCGACCAGCGATTCCGTTTCGGCAGCCGGCATGCTGGCCATGGCGGCATGCGCGGCACTGGCGCGCTGGCCGCTGCGGCGCGGCAGCAGGGGATCCAGTTTGGCCATCACGCGTGCGGCGGCGGCGTCCATCCCGCGCACCGCTGGCGCGGCGGCGCGCAAGGCGACCGCCACGGTCAGCGCCTCGTCTTCTTCCAATAGCAGCGGTAATGCCGCAGCGCCCTGCCCCAGCCGGTAGCCTCCGCCGCTGCCGGGCGTTGCATGCACCGGGTAACCCGCTTCGCGCAGGCGTTCGATATCGCGTCGCAGGCTGCGCGGATGGATGCCCAAACGTTCTGCCAGCGCCACACCGGACCAGCTCCGGCCACCTTGCAGCAGGGAAAGCAGACGCAACAGGCGGACAGCAGTGGAAGCCATCGCGCCACCGTATTGCGGACAGAAACTGTCCGCAAGTGGCCCGTACAGTCGTGATACCAGCCATCACACCACCCGCTCGCCACCGCAGCCACCTGGAGACCGCAATGTCCGACGACCGCCACGTCATCCTCTTCCACAACCCCCGCTCCCGCTCGCGCGGAGTGCTGGTCTTGCTGGAAGAACTGGGCGCACGCTACCGCCTGCAGCCCATCGATCTGGAAAAGGAGCAGCAGCGCACGCCGGAATTCCTTGCGATCAACCCGATGGGCAAGATTCCAACCATTGTTCATGGCACCAGCGTGGTCACCGAACAGGGCGCCATCTATCAGTACCTGGCCGAGCTGTATCCGGAAGCCGGTCTGTCGCCGGCGCCGGGCGACACCGACCGTGGCGCCTACCTGCGCTGGCTTGCGTTCTACGGCTCTGCCTTCGAACCGGCGATCATCGATCTTGCGCTCAAGCGCAGCGCCCCGCCGCGCTCGCTCTCGCCTTATGCCGACGCCGACACCGTGCTGCAGGTGGTGGATGCGCAGCTGGCCAAGGGCGATTACCTGCTGGGCGAGCGCTGCAGTGCGGCCGATGTGCTGTGGGGCGGCGCCTTGGCGTGGATGGTGGAGTTTGGCCTGATCGATCCGCCCGCCCCGACCCGCGCCTATATCGCCCGGATGGTCGCGCGCCCGGCGGTGGCGCGCGCCGAAGCCGTCGACGCCGGGCGCGCGCCCACGGACGGCGCCAGCGCAAGCGGGTAAACTGCGCGGCTCTCTTCTACCCGCCTGGAATAAGCGCCATGCCCGGGACACCCGTTTCCGACCTGTCCGCGGCCACTGCCGTGGACGCACCCGCCCTGTTGCCCTTGCCCGTCGCGCGCCCATCGGCGCCTGCCGTGGTGCGCGGCAAGCTCTATATCAAGACCCACGGATGCCAGATGAACGAGTACGACTCGGCCAAGATGGCCGACGTGCTTGCCGCCTCCGAAGGGCTGGAGCTGACCGCCAATCCGGAAGAAGCGGATGTAGTGCTGGTCAACACCTGCTCCATCCGCGAAAAGGCGCAGGAAAAGGTGTTCAGCCAGCTGGGTCGCTGGAAGGCGCTGAAGGCCGGCGGCAAGCCGGTGATCATCGGCGTCGGCGGCTGCGTGGCGTCGCAGGAAGGCGAAGCCATCGTCAAGCGCGCGCCCTACGTGGACCTGGTGTTCGGTCCGCAAACGCTGCATCGGCTGCCGGAGCTGATCCGCGCGCGGCGCGAATCGGGCAAGTCGCAGGTGGACATCAGCTTCCCGGAGATCGAGAAGTTTGACCGCCTGCCCGAGCCGCGTGCCGAGGGCCCCTCGGCGTTCGTGTCGATCATGGAAGGCTGCTCCAAATACTGCTCGTTCTGCGTGGTGCCCTACACCCGTGGCGAAGAAGTCAGCCGGCCGTTCGAAGACGTGCTGGTGGAAGTGGCGCAATTGGCAGCGCAAGGCGTGCGCGAGATCAACCTGCTCGGCCAGAACGTCAATGCGTATCGCGGTGCGTATGGCGCCGATGCCGGCGACGCCGCGCAGTACGCCGATCTGGGCCTGCTGATCCGCACCATCGCGCAGATCGAGGGCATCGGCCGCATCCGCTTCACCACCTCGCATCCGCTGGAGTTTTCCGATTCGCTGGTGGATGCCTACCGCGATGTGCCGCAGCTGGCCAACTACCTGCACCTGCCGGTGCAGGCCGGCAGCGACCGCATTCTGTCGGCGATGAAGCGTGGCTACACCGCGCTGGAATTCAAGTCGAAGATCCGCAAGCTGCGCGCAGTGCGCCCGGACATCTCGATCAGTTCGGACTTCATCGTCGGCTTTCCTGGCGAGACCGAAGCCGACTTCGAAAAGACCATGAAGCTGATCGAAGACGTAGGCTTCGACCAGAGCTTTTCGTTCGTGTATTCGCGTCGCCCCGGCACCCCGGCATCGGACCTGCAGGACGACACGCCGGAGGCAGTGAAGCAGGCGCGTCTTGCGCGTCTGCAGGCGCATATCAATGCGCACGCGGCGAGCATTTCGCAATCGATGGTGGGCAGCGTGCAGCGCGTGCTGGTGGAAGGCCCCTCGCGGCGCGATCCGAACGAATTGACCGGCAAGAGCGAAAACATGCGCCCGGTGAATTTCCCGGGCAACCCACGTTTGATCGGACAGTTCGTCGATGTGTTGATCACCGAGGCAATGAGCAATTCGCTGCGTGGTCGGATTCAATTGGACGACAGCCCACATTGATGGCGCGTGGGCGCTGCGCAATGCGGCGCTCCTCCAAGCAAGGCAACCACGCGCCGAAGCGTGTCGCGCGAAATGGTCAAAATTTCACCACACAGCTGTCGCGCCTTGCGGCGCAAGGCCTCGTCATACTTACCCACAGGCTTTGCGGAATTCGATCCACATCGCGTGTGGACAACCCTGGCGACACTGGCGATTTTTTCACCACCGCCCCGGCAAACCTTGCGCAAGTAAGCGCGACGCGTTTTATCCACAGGTTAGTGATGCGTGACTCCACAGCGCTTGTGGAAAACCTGCACGCGACTGCGGACGGTTGCATGGCCGGGTGCCGCGCCGTCCGCTGTGTTGGTGGGATCACATGCCGCGCGCTACCCTTTCGCTCCCGCCCTACCGACGCGCACCCAGGTGCGCTGTCCGATCCAACCATGAACGCACCCGCACATCGCGACTTCACCCTGGAACCCGAGGACATCGAGCGCCTGGCCAATCTGGCCGGTCCGTTCGATGCGCATCTGCGCCAGATCGAACTCAAGCTTGGCGTCGAGATCGCCAACCGTGGCAACGTCTTCCGGGTGACCGGACCGGAGCCGGCCATCGCCGCCGCCCAGTCGCTGTTGACCGCGTTGTACGAGGAGGCCGCAACCACCACCTTCGACACGCACGCAATCCACCTGCGGCTCAACCAGGCCAACCTCGAACATGTGGCCGAGCGCGCGTACCAGGCCCAGGATGTGGCGATCAAGGTCAAGCGCGGCACCGTGCGCGGCCGTGGCGCCAACCAGGCCAAATACCTACACGCGATCGCCACCCACGACATCAATTTCGGCATCGGTCCGGCCGGGACCGGCAAGACCTTCCTGGCGGTAGCAAGCGCGGTTGAAGCGCTCAACGAGTCGCGTGTGCAGCGGCTGATTCTGGTGCGCCCGGCAGTGGAAGCCGGCGAAAAACTCGGCTTTCTGCCTGGCGATCTCAGCCAGAAGGTCGACCCGTACCTGCGCCCGCTCTACGATGCGCTGTACGAGATGCTCGGCGTGGAAAAAGTGGTCAAGTTGCTGGAGCGCAACGTCATCGAAATCGCGCCGCTGGCCTATATGCGCGGCCGCACGCTCAACGATGCCTACGTGATTCTGGACGAAGCGCAGAACACCACCATCGAACAGATGAAGATGTTCCTGACCCGCCTGGGCTTCGGCTCCACGGCGGTGGTCACCGGCGATCTCACCCAGATCGATCTGCCCAAGCATGTCAAATCCGGCCTGCGCGATGCGATCGAAGTGCTGCGCGATGTGGAAGGCACCAGTTTCACCTTCTTCGAAGCGCGCGACGTGGTGCGTCACCCATTGGTGCAGCGCATCGTGACCGCCTATGACAAGCGCGATCTGGCCGAAAAGCCTGCCGAACCTGCGGCATGAAGCAGGCTGGCGGGAGGTGACCGCGGATGCCCTGCTCGGCACGACCCGGTGCAACGCGGGACACGCCGGGAAACCTCCAAGTAGCGCGGTCATCGCACAGCGCCTCGCGCCGGTTGGTCTGCAGCGGCACTGAGCCAGACACGCCAACCCGCCGCTTCAGGGCGATACACTTGCGGCATCGTTCTGCACAGGAGGTGCACATGGTCGGTTGTCGCGTGTTGTTCTTCGCCTGCATGCTGGGTGCTGCCCCAGTTGCGTTATCGGCCACGCCGGATGGACCACCGGCATCCTCGCGCGCTTACATCGAGACCAGTTACCTGGCTGCACCGAGGAACGTTGGTCCGTTTACGCTCGCCCGCAGCTCCTACAACCCGGCAGCCAAGGTCTCGGGGGCTGGATTCCATTACGCGATGGCTGAGCATCCGGAATTGAATATCGATGTGTTCGTTTATCCAGCCGGGCAACGCGCTCAAGCCGAGGCCATCGAGCACGGCATGATCGCCTTTCGCGAGGACCTCGCCGCGGCGCGCAAACAAGGCACCTATTCGCGGCTGGACGAGCTGGACCAGAGCAGGTTCGTATTGACCAGCGAGGGTGTCCCGAAAAGCATCCCGGCCAATGCCGTGGATGCCAAGGTGATCGCGGCCATCGCGGACGCCGAACGCATCGTTGGGGAAAAGCTGCAGCTCAGCATGGACCTGTCGTCGTCCGGCATGCCGCTACTGTCCAACGGCTACCTGTTCTATAAGCAGCTGTACTACATCAAGGTGCGGGTATCGGCAGCGCAGCAAGCAGTCGCGCAGAGCAGGTTCGACGCACTCGCCGACCAGGCTGCGCGCGCGCTCGTACCGGCCATCCAAGTCAGCAATGTTGGCGGGTGCGCGGACCTGACCGTCCACCTCGATGCCAAGGCCACGCCCGATCAAGGCGCCGCTGAGATGGCGCGTCAAATCAAGACGCATCTTGGCCTCAATTGCCGCGGCTCGACCAAGCAGGCCGGCATCGAAGAGCTGGTCGAGACAGCCGAGGTAATCGAAATCGCCTACGATCCCAGCGAGTGGAAGTCGCAGTGAGGCAACACACGCGCGATACTGTGGCTCCTGTCTGAGCTCAATGCTGGTATCGCCATGACCAAAGGCCCTGTCCGCCTCGACGTTGCCGTCAGCTATGCGCTGCCGCGCGCCGGCCTGCCGTCGGCGGTGAGTTTTCGCAAGTGGGTGGCCGCAGCGTTGAAGGGGCGCATCCGCGAGGCCGATCTGGCAGTGCGCGTGGTCGACGAGAAGGAAGGCTGCTCGCTCAATCACCATTACCGAGGCAAGGATTACGCCACCAACGTGCTGAGCTTCCCCGCCGAACTGCCGGAAGGCCTGCCCAAGGGCATCAAGATGCCGCTGCTGGGCGATCTGGTGATCTGCGCGCCGGTGGTGGCGCGCGAGGCCGCCGAGCAAGGCAAATCGCTGGCTGCGCACTACGCGCACCTGACCGTGCATGGCACCTTGCACTTGCTTGGCTGGGATCACGAAGACGACAAGGAGGCCGAGGCGATGGAGCAACTGGAGCGCGAGATCCTGGCCGACCTCGGCATCGACGACCCTTACGCAGGAGAACACTGATGCGTTTTTGCATTGCCGGCGCCCTGCTGCTGTTGAGCGCGCCCGGCGCCTGGGCACAGACCGCGCCGGTGCGCCCGGACCTTGCCGCCTTGATCGAATGCCGCCAGCGTATCGGCGATTTCAGCGCGTTGGCCCCGGTACTGGCCGACCCGCTCAAGGCGGTGGCGCTGGGCTGGACGCCACTGGATCAATCCAACCTGTTCATGACCGAGTACACGCTCAATACGCCCATTCGCGTGTTCGGCCACAGTACCGATCACATCGCGTTTTCCGGCGCCAGCATCATGGCGATCCTGGACCTGCCCGACCCGCGCCCGCTCGCCAAGCAGTTGGATCTGGAACTGGGCGTGGACAACGCCGAGAAGGTCATGTACGGGCGCGAGCTGGTCAGCGAAGACACCACCAACCCCAAGACCGGCGAGGCGATGATCGAATCGGTCGTACTGAGCGTGACCAACGTCAAATCGCATCCGGGCAAGACCGTGGTCGGCTGCGGCTACAGCCTGGATCTGCCCTGAGCCGGGCCAGGCCACGGCGCATCCACAGCGCCGTGCCGGCTTCCTGCTAGACTGATGGCTAACGCCTGGTTTGCCGGGTGCCCTTCCCCGTCACGATGTCCGAAGACGACAGTAGCCAATCCCTAGAAACACCGGAAAAACGCCGTAGCTGGCTCGAGCGCCTCAGCGCTGCCTTCTCCGGCGAACCCCATACCCGCGACGAACTCGTCGCCTTGCTGCGGACCGCCGAACAGGACGGTCTCATCGCCGCAGACACTTTGCGCATGATGGAAGGCGCGATCTCCGTGTCCGAACTGACCGTGGGCGATGTGATGATCTCGCGCTCGCAGATGGTCTCGCTGCCGGTGGAAGCGCGCTTCATCGACCTGATGAAGCAGGTGGTCGAATCCGGCCATTCGCGCTTCCCCGTCCACGGCGAGAACAAGGACGAAGTGCTCGGCATCCTGCTGGCCAAGGACCTGTTGCGCGGCGTGGTGGCCGACAACGGCCCTGGCAACGTGCGCGAACTGCTGCGCCCGGCGGTGCTGATCCCCGAGTCCAAGAAGCTCAACGTCCTGCTCAAGGAATTTCGCCTCTCGCGCAACCACATGGCGATCGTGGTGGACGAATACGGCGGTGTTGCCGGGCTGGTCACCATCGAGGACGTGCTGGAACAGATCGTCGGCGAGATCGACGACGAGCACGACGATGCCGAAGAAGAGAATTCGCTCATCGCGATCCAGGCCGATGGACGCTATGTGGTCGATGCGCTGACGCCGATCGAAGACTTCAACGAGCGCTTTGGCGCCGAGTTCCCCGACGACGAGTACGACACCGTCGGTGGGCTGGTCACCGATGCGATCGGGCACCTGCCCGAAACCGGCGAAGAGCTGACGCTGGGGCGCTTCGCATTCCGCGTGGCAAAGGCCGATGCGCGACGCGTGCACGCCTTCCACGTCACCATTCTGCCGCCCGATCCGCAGGACGACGCTTGAACCAGCTGAGCCGCAGTGCCTGCACGGCGCCGCAGCGCGGTGGCGCCTGGCAGTGGATTGCCTGCTGGGCACTGCTCCTGTTCACGCTGCTAGTCGCCCCGCTCGCAGCGGCCCAGGCTGTCCAAGGCAATGCTTCGCAGGAAGCTGCGCTGACCGTTGCACCGGCGCCACGCGTCGGCGTAGTCACCATGCAGCCGGGCGAAGTGTTTTTCGAACGTTTCGGCCACGATGCCATCGTGGTGGTCGACCCGCGTACGCAGCAGGCCACCTCGTACAACTTCGGCTTCTTCGACCCGAGCGAGCCGGACTTCGTACCGCGTTTTGCGCGCGGCGACATGATGTACTACCTGGTCGCGCTGCCGCTGGAAGAAGACCTGTCGCAATATCGCGATGCCGGGCGCGGTGTCAGCGTCCAGTGGCTGGATCTGCCGCCAGACCAGGCGCGCGCGCTGGCCGAGGGTCTGGCGGTACGTAGCCAACCGGAAAACGCGCGCTACCACTACGACTACTTCATGGCCAACTGCGCCACCATGGTGCGCGACACGCTGGACCGTGCGATGGGCGGCGCGCTGAAATCGCAGCTGGCCGGTCGTTCGCGTGGCAATACCTTCCGCAGCGAAGCGGTGCGCCTGGCCTCCCCTGCCCCCTGGATGTGGCTGGGCTTCGACCTGGGCCTGGGGCCGTACGCAGATCGTCCGCTGTCGCGTTGGGAAGAGGCCTTCGTGCCGATGCGGCTGGCAGACAGCCTGACCCAGGTGCACAACAGTGCCGGTCGCCCGTTGGTGCAATCCACGCAGGTGCTGCTACCGCATCGCATCGCGCCGGAGCCCGCCGAACAACAGCGACACTGGTGGCCGTGGCTGTTGACCGGCCTCATCGTTGCAGCCGGCGTACTGGCCCTGGGCCGCAGGCAGCGCTTGTTGGCTGGACTGGCGTTGCCGTTCTGGCTGTTATGCGCCATCGGCGGCGGCCTGCTGGTGTATCTGTGGGGATTCACTGCCCACGCGTCGGCGTGGGGCAACCGCAACCTGCTGCTGGTCAACCCGCTATGCATGCTGCTGTGGTTCGGCGGCATACGGCTGCAGCTGGGCCATCGGCCGGGCCGCTGGTTCAACGTGCTTTCCTGGGTTGTGGCGGCGTGCGCGCTGGCGGCGCTGGTGATCCACTGGCTGTCCTTCCAGGCGCAGGACAACCTGCAATGGGTGATGCTGCTGCTGCCGATCCACACCGCACTTGCCATTGCCCTGCGACCGCGTGACCTGCCCGTCCGTACGCGCTGATTGAAGGATGCGCTCATGAACAGCCAAGGCCATCATCCCGATAATCCGTCCTGCGTCATCACCTGCGCTTACTACGACGGCGAAGGCAAGCGCCACGACATCAGCCTGGAGCACATCAGCGATGTGCTCCAGCAGCCGGCTGGCTTCGTCTGGGTGGGGCTGTACGAGCCGCAGGAATCGGTGCTGCGCAAGTTGCAGGACGAATTCGGCCTGCACGATCTGGCGATCGAAGACGCGCTCAAGGCGCATCAACGCCCCAAGGCCGAGAGTTACGGCAACTCGCTGTTCGTGGTGGTCAACACGGCGCAGCTGGTCAACGAACGCATCCGCTATGGCGAAACGCATGCCTTCCTGGGAAGGCGCTTTCTGTTGACGGTGCGGCATGGCGCGTCGCTGTCGTACGCGCCGGTGCGGCATCGGGTCGAGCGCGAGCCGGCGATGCTGCACATGGGCGCGTCGTTCTGCCTGTACGGCGTGCTCGATTTCGTGGTCGACAATTACCTGCCGATCATGGACGAGTTCCGCGACACGCTGGAACGCCTGGAAAAAGACATCTTCGCCGACGACTACAAGCGCGAGACGGTGGTGCGCCTGTATGAGCTCAAGCGCGAACTCAACAAGATGCGGTTGGTGGTGGCGCCACTGCAGGACGTGCTCTCGCACCTCAAGCGCAACCCCGGCTCACTGATCCACGAAGAAGTCGGCATCTATCTGCGCGACGTGCTCGATCACGCGGTGCGCACCAGCGATGCTATCGACACCCTGCGCGAAATGCTGGGCACGGCGCTCAGCGTCAACCTATCGATGGTGACGCTGGCCCAGGGCGAAACCGTCAAGCGCCTCGGCGCCTGGGCCGCCCTGCTGGCCGCCCCTACCTTGATCACCAGCTGGTACGGCATGAACTTCGCCCACATGCCCGAACTCGATGCCCGCTACGCCTACCCATTGCTGGTCTCCGGCGTCGTGGGCTCGTGCCTGGTGCTGTATCGCCTGTTCAAGCGCGCCAAGTGGCTCTAGGGCCGCGTTGCGGCCAGGGATTGTGGAATCGGGAATCGTAAGAGCGGTTTCCTTGATCTCCCAGATGTAGGCGGAATGGAGAAAGTGCGGTTGTGCATTCACGCCAACGCCCTAGCGAGCCGCTCTACCGATTCCCGATTCCCGATTCCCGATTCACTATTCCCAACTCTCAAGCGACATAGATCGTCTTGACGTTCATGAACTCATGGATGCCGTGCTCGGCCAGCTCGCGGCCGAAGCCGGAGCGTTTGATGCCGCCGAACGGCAAGCGCACATCGCTCTTGACCACGGAGTTGACGAACGCCGCGCCGCACTGCAGCTGCTGCGCCACGCGCTCGCCGCGCCTGGCGTCGGCCGTCCACACGCTGCCGCCGAGACCGAAGGTGGTGTCATTGGCCACGCGCACCGCTTCGGCTTCGTCGGCAACCCGGATGATCGAGGCGACCGGGCCGAAGAATTCTTCGTCGTATGCCGGCATGCCGGGAGCGACAGTGTCGAGAATGGTCGCCGGATAGCCGGCATGCGAGCCGGCGACCGGTTCGCCGCCCAACAAGACCTTGGCGCCCTTCGCCACGCTGGCCTGCACCTGCTTGTGCAATTCGTCGCGCAGGTCGGCACGCGCCATCGGCGCCAGCGTGGTGCTGTCCTGCTGCGGGTCGCCCACGACGCGCTGGGCTGCCGCCGCGACGAAGCGCTCGATGAACCGGTCGGCGATCGCATCCACCACGATGAAACGCTTGGCGGCGATGCAGGTCTGCCCGCTATTGTCGAAGCGCGACTGCACGGCCGATGGCACGGTGTGCGCCAGATCGGCGTCTTCGAGCACCACGAACGCGTCGCTGCCGCCGAGCTCCATCACGCACTTCTTGAGCTGGTCGCCTGCATTGGCGGCCAGCGAGCGACCGGCGCGTTCGCTGCCGGTCAGCGTTACTGCAGCAATGCGGTCATCGCGCAGTACATCGGCAGCCTGGTCGTTATCGATATGCAGCACATCGAACACGCCCGGCGGAATGCCGGCGGCGTCCAACACCTCTTTCATGGCGTCAGCGCAGCGCGGCACGTTGCTGGCGTGCTTGAGCAGCGACACGTTGCCGGCCATCAGGCTTGGCGCCAGAAACCGGAACGCCTGCCACAACGGAAAATTCCACGGCATGACCGCGAACACGCAGCCCAGCGGTTCGTAGCGCACATAGCTGGATTGCGCTTCGGTAGGAATGTCGCGCCGCGCCAGGTAGTCGGCGGCGTGTTCGGCGTAATAGGCGCAGGCCTGCGCGCACTTGTCGATCTCGGCCAACGCCTCGCGGCGCAGCTTGCCCATCTCGGCGGTCATGATGCGTTGCAGGTCCTCGCGGCGCCTGGTCAGCTCCTCGCCAATGCGGCGCAGCAAGGCGCCACGCTCGGCCAGCGGCAACGCGGCCCAGGCCGGAAATGCCTTGGCGGAAGCAGCCAGACGCGCTTCGATGGCAGGGGCGTCCAGGGTCTGCTGGGTATGCTCGACCTGGCCGTTGGCGGGGTTGACGGTGTCGTAGGACATGACGGTCTCCTGTTGCGAGGCGGTCATGCTAGACGCCGGCAAGTTCGGGGCGCGTCACAATCGCCTGAAACTGCTGCAACACTGTGTTCGCAAGCACCGGCCGCCGGCGCCACCTGGTGCATGCAGTCGCACTGGTTTCGGAACCTGCCCTGTCCAACGGTCACCCGCCGCTGCACGCATCTACGCCTCGCGCCTTCCTGTCGCGATCAACCTTCGCGTTGCAGTGCCAACTGCGCATCGCGCAGGCGACGTTTTTCGCTGCGCGCCAGCAGCCACCAGCCGATCAGCGCGGCTACCGACACCGCCAGCACCATAAGCGTGGCCAGCGCATTGATCTTCGGACTGATGCCCAGACGCACCGACGAAAACACCTTGATCGGCAAGGTGGTGGAACTGGGCCCGGCCAGGAAACTGGCGATCACCACATCGTCCAGCGACAGCGTAAAGGCCAGCAGCCAGCCCGATGCCAGGGCCGGCGCGATGATCGGCAAGGTGATCCGGAAAAACACTTTCAGCGGCGTGGCACCGAGATCCATCGCGGCTTCTTCAAGCGAGCGGTCCAGTTCCTGCAGCCGCGAAGAAATCACCACGGTCACGAACGATACGGTGAAGGTGACATGCGCTACCCAGATCGCTACCGCGCCGCGCGGCGCGATGCCGAGCACGCCACCCATCGACACCAACAACAGCAGGATCGACAGACCGATGATGACTTCGGGCATCACCAACGGCGCGGTGATCAGTGCGCCGAACAGGGTTTTGCCGGGAAAACGCCGCATGCGCACCATCGCCATGGCGGCCATCGTGCCCAGCACCGTCGATGCGCAGGCCGTCCAGAACGCCACCTCCAGGCTGACCCAGGCTGCGTCGAGCAATTGCCGGTCGCGCACTAATTCGCCGTACCACCTGGCCGAAAACCCGCCCCACACCGTCGCCAGGCGCGAGGCGTTGAACGAATACACCATCAACAACAGGATCGGCAGGTACAAGAAGCCGAAACCCAGCGCGAGCACGCTGCCGCCGAGCAGGCGCCCACCGCGCGACGCGCGCATCATGTCAGGCGCCCTTCCAGCTCACGCTGCTGGTAACGGTGGAAGATCACGATCGGCAGCAACAGCAGCAGCAACATCACCGTGGCCACTGCCGCTGCCACCGGCCAGTCGCGGTTATTGAAGAACTCGCCCCACAGCACGCGCCCGATCATCAAGGTGTTCGGCCCGCCCAGCATTTCCGGGATGACGAACTCGCCGACCGCCGGAATCATCACCAGCATGCAGCCGGCCACGATGCCGTTGCGCGATAGTGGCAAGGTGATGCGGACGAATGCCTGCCATGGCCGCGCACCCAGGTCGTAGGCTGCTTCGAGCAGGCGCTGATCGTGCTTGACCAGGTTGGCGTACAGCGGCAACACCATGAACGGCAGATAGCAGTACACGATGCCGATGTAAGCGGCGATCGGCGTGTACAACAATTGCAACGGCTGCTCGATCACACCCAGCGCCAACAGCGCCTGATTGAGCACACCATTGCCATCGAGAATGCCGATCCACGCGTACACGCGGATCAGAAACGACGTCCACGACGGCAGCACCACCAGCATCATCGCCACGTTGCGTGTGGCCAGCGGCAGCCGCGCGATCACGTAGGCCATCGGGTAGCCGATCAACAGCGCCAGTGCGGTGGAAATGGCCGCGATCTTGATCGAACTCAGGTAGGCAGCCACGTACTGGCTATCGCGCAGCAAGGCCAGATAGGCGCCCAGATGCAGTTTGAGGCTCACCGCACCGTCGGCAGCAACCGCCAATAGCGGCGTATACGGCGGCATCGCGGTGGCGCGCTCGGCGAAGGAAATCTTCAGCACGATCAGGAACGGAATCGCGAAGAACACCAGCATCCACAGATATGGTGCGGCGATCACGCCCCAGCGCGCGCCCGCTAACCCGCGTATGAGCACGCGTTTCATGCGGTGAGCACCACGCCGTCGTCTTCGCCCCACCCTACCCACACGGTGTCGCCCCAGGTCAACGCTTCGCTGGCCCAACGCTGGCGATTGGCGAAATTGGCCATCAGCTTGACCCCGCTGGGCAAGCGCACGTGGTACACCGAATGGCTGCCGAAATAGGCGATGTCTTCGATCACGCCCTGCGCCTTGTTGCAGGCCTGCGCCGGCTCGTCCTTGCCGATCGCGAGTTTTTCCGGGCGCAGCGCGAACGCCACCGCCTGCCCTTCGAAGCCGGTGATGCCGTGGCCGATGCGGATGCAGGCATCGAACGCAGGCGTTTTCAAGGTGACGTATTCGGGCGCGTCGTCGGCGATGAGCGCATCGATCAGATTGACCGAGCCGATGAACTCGGCCGCAAACCGGTTGGCCGGCTGCTCGTAGATTTCATCGGGCGTGCCGACCTGCTGGATCCAGCCCTGGTCCATCAACGCGATCCGCGTAGCCATGGTCATGGCCTCTTCCTGATCGTGGGTGACCATGACGCAGGTCACGCCGGAGGTTTCGATGATGTTGACCAGTTCCAGCTGCATCTGCGAGCGCAGTTTTTTATCCAGCGCACCCATCGGTTCGTCCAGCAACAGCAGCTTGGGCCGCTTGGCCAGCGAGCGCGCCAGGGCCACGCGCTGCTGCTGCCCGCCGGAGAGCTGGTGCGGCTTGCGCCTGGCCAGCGCGCCAAGCTGCACCAGCGCGAGCATCTCGCCGACGCGGGTGGCGATCGCAGCCTTGGACAAGCCTTCCTGCTTCAGCCCGAAGGCGATGTTCTGCTCCACGCTCATATGCGGAAACAGCGCGTACGACTGGAACATCATGTTGATCGGGCGCTAGTACGGCGGCAGCGCGTCGATGGGTTGACCATCCAGGACGATGCGCCCCTTGGTCGGCCGCTCGAAGCCGGCAAGGCAGCGCAGCAGCGTGGATTTGCCGCTGCCCGAACCACCGAGCAACGCGAAGATCTCGCCCTTGCGAATCTGCAGGCTGACGTCGTCGACCGCGACAAAGCCGTCGAACTCCTTGCGGACCGCGTCGATGCTCAGGTAGCCGCCGTCGCCAGCGGTGAGGTGGGGCTGCGGGGTGGCCTCGGGGGATGCCATTCAACCTCTCGATTGCGCAATGCATGCGCCACAACGGCCAATGCCGACCATGATGGCAAAACCCGGACGCGGCCGCGCATGAGCTGCCGCGTCAACGATTGCCTTGGCTGGTCTCAGCGTGCGTCCTGCGCCGGTTCGCTCCAGCCCAGCCCCAGACTCTTCTGCAGGGCCACGTAATTCACCAGCAACTGCACCTGCGCCTGCGCGGCGGCGTCCTGCGCCGACAACTGCTGGCGCTGCACATCCAGCAGATCGATCGATGAGGTGGCGCCGGCATCGCGACGTTGCTGCATCAGCCCGGCCGAACGCGTGGCCGAGGCTTCGGCCTGGCGTGCGACCACCAATTGTTTGCGTGCCGAACCGAAGCGCGCCAAGGCCGAATTGGCATCCTGCAAGGCCGCCAACACGGTCCCTTCGTACGCCGCCGTACGACCGGCATTGCCGGCGCGCGCCTGCTCCACCTGCGCGCGGGTCTTGCCGAAGTCGAAGATCGACCAGCGCAGCATCGGCACCGCCAATGTGGTCCGCGCATCGGAATTGAAATCGCTCGGCGAGCCGGCGACCCAGCTCAACCCGCCCAGCAGACTCACCTGCGGGAAGTAGCCGTTCAACGCCTCGCCGATCTGCGCGCTGGAGGCGGCCAACTCGCGCTCGGCCTTGCGCACGTCCGGGCGCCGGCGGATCAACGCACCGGCATCGTCCACGCGGACCTGTGTCGGCAACATCGGCAAAGGTTGCGGCGCGCTGAGCTGCGCATCCAGCGCGCCGGGCTCGCGCCCGACCATCAATGCCAGCTGGTCCAGCGCCTCCTGCGATTGCATTTCCAGCGGCAGGCGCTGGGCTTGCTGTTGCTGCACCTGGGTGGCGATCTGCTCGACCTGCAGGTCCGAGGCGGCGCCCTGCCCGCGGCGTTGCTGCACCAGCTGCAGCGACTGGCGGATCTTGTCCAGGTTGGCATCGGCAATGGCCAGGCGCGCCTGCAAGCCGCGGTAGTTGAGATAAACCTGCCCGACTTCGGCGGCCAGCTGCACTTGCGCATCGGCGAGCTCGGCCTCGGAGGCCTGCGCCTGCGCCAGCGCACCTTCGGCGGCGCGACGGCGGCGGCCGAAGAAATCCAGCTCCCAGCTGGCATCGAAACCGGCGCTGTAAATCTCGGTCTTTTCCAGATCCAACGCCTGGTTGCCGGCCGCCGGCGGCTGGCCGGGTTGACCCTGTTGCAGCCCGCCGAGCGTATCGACAATGGTCTGCGGCGGCTCGGCGTAGGCATACACCGCGCTGGCGTTGAGCTTGGGCAGGCGTTCGGCGCGGCGTTGCTGGGCCAGCGCGCGGTTGGCGCGCAGCCGCGCCTGCGCCGCGCGCAGGTTGGGGCTATCGGCCAATGCCTGGGCGACCAATTGGGTCAGGAGCGGATCGTGCAGTTCCTCCCACCAGTGATTCAGGGGTGCGGCGGCAACCACGTCCGCGCCGCTGGCGCGGTGCAGGGCGGGTGCTTGCATCGCCGCGTCGGCAACCGCTGGCGGCTTGGTGTAGTTGGGGCCGAGCATGCAGCCGCCAAGCAGCAGCGTACTCAACGCCGCAGCCAGCGGCATGCGGATCAGGCGCATGGAATCAGTGCATTGCAAGGTGCGCCCCCTTGGGTAACGGCTTGAGCAAAAAGGCCAGCGGAATCGTGCAGACCACGATCACGCCGAAGATCCAGAACAGATCGCTATAGGTCATCACCAGGGCCTGCTGTTGCACGACGCGGGCGAACTGGGCGATCGAGCGGGCCGCCGCCTCGCCGCCGGCACTGCCCTGCATCTGTGCGGTCAGGCCGGCCAGCGCCTCCTGCGCACGGCTGGCGTTGGCGGTGATCGAACTGCCGATGGTTTCGGTGTGGAAGGTCATGCGGCGCTCCTGAAAGGTGGAGATCAGCGCCAGCCCGACCGAGCCGCCCAGGTTGCGGCCGGCATTGAACAGGCCCGAGGCATCGCCTGCCAGTTCCGGCGGCACCGACGAAATCGCCGCCTGGTTGAGCGACATCATCGCCAACGCCAGGCCGCAGCCCTGCAGCAGCTGCCCGGCGACGAAGTGCGTGCCCACGGTGTCGGCAGTGAGCGACAGATTGACGAAACAGGCAGCGGCAAAGCAGATCAGCCCGGCAATGACCAAGATGCGCACGTCCACCGTTTCCAGCAGCTTGGGCATCATCGGCATCAGCAACACGGTCGGCAGGCCGGACAGCAGCAGCACGTATCCGGCCTGCTCGGTGTTGTAGCCGGAGATCACTGCCAGGAACTGCGGAATCATGTACATGACGCCGAACAGGATCATGCCCACCGCCATGACCATGATGAAGACCGCGCCGAAGCTGCGCTGCAGCAGCAGCGACAGGCGGATCACCGGAGGGCGGCGCCGGAATTGGCTGATCACCAGCGCAATGAATCCGCTCAACGCAATCAGGCTCAGGGTATTGATCTCGCTGGACTCGAACCAGCGCTCGCGCTGGCCTTCTTCCAGCACCACGGTCAGCCCGCCCAGACCCGCGGTCAACCCGTAGATGCCCAGCCAATCGGCGTTGAGCAGGCCTGCCCAGTCGCCCTTTTCGTGTTTGAGACCGAGCAGCAGCAACGCGACCAGGCCAACGCAGATCGGCACGTTGATGAAAAACGCGTAGTGCCAGCTGACGTTTTCGGTCAGCCAGCCGCCGAGCAGCGGGCCGATCACCGGACCCATGATCACGGTCATGCCAAACAAGGCGGTGCCCATGGTCTGCTGGCTGGGCGGCAACCGCGTGGCGACGATGGTCAGCGCGGTCGGAATCAAGGCGCCGCCGGCCAGGCCTTGTCCGACGCGGCCGATGATCATCATCGACAGCGACGTCGACAGCCCGCACACCACCGAGAACGCGGTGAACATCACCGCACAGATCAACAGGAAATTGCGCAGGCCCAGCGTGCGCACGAACCAGCCGGTCAGCGGGATCATGATGATCTCGGCCACCAGGTAGGCGGTGGAAATCCAGGTACCTTCGGTGCCGCTGGCGCCGACCTCGCCCTGGATGGTGGGCAGCGCGGCATTGACGATGGAAATATCCAGCGTCGCCATGAACGAGCCGATGGTGCCGGCCAGCACCGCCAGCCAGGCGCCCGGCTCGGCCTTCTCGCGCTGGGCGCTGCCGCCGGCACGCGGGCCGGTGGCGGCCGCTGCACTCATCGCGCGCGCTCCTGCTCCTGCACGCGGTCGGATTCTTGTTCGGCACGCTGCTTGGCGTCCTTGGCCGAGCGCGTGTCGACAGTGACTTCCACCGACATGCCCGGCACCAGCACCTTGCGCGCCTCGTCACCGGCCAGCACACGGATGCGCACCGGCACGCGCTGGACCACCTTGGTGAAATTGCCAGTGGCATTTTCCGGCGGCAGCAACGCGAACTGCGAGCCGGTGCCCGGCGACAGGCTCTCGACTTTGCCGTGCAGTTTTACGCCCGAAAGCGCATCGACCTCGATCTTCCGGCGGCAGCAACGCGAACTGCGAGCCGGTGCCCGGCGACAGGCTCTCGACTTTGCCGTGCAGTTTTACGCCCGAAAGCGCATCGACCTCGATCTCGGCCGGCTGGCCGGGACGCATCAGGCCGACCTGGGTTTCCTTGAAATTGGCAACCAGATACAGCGATTCCTGCGGCACGATGGTCATGGTGCGGGTGCCGGCGCCGAGGAACTGGCCCACCTGCACGGTCTTGTCGCCAACCCGGCCGTGGATACGGCTGGTCAGACGGGTGTCTTCCACCGCCACGCGCGCCTGGTCGGCATCGGCGGTGGCCTGTTTCACGCCGGCCTGTGCCTGTTCCAGTTGCGCGCGGCTGGCCTGGATCTGGCTCTCGCCAGCCTTGGCCTGCGCCTGCGCGGCGTCGTACTGGGCGCGTGCGCGTGCCAGATCGTGCTGCAGGCTTTCCTGATGTTCGTGGGTATCTGCACCGGAGGCGGCCAACGGCGCGAAGCGCTTCACTTCGGACTGGGCGAACTTGAGGCTGGCAGCAGCTGCGGTGACCTGGGTGCGCGCCTGCAGCAGCGCCGATTCCTGTGCGGAGACATTGGCGGTGGCCGCGACGATATCGGCCTGGCGTGCGGCAATGGCGGCTTCGGCCTGCTGCAGCGTGGCCTGGTAGGTGCGGTCGTCGATCTGCAGCAGCGGCTGGCCAGCCTCCACGATCTGGTTGTCGCTCACCAGCACCTTGGTCACGTAGCCGCTGACGCGCGGTGCCACGGCCACCGAATCGGCCTGCAGATAGGCGTTGTTGGTGTCCTGCATGTAGCGGCCCTTGACCAGGTAATAGGCCAGCCACACCACCAGCAAGATCAGCACCAGCACCCCGACCAGGATCAGCGTCCACTTCACCTTGGGGTTCTTCAACGGCGAGGGTTTGGGCGGCTCCTGCTCGCCGCGCGCGCCTGCGCCCTGCGCATCCGTGGCCGAGGACTGGCCGTCATTGGACTGATGGTCGTGGTTGCTCAAAAGGATGCGTCCTGTGTGATGGGCGAGGCGCGCCACGCAGCGGCCGTCTCGGCGGCGTCGGCAGTGGCGGCGCAACCATACAATTATTTGAACTGCCCGGTACAGATTGCGTGATGGGCCAGTCAGCTGGCAATCGGCCTATCAGGTCCCGACGGTGCCACCCCTAGGCCGCGCGCCGGGCCCGTGGCATGGGCCGTTGCACGAGGCAGCACTGCGCTCGGGCGCAGCATCCACCGGCAACGCAGCAGGTCAATGCCCGGTCTTGATCTCGGTCCACAGCCGCGTGTACAGCCGGTCCACTTCCGGCGGATTGATCGCGTAGGTGAACATCTTGGCGGTCACCTTCGGAGGCGGGTAGATGGTGGGGTCGTTGCGGATCGCCGCATCCACAAACGGGGTGGCGGTGCGCACCGGGTTGGCGTAATGGATGAAGTTGGTATTGGCGGCGGCCACGTCCGGCTTCAACAGATAATTGATGAAGGCGTAGGCGTTGTCCGGGTGCTTGGCATCCTTGGGAATGGCCAGCATGTCGAACCATTGCGGCGCACCTTCCTTCGGAATGGCGTAGGCCACCTTGATGTTGTTGCCGGCTTCCACGGCACGGTCGCGCGCCTGGATGATGTCGCCGGACCAGCCCACCGCCAGGCAGGTGTTGCCGTTGGCCAGCGAGGTGACGTACTGGCTGGAGTGGAAGTTCTGCACGTACGGGCGAATGGCCTTGATCAGCGCGGCCGCCTTTTCGATCTCGGCCGGCGTGGTGCTGTGCGGATCGAGCCCGAGATAATTGAGCGCGATGGGAATCATGTCCGAAGGCGTGTCCAGGATGGTCACGCCACAGTCCTTGAGTTTGGACAGATTCTCCGGCTTGAACACCAGATCCCAGCTGTTGGCGACATCGGTGTTGCCGAAGATCGCCTTGAGCTTGTCGACGTTGTAGCCGATGCCGGTGGTGCCGATCATGTACGGCACGCCATAGGCGTTGTTCGGGTCCTGCGCGGCGATGCGGCGCATCACGTCCGGATCCAGATTGACCAGATTGGGGATCTTGCTCTTGTCCAGCGGCAGGAAGACGCCGGCCTGGATCTGCCGGCCGAAGAAGTTCAGCGTGGGCACCACCACGTCGTAATCGCTGCCGCCGGCCAGCAACTTGGTTTCCACCATTTCGTCGCTGTCGAAGACGTCGTAGGTCACCTTGATGCCGGTGCTCTTTTCGAACGCGGGAATGGTGTCTTCGGCGATGTAATCGGAATAGTTGTAGACGTTGAGCACCTTGGCCTGCGCGTCGGCCCTGCCGGGCGCGCCAGCGCCGCCACAGCCGGACAACAGGGTGATGGACAGCGTCAGGGCGAGCAGTCGCAGCGTCATGTGGGTCTCCAGGCAGCGCGATGGGGCGGCCGGTCTCGAATCCGGGCTCTTCCCAGCCTACCCACCACGCCCGGATTTGCCCAGCGCAGCGAGGCCGGCACAGAGAGGCCTTGCCGGCTGGCGAGCGCGGCAGCCGCCGCGATGGCACCGATGTGTGCGCATGCTTGGTCGTACTCGTACTCGTCCTCGTCCTCGTCGCGGCCCGCTGCCGTGCAGTGGGACCGGTTGTGCGGGAGCTATCGGCCCAGCGCCTGCGCGGTATCGTCCAGCGCGGCCCAGGCCTTGTCGAACAATTCATCGACCTGCGCGGGGGTGATGATCAACGGCGGCGACAGCAGCATGGCATCGTAGGTCGCGCGTAGGATCAGACCGCGGCGCAGCGCGAAATCGCGACACATCGCCCCTACCCGCCCGCGTCTTGGGAAATACGCACCGCGACGCTGTTTGTCCGGCACCAGTTCCAGCGCCCCGACCAGCCCGGCGATGCGTGCCTCGCCGACCAACCGGTGCTCGCCCAGCGCGGCCCAGCGCTGCGCCAGGTATGGCGCAACCTGTGTGCGCGCGGTCTCGACAATGCCCTCGTCCTGCAGCAGGCGCAGGTTTTCCAGCGCCACCGCCGCGCACACCGGATGCCCGGCGTAGGTGCCACCGTGCGCCAGCTCGCCGCCTTGGGTCTTGAGCACACCGGCCACGCGGTCGTTGAACATGGCTGCCGCCAACGGGATGTAGCCGGAAGTGATGCCTTTGGCCAGCGTCATCACGTCGGGCTGGAAGCCGAAATACTCCGCACCGAACCATTCGCCAGTACGCCCGAAACCGCAGATCACTTCATCGGCGACCAGCAAGACGTCGTAGCGCCGGCAGATCCGCTCGATTTCCGGCCAGTAACTGCGCGGCGGGATGTAGACGCCGGTCGCGCCCATGATCGGCTCGCCGATAAAAGCGGCCACATGTTCCGGGCCGAGTTCCAGAATCTTGTCTTCCAGACGACGTGCCGCCAGCAACCCGTATTCCTCCGGATCCATCTCCCCGCCATCGCCGAAGTGATACGGCGGTGCGACGTGGTGGATATCGGCAATCGGCAACCCGCCCTGCTGATGCATTCCCCTCATGCCTCCTAGGCTGGCGCCGGCCATGGTGGTGCCGTGATAACCATCATGGCGGCCGATGAAGATGCGTTTTTGCGGCTGCCCCTGCACGGCCCAGAAATGCCGCACCAGGCGCAGGATGGTGTCGTTGGCCTCGGACCCGGAGTTGGCGAAGAACGCATGATTCAGATCGCCCGGCGCCAACTCCGCCAGCTTCGCCGCCAACTGAATGGTGGGCTCGGTGGTGCACTGGAAAAAGCTGTTGTAGTACGCCAGCTGCTCCATCTGCCTTGCCGCTGCCTGCGCCAGTTCCTTGCGCCCATAGCCGACATTGACGCACCACAATCCGCCGAACGCATCCAGCAACTGGTTGCCATCGGCATCCCACACGTACACGCCCTCACCGCGCGTCAGGATGCGCGTGCCCTTCTGCGCCAACGCCGCATTGTCGTTGAACGGATGCAGATGATGGGCGGCGTCGAGCTGCTGCAACGCCTTGAGCACCGAAGGATCCACGACCTGCTCCGCGCATGAGGAGTTACCAGCATACCCAGGCCCTGTTGCCGGACCGTGGATGGCTTTGCAGATCGCCCGGCCAATCCCTTGCACGCCGGGCAAACAGGTAGGCCTCGAGAACTTCAACTGCCGCCAAAGTCGCCCTCATCCGCCCTTCGGGCACCTTCTCCCGACGGGAGAAGGAAACCGCTCGGCACGGGTCTCAATCACGCAGCTCACACATTCAACAGCAGGAACTCCCGTTCCCACGAACTGATGACCCGGAAAAACGTCTCGTACTCTTTTCGCTTCACCGAGATGTACGCACGCACGAACCGCCGCCCCAACATCTCCTGCAACGCCTGGCAGCCTTCCAGCTCATCCAGCGCCTCGCCCAGCGAGCGCGGCAAATCGTAGCCTTGCTCCTTGCCATTGCTGCTGATCGGCGCGGTCGGCTCGAGCTTTTCGCCGATCCCCAATAACCCGCAGGCCAGCGTCGCGGCCATGGCCAGATACGGGTTGGCGTCGGAGCCGGCGAAGCGGCTTTCCACCCGCATGTTCTGCGGCACATCGATGGGCACGCGCAGCCCGCAGGTGCGGTTGTCGAAGCCCCACAGCACATTGCTCGGCGACACCTCGCCGAACATCAACCGCCGGTAAGAATTGACGTTGGGCGCCAGCAGGCCCATCGCCATCGGGATGTATTTCTGCAGGCCACCCAGATAATGCGCGAAGGTATCGCTGAAACCGCCTTCGCGCTTGCCGCTGAATACGTTCTTGCCGGTGCCGGCATGCAGCAGGCTCTGGTGGATATGCATCGCACTGCCTGGCTCGGTTTCCATTGGCTTGGCCAGGAACGTGGCATACACACCGTGCCGCAGCGCGGCTTCGCGCATGGTGCGCTTGAACAGGAACACCTGGTCCGCGCGCGACATCGGGTCGGCATGGGTGAAGTTGACTTCCAACTGCGCGGCGCCGGATTCGTGGATCAGCGTGTCCACGTCCAGTTCCATCGCATCGCAATAGTCGTACATCAGGTCCAGGATGGGGTCGAACTCGTTGACTGCGTCGATCGAGTACGACTGCCGCGCCGTTTCCGGCCGCCCCGAGCGCCCGGCCGGCGGCAACAGCGGGAAGTCGGGGTCGGTGTTTTTCTGCACCAGGAAGAATTCCAGCTCTGGCGCCACCACCGGTTGCAGCTCGGCCTGGGCATAGGCATCCAGCACGCGGCGCAGCACGTTGCGCGGGGCAAGTTCGTGCGGCTGGCCATCCTTGGTATAGCAGTCGTGGATGACCTGCGCGGTGGGGTCTGCCGCCCACGGCACCATGCGCACGGTGCTGGCGTCCGGGCGCAGATGCATGTCCGAATCCGATGGCGAGGTCAGCGCGTAGTAATCGTCCGGGAAATCGCCGGTCACGGTAGTGGCGAAGATGCCTTCCGGCAGGCGCGTGCCGTAATCGTGCGAGAACTTGTCGGCGGGAATGATCTTGCCGCGGGCGTTGCCGGTGATGTCCGGCACCAGGCATTCCACCTCGGTGATGCTGCGCTCCTTGAGCCAGCGGCGCAGCGCGCTCTCCGGCTGCGTGGACGTGGTCTTGCGCGAACGTGTGCGGATGGACATGCAACCTCACTTGCCGCGTCGCGCGGCGTATTGGCGACAGGCCTCGCCGAAGGCCTGAAAGATGGCACGGTAGAACGGATGCTGTGTGACACGCCATTCCGGATGCCATTGCACCGCCAGCAGAAAGCCCGGGCCGGGGCCGTGGAACGCTTCGATCAGACCGTCCGGCGCGGTGGCTTCGATCAGCAAGCCCTCGGCCAGCGTGGCAATTCCCTGCCCGTGCAGGGAATTGACCCACACCTGGGCGCTGTCGCTCATGCCCGCCAGCCAACCGCCGGGATGCAGGTGCACCACATGCGCCGGACCGTATTGCGTGTCTATCGGTGTGCCCGGGTCCTCCCGGTGATCGGCCATGCCGGGCACGTCGTGCACGCGCTGATGCAGGCGCCCGCCCAAGGCCACGTTGGCTTCCTGCAGCCCGCGGCAGATCGCCAGCACCGGCAGGCCACGCGCAAGCGCCTGCGGGATCAGCCCGAGGCTGGTGGCATCGCGCGCCGGGTCGTGCGGGTTGCCTTCCCAACTGGGCTCGTCGCTGTAGTGATGCGGCTCCACATTGCTGACCGCTCCGGTCAACAGCAGCCCATCCAGCCGCTCCAGCCACGCGCCCGCATCCAATGCCGGCTGCAGGCTGGGCAACAGCACCGGCATCGCACCGGCCGCCTCGACCACCGCGCGGATGTACTTCTCGCCGGCGGCCAGGAACGGATGAGGCCCTTGCAGGATTCGATCGGTCGGCAGGCCGACCAGCGGAACGACAGCCATGCGCAAAGATCCGATGCGTTGGGTGGAACGTCGATACGGTCGAAGTTACCGCGCCATCGCCGGCATTGCCAGGCGCGCCAGTGCGCTTGCGATTGCTCACGCGCGCTTTGCTACGCTGCGCGGCGACTTCGCAGGTGTTGCCCATGGCTTCCGAGACTTCCGTCGCGTCCCTGCCCGCTGCCGATGCCCACACCCTCTCTCGCATCGCCGGGTGCGAGTCTGTCGATCTGTTATTGCCCGACACCAATGGCGTGCTGCGCGGCAAGCGCGTAACCGCCGATGCGCTGAGCAAGGTGTATCGCGACGGCGTGTGCCTGCCGATGTCGCTGATCGCCACCGACATCACCGGCAACACCGTGGAAGAAACCGGTCTTGGCTACGCGATCGGCGACGCCGACCGCATCTGCCGGCCGATCGAAGGCTCGCTACGACCGGTGCCCTGGGCGCCACGGCCGATGGCGCAGCTGTTGCTGGCGATGCACACACCCGAAGGCGGGCTGTTCGAAGTCGCCCCGCGGGCGGTGTTGCAGCGCGTGCTGCAGGGGTTTGGCGCACTCGGCCTGACCCCGGTCATCGCCGTAGAGCTTGAGTTCTATCTGTTCGATGTGGTGGCCGATGCGCAGGGGCGCCCGCAAACCCCGCGCGACCCGATCACCGGCGAACGCAGCGACAGCACGCAGGTATATTCGCTGCAGGATCTGGACGACCAGCGTGACTTCACCGATGCGGTCACTGTCGCTTGCAGACAGCAAGGCATTCCGGCCGACACCGCCGTGGCCGAGTATGCACCCGGCCAGTTCGAAATCAATCTGCAACACCGTGCCGATGCGGTGGCCGCCTGCGACGAGGCGGTTCTGCTCAAGCGCACCATCAAGGCCATTGCGCAGCAGCAGGGCAAGCTGGCCAGTTTCATGGCCAAGCCTTTCCCCGGCCAGGCCGGCAGCGGTTTGCATGTGCATGTGAGCCTGCTCGATGCCGCCGGGCACAACGTGCTGGCCAGCGCCGCCGACGCGCCTGCGCAGTCGCTACGCCACGCCATCGCCGGGCTACAGCGGCATGCAGATGCCTCGCTCTTGATATTCGCCCCGCATGCCAACAGCTATCGCCGCTTCGTCAGCAATGCGTTCGTGCCGCTGGATGCGAGCTGGGGCTTCAACAACCGTACCGTGGCACTGCGCATCCCGCACAGCGAAGCGCACAACACCCGCATCGAACACCGCATTGCCGGCGCCGATGCCAACCCATATCTGGCCGCTGCAGCCGTGCTGGCCGCGATGCTGGACGGCCTGCGGCAGCTAGCCGAACCCACCGCGCCGGTCACCGGCAATGCGTACGCACACTCGGCGTTCGCCCCACGCAGCTGGCAAGGCGCGGTGGATGCGTTCCTCGGCAGCGACTTCATCGGCGAGCAGTTCGGCACGCAGTTCCAGCACGTATTCGGCCAGCAGAAACGACGCGAGCTGCTCGACTACCAGGCGCAGGTACCGGACCTGGATTACGCGCGGTACCTGCGCACCGTGTGATGGCTCGCCCGCACGCGCCACTGCCGCACAGCAACTCGCCGGGCAACGGGTATCCGGACAGCTGGTACGCACGCAGCACGCCAGCCCTACCCCAACAACCGCGCCTGCAAGGCGCCGAGCACGCCGACGTCTGCATTCTCGGCGGTGGCTATACCGGCCTCACCGCTGCGCTGGCGCTGGCCGAGGCCGGTTACGCCGTCACCGTGCTGGAAGCCCGGCGTGTGGGCTGGGGCGCGTCGGGGCGCAATGGCGGCCAGGCCATCGTTGGCTACGGGTGCGAGCAGGAAACGCTGGAAGCGCTGGTCGGCAACGACGATGCTCGCCTGTTGTTCGATTTCTCGCGCGACGGCATGCGCCTGCTGCGCGCACGCATCGCCGGCCATGCCATCGCCTGCGACTGGCGCGACGGCCACGCGCATGTGCCGCTGAAGCCGCGTCAGGTACGGGCGCTGCAGCACGGCATCGTGCGCATGGCCGAACGCTACGACTACCCGCTGCAGTGGTGGGACCGCGCACGCACCCGCCAAATGCTGGACAGCCCGCTGTACCTGGGGGCCATGTTCGACCCCGCCAGCGGCCATCTGCATCCGCTGGCCTATGCATTGGGCCTGGCACGGGCCGCGCTGGCCGCCGGCGTGCGCATCTACGAAGATTCGGCCGTGACCAGGCAGCAACCCGGGGCGCGCGTGGTGATGCATACCGCCCACGGCAGCGTGACCGCCGCGTTCGGCGTGATCGCCGGCAATGCGCTGCTGCACGGCATCGCCCCGCCCCTGGAGCAGCGCATCATGCCGGTCGGCACCTATGTCGGCGCCACGCCGCCATTGGGACAAGCGCGTGCGCGCGCCCTGATCGCCAACGACATGGCGGTAGCCGATACCAACTGGGCACTGGATTACTATCGGCTCAGTGCCGATCACCGCCTGCTGTTCGGCGGGCGTGCCAGTTACTCCTCGCGTCCGCCTGCGGGCTTGCAGCGCCTGATGACCCGGCGCATGCACACGGTATTCCCGCAGCTGCACGCTGTGCCGCTGGAAACGCTGTGGGGCGGCTACGTGGACATCTCGCGCAACCGTGCACCGCACTGGGGCCGGCTGGCGCCCAACCTGTACTTCGCACAGGGCTTTTCCGGACATGGCGTGGCTGCCACCGGCCTGGCCGGCCAGGTGATTGCCGAGGCCATCGCCGGCCAGAGCCGGCGCCTGGACGTGTTCGAACGCATCGGCCATCGCCCGTTCCCTGGCGGGCAGCGGCTGCGGACCCCGCTGCTGGTGGCGGCGATGAGCTGGTATCGGCTGCGCGATGCGCTGTGGTGACCGCCACGCTTTGGAACGTGGTGCTCAAGTTTTGGCGAGCAGGGCCGTTAGCTGACCTGACGGTTCGATCCAGACGGCCAGCCGATGTCCCCAGGTACCCTACATCGCAATAGTGAAAGTGCAGTCCTACCGCAGCGGGTGCTGTTGGTGGAGAACTCGCGCACGTTCACCAGCATGCTGCGCGAAGCCATCGAGCAACGCGTGGAACTCCCGGTCACGGTCGTCTCTACCCTGGCCGAAGCGGCGCGTGTATTGGACGAAGAGGACGGCTGGTTTCTGGTCCTCACCGGCCTGGTGCTGGTCGACGGCGACCGCGACAAGGTCGTGGAATTCTTTCTCTCGCGCAAACTGCCCACCGTGGTGGTCAGCGGCGTGTACGACGAAGACCTGCGCCAGCGCGTGCTGCAGCAGCAGATCATCGATTACGTGCTGAAAAATGCACCGGGCAGCATCGAGTACCTGGCATGGCTGGTGCAGCGCCTGGAGCGCAATCGCCGGATCGCCGCCCTGGTGGTGGACGACTCGCTGTCGGCACGCACCTATGCCGGCGCCCTGCTGTCGATGTACGGCTACCGCGTGGTGCTGGCGGCCGACGGCGCTGCCGGGCTGGACGCGATCGAACGCGACCCCGACATTCGCCTGACCATCGTCGACCAGGAAATGCCTGGAATGGATGGCGTGGAATTCACCCGCCGGCTGCGCGCGATCCGCTCGCGCGACAAGGTGGCGGTGATCGGCATCTCCGGCAACAGCGATTCGTCGCTGATCCCGCGTTTCCTGAAGAACGGCGCCAACGACTTCCTGCGCAAACCCTTTTCGCGCGAAGAATTCTTCTGCCGCGTGTCGCAGAACGTGGACCAGTTGGAACTGATCGGCACGCTGCAGGATCTTGCCACCCGCGACTTCCTCACCGGCCTGCCCAACCGGCGCTATTTTCTGGAACAGAGCCAACGGGTCATTCCAAAGCTGTTGTTGGAGGACCAGACGGTGACCGCCGCGATGGTGGATATCGACCATTTCAAGCACATCAACGACACCTGGGGCCACGAAGCCGGCGACCAAGCGTTGCGTGCGGTGGCCGCGTCGGTGTCCGGGCATGCGCGGCCGCAAGATCTGGTCGCACGCTTCGGTGGCGAAGAATTCTGCCTGTTGGTGCCCGGGCTGGATGCCGCCAACGCCACCAGCTATTTCGAAACCCTGCGCGAACGCATCAGCGCCCTGCGCGTGCGCGTGGGAGACGAGACGTTGAGCATGACGGTGAGCATCGGCGTATGCATCGCCAGCGAAAGCGACCAGTCGCTGCATTACCTGCTGAACGAAGCGGACAAGCACCTGTATCTGGCCAAGGCCGGCGGCCGTAACCAGGTGCGTCTGGCAAGCTGATCCCGCATCGTCTGCAGGCCCAAGCGGCGCGTGCGGATGACGCGCCTGCCGACCTGCCTTGATCCAGATCAACGCCCGGCCGGCGCGCGCGGCTTACCGTATGCCCATCGCATTGGGCAAGGTACTTCGATGGCACTGCTGGTCTGGCAGGACGACCTCAACACCGGGATCGAGGTGATCGATCATCACCACCGGCGCATTGTGGACATGATCAATCAGCTGCATGTTGCGCAGACCAGTCTGCAGCAACTGGCAGTGGCGGAGGTGATCAACGAACTGATCGATTACACGCTCTCGCACTTCGCCTTCGAAGAAGAATTGATGCAGGAAGCGGGCTATCCCTTCAGCCAGGCGCACCAGCGCGTGCACGCGGTATTCGGCAAACGGGTCGGCGAATACCGCCTGCGCTTCCAGGCCGGCGAAGACGTCAGCGACGAGCTGCGCAACATGCTCTCGCGCTGGCTGTTCAACCATATTCGCGGCGACGATCAGGCCTACGCACCGCAGGTGATCGCACACCTGGACCGGTTTTCGCGCACCCATCAGCACGGTGGCTGGCTGGGCCGCACGCTCAAGCGGATCTTCGGCTAGAAGCCAGATCAGCAGCACGGCGCTGCGGCAGCGCACTGAGGCGTGCCTGGTATCGCGTCATCGTGCGCCGCCGTGCTGCTGCACGATCCGGACACTCCATAAACCGTCGCGATCTCCGGTCAGCGACGCCAGCGCCGCGCCACTACCAGCGCGACCAGGCTCAGCACCGCCGCCCCGCCCAGGTAATACCCCACCGATTGCACGCCGTAACTGGCCGCCAGTTGCGTGGCCACGTAGGGCGCCGGCGCCGCACCCAAGATGCTGGCCAGATTGAACGACAGCGACGCGCCGGTGTAGCGCACCTCGGTGGGATACAGCTCGGCCAGCAGCGTGCCGCAGGGACCATAGGTCAGGCCCATGAAGAAAAACCCTAGCGACAGGAACGCCAGCACCTGCAACGGGTGGCTGGCCTGAAACAGCGGCGCAAACGCCAGGCCGAATGCCACGATGGCGATGCTGGCCAGCATCATCGCCAGCGGCGCGCCGTGCCGGTCGCCAAACTTGGCCGACAACGGAATGCCCAGCGCAAAAAACACGATGCCGGCCATCTGCAACAACAGGAATTGTTCCTTGTCGTAACCCAGCGTCTTGGTGCCATAGCCCAGTGCAAAGACCGTCATCAGATAAAACAGCACGAAGGTGGCGAACGCGCCCAGCGTGCCGACGATCAGTGCCGGCCAATGCTGCCAGACCACGGTGCCCAGCGGCAGCCTGACACGCGTCTTGCGGTCCAGCGTCCTCTGGAAATCTGGCGTCTCGGTGATGCTCAGGCGTACCCACAGCCCCGTCAGTACGAGCAAGGCACTGGCCAAAAACGGCACGCGCCAGCCCCACTGCATGAACTGCGCATCGTCCAGCACTGCGCCCATGCCCAGAAAGGTGCCAGTGGACAACAAAAACCCCAGCGGCGCGCCCAGTTGCGGAAACATGCCGTACCACACGCGCTTGCCCGGCGGCGCGTTCTCGGTGGCCAGCAGCACGGCCCCGCCCCATTCGCCGCCCAGCCCCAACCCCTGGCCGAAGCGACACAGCGCCAGCAATGCGGGCGCAAATACACCGATCTGCGCGTAACTGGGCAGCAGGCCGATCGCCACGGTGGACAACCCCATCGTTAGCAGCGCCGCCACCAGCGTGGCCTTGCGCCCTACCCGGTCGCCGAAGTGACCGAACACCGCCGATCCCACCGGCCGCGCGACAAACGCCACCGCAAAGGTGGCCAACGACTGCAGCATCGCCGCACTGCCATCGCCGGCGGGAAAGAACAGCGTGGGGAACACCAGCACTGCGGCGGTGGCGTAGATATAGAAATCGAAGAACTCGATGGTGGTGCCGATCAGGCTGGCGAACAGCACGCGCGCGGGTGAATTGGTGGGTGTGGCGAGCGGCGCGGCGGCAGTCATCGTTGATCGACATCCAAAAAACAAGACGGCCGATTCTGGCAGATCACAGCACTGCTTTGCGTAGGCGAACCGGGTGGTGAAAAGTTACAGGCGTGACTGACGGTGCTGTAGATCGTGTCCCACTCGTCTTGAACCAGATGTTCGCAGCAGTGTCAGGCAAATCGTAACCGGAGATCGTCTACTGCTCAGCCTGCAAGGTGTGGGGCCTTCGCGTTTGCTGCAGGGCCTTGCCCGCCCACCATCGCAGGACACGCCGCACGTACGTCCTTGTGGCTCCGTGGCGGCATCCATGCCGCCACGGATCCCGCGACGGTGGGCGGGCAAGGAACAGTTGAGTTGGTCGGTCTGCAAAGCTTCCAATAAGGCAAGCAGCGACACGCTGCCCCCCGCTTTTCAACAAGCACACCGCGCACTCGACCGTCGAAGCTTTCGACCTTCGCCCGTCAATGGATGCCAAATCCGTAGACCGCCAGATCCTCATCAAAGCGGCAATGACTCGCGCAGCCGCCCTACGGCGCCTGCGCCGCGGCTTGCCGCGCATGCTCGGCCAAACCAACTGGCGTCAGCACCGCACATTGCCGCTCGCCGCGATCTTCCACGCGCACCCAATCCGGACCCGGTTGACCGTCCAGGTTCGCCGTCCCCAACCAGGCGAGCGTGCGCAGCAGCACGCTCATCCGCACGCCCAGGTGCTTGCATAGCCGCGCCAGCGACACGCCATCGGGCGCGTCGGCAAGCACACGCAGCAGCTGCACGGTGAGCTGTGGATCAGCGGACAAGCACCGCTCCGATATCGCGCGGTGCCGCATCAGCGGTTTCGGCGCGGTGCGGCAGCACGATCACCGGAATCGACTTGGAGGTCGGCGTACGCGCCTCGTCGGCGAAACTGGACAACGGCACCAGCGCGTTGGTTTCTGGGTAGTACGCGGCCAGGCAGCCGCGCGGGATGTTGTAGTCCACCAATAGGAAACGCCGCGCCTCGCGGCGCACGCCGTCCTCGCACAGGCTTTCCAGGTCAACCCAATCGCCCGCCTTCATGTTCAATGCCGCGATGTCCGCCCCATTGATGAACAGCACACGGCGCTCGCCGAACACGCCGCGATAGCGGTCGTCCAACCCATAAATGGTGGTGTTGTATTGATCGTGCGAACGCGTGGTGGCCAGCGTAAACACCATCTGCTCGGCGTGGCCACGACGCGCGCGATGGATGGGGTTGTCGGTGGGCACCGCATGCGGCTTGAACACCGCGCGTTGTTCCGGCGTCACCCACTGGCGATCGCGGGCGGTGTTGGACAGACGGAACCCACCCGGCGTACGCACGCGCTCGTTGAAACCGGCAAAGTCCGGGAACACCTGCGCGATGAGATCGCGCACGCGGTCGTAATCGCCTACCAGCCAACGCCAGCGGATCGCGCTGCGTGCGCCCAACGTGGCTTCGGCCATGCGCGCCACGATCGCCGGCTCCGACAGCAGGTCCGGCGAGGCCGGCGGATTGATGCCGGCCGACAGGTGCACCATGCTCATCGAATCTTCCACCGTCACGCCTTGCGAGCCGGCATCCTGGATGTCGATCTCGGTGCGCCCCAAACACGGCAGGATCAACGCATCGCGCCCATGCACCAAGTGGCTGCGATTGAGCTTGGTGGTGACATGCACGGTCAATTCGCAGTTGCGCAACGCGCGGTGCGTGGCATCGGTATCCGGCGTGGCGGCAGCAAAGTTGCCACCCATCGCGAAGAACACCTTGCCGCGCCCATCCAGCATCGCCTCGATCGCACCCACGGTATCGAACCCGTCTGCGCGTGGCGGCGCGAAACCGAACACCGATTGCAGCTTGTCCAGGAACGCGGCCGGCGGCTTTTCATAGATCATCATCGTGCGGTCGCCCTGCACGTTGCTGTGCCCGCGCACCGGGCAGACGCCCGCGCCGGGACGGCCCAGGTTGCCGCGCAGCAGCAGCAGGTTGGTGATCATGTGGATGGTCGCCACCGAATGCTTGTGCTGGGTGATCCCCATGCCCCAGCAGGCAATCACGCGCTCGGCATTGAGATAGATCTCGCCGGCTTTGCGCAGCGCAGTTTCGTCCAGCCCGGATTCTTCGACGATGGTGCCCCAGCTTTCCGCATGCACGTCGGCAGCGAAGGCCTCGAAATTGGCGGTGTGCGCCTGGATGAACTCCAGGTCCAGCAAGCGCGGCGTACCATCGCGCTGCGCCTGCGCGTCGCGCTCCAGCACATGCTTGATGATGCCCTTCACCGCAGCCAGGTCGCCGCCGATCTTGAGCTGGAAATAATCCGAAGCGATGCGCGTGGAACCGTTGTGCAACATCTCCAGCTTGTCCTGCGGGTCGGCGAACTTTTCCAGCCCGCGCTCGCGCAGCGGGTTGAACGCCGCAATCGCCGCACCGCGCTTGGACGCCTGACGCAACTCGCCCAGCATCCGCGGGTGATTGGTGCCCGGGTTCTGCCCGAAGATGAAGATGGCGTCGGCCAGCTCGAAATCGTGCAGCGACACCGTGCCCTTGCCCACGCCGATCTGCGAACGCAGCGCCGTGCCGGAGGGCTCGTGGCACATGTTGGAGCAATCGGGGAAGTTGTTGGTGCCGAACTCGCGCACGAACAACTGATACAAGAACGCTGCCTCGTTGCTGGTACGCCCGGAGGTGTAGAAGATCGCCTCATCCGGCGTTACCAGGCCATTGAGATGCCGCGCGATCTGCGCAAAGGCATCGTCCCAGCTCACCGGCACGTAGTGATCGCTCGCAGCGTCGTAGCGCATCGGGTGGGTCAGTCGACCCTGCCCTTCCAGCCAGTAGTCGCTGTATTGCGACAGCAGGCTGACGGTGTGCGAAGCGAACAGCTCCGGCCCGGCGCGACGTGCGGTGGACTCGGCCGCCACGGCCTTGGCGCCGTTTTCGCAGAATTCGAAGGTGGACGTATGGTCGCGATCCGGCCAGGCGCAACCGGGGCAGTCGAAGCCGTCCGGCTGGTTGGCGTGCAGCAGCGTCTTGGCGCCCTGCACGACGATGTCCTGTTCCATCAGGTGCTTGGCCACCGAGCGCAATGCGCCCCAGCCGCCCGCGGGATTGTCGTACTGCTTGATGGTTTTCTTGCTCATGCGGGCTCTCCCACGGCAACGCCCAGATCCAGGCGCTGCGGATGGCTGTAAACGACACAATCGTGATCGCGGGCAAACCCGATCAGGGTCAGTCCCGCACTTTCGGCCAGGCTGATCGCCAGCGCCGTAGGTGCCGAAATCGCTGCGAGCAGCGGAATTCGGGCCTGCGCGGCTTTCATGGCCATCTCAAAGCTGGCGCGGCTGGTGACCACCGCAAACCCGTGCGATGCATCGATGCGCGCGCGCGCCAATGCACCGATCACTTTATCCAAGGCGTTATGCCGGCCCACGTCTTCGCGGACCAGCTGCACATTGCCCTGCGCATCGGCCCAACCGGCGGCGTGCACGGCGCCGGTCTGCGCGGCGATGGGCTGCCGTGCGTGCAGCGCATCCAACGCATGCGCCAAGGCATCCACGTCGATCTGCAGGGACGATTGCAGCACCGGCGGCACACGCAGCACCGCTTCGATGGACTCGTTGCCGCACACCCCGCAACCGCTGCGCCCGTCCAGATTGCGCCGCCGCTGGTGCAACGCGGCTGCCCGCTCGGGCGGAATTTCGATCTGCAGCGAAGCGCCTTCCAGAAACGTCTCCACCGCGATCACGCGCAAGTCCTGCGCGTGATCGACGATGCCTTCGCTCAACGAGAACCCGAGTGCGAAATCCTCCAGGTCCTCCGGCGTGGCCATCATCACCGCGAACGGCACGCCGTTGTAGATGAAGGCGACCGGCATTTCGGCCGCCACCATATCCTGCACCGTGGCGCTGCGGCCGCCGCGATGGCGACGGACCGTGCGCACCACACTGCCGGGACGCACGGAGCGGGAAGACGGACTGGTCATCTCATCTCAATGGAACAGCACGAAGGCTTTTTGCAGCGTGACCCAGATACCGAACAGCATCGGGATACCCACCGCCAGCCATGCAAACGCGACCAGGACGGGATTGCCGCCATGACCGATGCGTGCCATTTGTTCCGGTGGAATCACCCCGTGCCCGGTGCGGTCGACCTTTTCGTGCGCCAGCTGCTTTTCGCGTGCCAGTTCGTCGGGCGTCATGAAGTGACGCGCGGCCACCGGGCGCACCAACAGATTGCAGATCAGGCCAAGCACGAGCATGCCGGCAAGGATGTACATGGTGGTGTTGTAGACCTGTGACGGCGGGCTGCCATGGGCCAGCTGGTATTCGCGCATGTAACCCACCACCACCGGGCCCAGGATGCCGGCGGTCGCCCAGGCGGTCAGCAACCGGCCGTGGATGGCACCGACCATCTGGGTACCGAACAGGTCGGCCAGATACGCCGGAATGGTGGCGAAGCCGCCGCCGTACATCGACAGGATGATGCAGAAGATGCCCGCGAACAGCGCGATGCCGCCGATGCCGCCAGCCGACGGAGCCGCTGCGTACAGGCAGATGCCCAGTACGAAGAACAACGTATAGGTGTTCTTGCGGCCGAGCTTGTCGGACATGCTGGCCCAGAAGAACCGGCCGCCGATGTTGAACAGGCTGAGCAACCCGGTGAAGCCGGCCGCGATGGCCGCGATGCTGGCCAGTTGGGTCGGATCCAGGCTGGCGAAGCCCACATCCACGCCGATCAGACGGCCACCGAACACTTCCTGCAACATCGGCGAGGACATGCCGATCACACCAATACCGGCCGAGACGTTCAGGCACAACACGCCCCACAGCAACCAGAACTGGGGGATGCCCCAGACCTTTTTCACGTGCACGTGGTTGGCGGTGATCATGGCATTGCTGCTGGCCACCGGCGCGGTCCAGCCGGCCGGGGTCCAGCCGCTCGGCGGCACGCGATAACCGAACGCGCCTGCCATCATGAAGACGAAGTACAGCGCCGCCATCACCAGGAAGGTTTCCATCACGCCCACCGAGGTGGGGGTCGCGAAATGGCGCATCAGCGCATCGGCCAACGGGCTGCCGATCATCGCGCCGCCGCCAAAGCCCATGATCGCCATGCCCGTCGCCATACCGCGACGGTCCGGGAACCACTTGATCAAGGTCGACACCGGCGAGATGTAGCCCAGACCCAGGCCGATGCCGCCGATCACACCCGAGCCCAGCCACAGCATCCAGATCTGATGGAAGTGGATGCCCACCGCCGAGATCACCAGCCCACCGCACCAGCACAGCGCCGAGACCACGCCGGCCTTGCGCGGGCCGGCCCGTTCCAGCCAGCCGCCCCAGATTGCTGCCGAGCAACCCAGCAACACGAAGAACAGCGTGTACATCCACTGCAGTTCGCTGATCTTCCAGTCGCAGGTGGTGGCCACCATGCGCGCGAACAGGCCCATATCGGCCGGGCACGCGATCGACTCGGTGATGCCCAGCGCCTTGGACAACGGCAGCCAGAACACGCTGAAGCCGTAAGCCATGCCGATGCACAGGTGGATCGCCAATGCCGCCGGCGGTACCAACCAACGATTGAACCCCGGCCGCGCAATGATGCGCTCCTTGGACAGTAGACCGGCGTCTGCGCCGCTGGCTGTCGCCACGGTGGACCCTTGCGTCATTCTCATTTCCCCCAAAAAGACAACGATGAACTGCGAAAGCACGGCTGACAGGACTCACCACCAACGCCTGGCGGGCGATGGCGACGTCCTGTCGGCCGTTCCGAATACGATTGATAGCTGCAATCAAATAACGCGTTGCGATATGGGCAGCGACACCGACCAGGCCCAACTGGCGGTCGTCTGGCGCATCATCGGCGATCCTTGCCTGTTTGCAATGCTCTCCAGCGCCTTGCAGTGTTGCAAAGCGCCGCCGATACCCATGTCGCGTAAGCGTGCCTTGGGGTTAGCGGCCGCAGCTGCGACTAATTGACTAGTCCGTCCGCACTTCGCCAACCGCGTCGCGAAACCGCTCCCGGCACCGGCTGTACGCGCAGCACTGCGGCACGTGCTGGCATGGTCCGGTCCTGGTGTCGCTCGACCGGGGGATGCACGACGCGCCTGCTTGCTGTGCGTCTGCGGGCGTCTCAGGTGACGGCCCAGGCGCCAGCTGCGTACAGTCGGGCGATCCCGAACGACGGAGCCTGCCATGCCCGACCACCTTCCCAGCGATGCCGCCGATGCGCTGCAGGCACCGACGCAGCTGGATGCCTTCTGGATGCCGTTCACCGCCAATCGCCAGTTCAAGGCACGGCCTCGCCTGCTGGCCTCGGCGCAGGGCATGTATTACCGCGATGTCCAAGGGCGCCAGATTCTGGACGGCACGGCAGGCCTGTGGTGCTGCAATGCAGGACATAGCCGCGAGCGCATCGTGGCAGCCATCCGCGACCAGGCCGGCACGCTGGATTTCGCGCCGACCTTCCAGATGGGCTCGCCGCTGCCCTTCGTGCTGGCGCAGCGATTGGCCGCAATCGCCCCGCCGGGCCTGGGCCATGTGTTCTTCACCAACTCCGGCTCGGAAGCGGTGGATAGCGCGATGAAGATCGTGCTTGCCTACCACCGGCTGCGCGGCGAAGGCCAGCGCACCCGCTTCATCGGTCGCGAGAAGGCCTACCACGGGGTCGGCTTCGGCGGCATGTCGATCGGCGGGCTGCCCAACAACCGCAAGTGGTTCGGCCCATTGCTGGCCGGCACCGACCATTTGCCGCATACGCTGGATCTGCAGCACAACGCCTACGCGCGCGGGCTGCCTGTGCATGGCGCGGAACTGGCCGACGATCTGGAACGGCTGATCACCTTGCACGATGCGTCCACCATCGCGGCGGTTTTCGTCGAACCGGTGTCCGGTTCGGCCGGCGTGATCCTGCCGCCGGAGGGCTACCTGCAGCGGTTGCGCGCCATCTGCGACCGCCACGGCATTGTATTGGTGTTCGACGAGGTGATCACCGGCTTCGGCCGCGTGGGCGACGCCTTCGCCGCACAGCGCTTCGGCGTCACCCCGGACATCATCACCGCCGCCAAGGGCCTGACCAGCGGCACCGTGCCGATGGGCGCGGTGCTGGTGGCCGATGCGATCCACGATGCCTTCATGCACGGGCCGCAAAACGCGATCGAGCTCTTTCACGGCTACACCTATTCCGGCCATCCGCTGGCCTGTGCAGCGGCGATCGCCACGCTGGACACCTATGCCGAAGAAGAACTGTTCACGCGCGCGATCACGCTTGGCCCGCAGTGGGAAGACGCATTGCACGGCCTGCGCGGCTCGCCGCATGTGATCGACATCCGCAACATCGGCCTGATCGGCGCGATCGAACTGGCACCACGCGACGGCGCCCCGGGCGCGCGCGGTTACGACGTCTTCGAGCGCTGTTTCCACGAGGGCGGCCTGCTGGTGCGCGTCACCGGCGATGTCATCGCACTGTCACCGCCGCTGATCGTCACCCCGGAGCAGATCGGGCAGATGGTGGAGACGCTAGGCAAGATTCTTCGCCAGGTGGACTAAGCCCGGCTGGCCACGGATGACCACAAACTGCGCTGGCGACGGGCGCCCGCGTGTCACGCATGCAGGCACCCGTCAAGCGCGCAAAGCCGGGGCAGGCTCACTACAATGCCCGCCCCGTACCCCAGCAGTTGCCGTATGAACATCGTTGTCAAAGAAGAACTCAAGGCCTATATCGACCCGCTGACGCCCGACGAACACGAGGCGCTGGAACGCAGCCTGCTGGCCGAAGGGTGCCGCGATGCGTTGGTGCTGTGGGGCGATGTGCTGGTGGATGGCCACAACCGCTACGGTCTCTGCCAGAAGCACGGCCTGCCGTTCCAGACGGTGCAGAACCCGCGCTTCCAGTCCATGCAGGACGTGCACCTGTGGATGATCGAACAGCACCTGGGCCGGCGCAGCGTGTCCGACTTCCAGCGTGGCGTACTGGCGTTGCGCAAGCGCGAGATCCTGGCCGCGCGCCAACGCAGCCAGCGCGACGCCGACGCCGCTGCCGAAGCGCCGGCCGTGGACGACGACCAGGCCGACACTGGCCTGGACCAGAGCAGCGCACACGCCGCTGACGACAACGACAGTCCGCCGTGGGAAGAAAGCGCCAGCCCGGTGAGCCGTGCCGAGCTGGCACGCGAAGCGCGCCTGAGCAGCAACCAGGTGGTGATGATCGAACGCATCCATAAGCAGGCCGCGCCGGAAGTGGTGCAGGCGGTCAAGGCGGGCGAGATTTCGATCAGCGCCGCCGCTGCGGTGGCCACGCTGTCCGAGGACGAACAACGCGCCGCCGCGCAGGCCGGCAAGGCCGAGCTCAAACAGGCCGCCAAGCGCGTGCGCGACGCCAAGCGCAAGCCCAAGGCCGACGAAGCCGAAGGTGGCGAAGCCGAACGCCGCGACATCAAGGCCCTGCAGCGCCGCGTCACCGAACTGGAAAACGAAAATGCCGCGCTGCAATCGAAGGTGACCGCATTGCAGGCGCAGTTGGAACGCCTGCGCGGCTGAGTGCACCCGACAGTCGACAGCAACACGTAGAAGCGCGCCTGGGCGCGACAGGCATTCCCCGATAAAGCCCGTCGCGCCCAGGCGCGCGCCAACGACAGCAACAGCCGCTGGGTCGCCCCAACCCACGCGCAGCTGGAGCACAAGGCACGCAAGACGCGGCCACCAACTTGGGCGCGCAATGACGCCAGCTGCCGTGGACATGCCCTGGTCAAACGACTGGGTACACTTCACTGATGGAACCCAGTCTCAGCATTCCCCGTCCGAACGATCCTCGTCGTGCCCAGTTGCAGCGCATGAAGCTGTTGGCGGTGGCCTTGTTGCTGGCGATGTTCGCCGGCTTCGTCGTCAGCCACCTGATGGGCGAACACGGCATCTGGGCCTGGGTGTCGGCCTTCTGCGAAGCGGCCACGGTGGGCGCATTGGCCGACTGGTTTGCAGTGGTGGCGCTATTCCGCCGCCCAATGGGCCTGCCGATTCCACACACGGCCATCCTGCCGCGCGGCAAGGAACGGCTGGCCGATGGGCTGGCAGTGTTCGTGCGCGACCAATTCCTCGCCCCGGATGCGTTGATGGAAAAACTGCGGGTATTCGATCCCGCCAGCCGGCTGGGCGATTGGCTGGCCAAACCTGAGCAGGCACGCATGCTGGCGCAGATGACGCGCGGCTGGATGTTGCAGGCGCTGGAACTGCTCGACGAGGCAGCCGTCCGCCGCGCGATTCAAGGTTTCGTGGTCGACCGCCTGCGCAAATGGAACGCCGCTGCCACCATCGGCGATGTCATGGCCCTGCTCACCACCGACGGCCGCCATCAAAAGCTGCTGGACGAAGTGTTGCTGCGGCTGGGCGAATGGCTGGACCAGGAGCAGGTCAAGACGCGCGCTTCTGCATTGATCGTGCGTTACGCGCGGCGCGAATGGCCCAAGCTGGTCGGCACGGTGAATTGGGTCAAGCCGATCGAAGAGATCGGCGACAGCCTGGCCGACCGCATGGCGCGTGCGGCGATCGAAGAACTACAGGACATCCTCACCACGCCCGAGCACCCCATCAGGCTCGACTACGAAGTGTGGCTACAGCGTTACATCACGCGCTTGCGCGACGAACCGGAAATGGCCGTGCGCGTGGAAGAACTCAAGCAACGCGCCATCGAACACCCGGCACTGCAGGACTATGTGCAGGGGTTGTGGGGCGAAATTCGCGACGCACTGCGCAATGATCTGGCGCGCGAGCAATCGTCGATGGCCGCACACGTGGAGCGTTCCATGCAATCGCTCGGCCGGGCCTTGTCGCAGGATCCCTCGCTGCGTGACGCGCTCAATCAACATATGTTGCAGGCTGCCGACAAACTCACCGCGCGCCTGCGCGCATCGGTGACCGACCATATTGCATCGACGATGAAAAGTTGGGACGAACGTCACCTCGTCGAACAATTGGAATTGGGGGTGGGACGCGATCTGCAATACATTCGGTTCAATGGAACATTGGTCGGTGGACTGATCGGACTGATTCTTCACGCGTTGTCGATCTGGCTGTCGTTTTGATGCGGGAACGTTGATCGCCTATCCCGAAAATGACGTGCAGGCTTAGGGGACTGCGCACAGCCGTCGCATGTCGGGCGGTACCACGGGGTCGACGCAGGTCGGCCAGCACTCTGGGCACGTAACAGGCAAGGCGAAGGGACGAACATGCCGAAGGGCCGCTGGGATTTGCGCAGGACATACGGGCGGCGCGCATTCTTTGGTGCACTGCTGATTCTGAGCGCCGGCCTGGTTGCCGCCATCGTCACCGGCGTATGGCTGCAACGGCAAAACGAGCTCGAGCGCCAGCAACGGTTCGACTACGTGGTGCGTACGCTGGCGCGCAACATCGGCGAGCGCATGTCCACCTTCGAGCATGGCTTGCGCGGCGCACGCGGTGCGGTGATCGGCGCAGGCAGCGACATCATCAGTCGAGAACGCTTCACCTTGTACAGCCGCTCGCGGGATTATCCACGCGAGTTTCCCGGGGTACTGGGTTACGGCTACATCCATCGGGTCGCCCCGGCCGACGAGGCCGCATTTCTGCAGGCCGCGCGTGCCGACGGTGCGCCGGACATCCATCGCCGGCCGTTGGCGCCGTGGGATGGCGAGCGTTACATGGTGCTGTATTTCGAGCCGGAATCCTCCGGCAACCGCCCGCTCGGCATCGATATCGCCTCCGAGCCGCGCCGGCGCGCCGCCGCCCTGCAGGCCGCACGCAGCGGCGAGCCGGTCATGACCTCGCCGATCTCGCTGTCCGGTTACCGCATTCCCAACGAAAGCGGCTTTCTGGTGCTGTTGGCGGTCTATCGGGAAGGCATGCCGTTGCAGACTCCGCAGCAGCGCATGCTCGCCACCAGCGGCTGGGTGTATGCGCCTTTCAGCGTCGAACAGATGGTACGAAGCGCATTGGGTGAGCGCGACGACGTGGCGCTGGACCTGTCCGATCGCAATGAGCCGACCCACAATTTCTATCGCAGCGGCACGCCAGCCAGCGACAGCGCGCTGCGTCCGCCGGTGGTGCGGCTGTTGCCGATCTACGGCCGCACCTGGGTCATTACCGCCCACCCCACCGCCGGCTTCGTCGCCTCGCTCAACCAGAGTTCGCCCTGGTTGATCGGCGGGCTGGTGATGGCCGCCTCGGTCCTGTTCGCCGCCCTGCTGGTGCTGTATTTCAGCAACGGGCTGCGCCGCGAGGAAGTACTGCGCAAGCAGATGGAGCTGGCCGCGCTGGTCAGCCATTCCAGCGAAGCCATCGTTGCGCAAACCCCGGATGGACGCATCACGCACTGGAACCCGGCCGCCGAGGCGATGTTCGGCTACACGGCCGACGAGGCGATCGATCAGGACCTGACCACGCTGCTGTCGCCGCAGCCGTATGCGATGTCTGAGGTCGACCATGCCGATGCTGCACTGGCGGGCAACGCATCGGCGGCGCAGACCATGCGCCATCGCGACGGGCATCAGGTGCATGTGCTGGCCAGCAAGGCGCCGATCATCGAGAGCGAAGGCACGCTCAGCGGCCATTCGCATTTCTTCCGCGACATCTCCGACCGAGTGCGCTCGCATCAACGCATCATCGACCTCAACGCCTCGCTCGAACACCAGGTCGCCGAACGCACCAGCGAGCTGGTGAAGTTCTCGGTGCTGCAACGCGCGATCCTGGCGCACGCCGGCTATGCCATCATCGCCACCGATTCCGGCGGCTTCGTCACGCTGTTCAATCCGGCCGCCGAAAAACTGTTGGGCTACAGCGCGGCAGAAGTGATCGGGCGACGCAAGGCCAGCCAGTTCGTCGAGCAAGAGGAACTGCAGGAGCGCGCGCACATGCTGGCCGAGCAGACCGGCACACAGGTGGCGCACACGCTGGAAGCGATCGCCGCGCTCACCAGCCTGGGGCGCAGCGACACCAGCGAGTGGACCTACGTGAGCCATGACGGGCGTCGCCTGCCGGTGCTGCTGACCTTGAGCACCCTGCGCGACGACCACGACCAGGTGATCGGCTATCTCGGCGTGGCGGTGGATCTCACCGAGCAGAAGCTGCACGAAAAACAGCTGCGCCTGGCGATGGATGCGGCCAAGAGCGCCAACCAGTCCAAGTCCGATTTCCTGGCCAACATGAGCCACGAAATCCGCACGCCGATGAACGCCATCCTGGGCATGCTGTACCTGCTTCAGCGCAGCGAACTGCCCGGCGCAGCGCAGGACATGGTCGCCAAGATCGATCGCTCCGCGCGCACGTTGCTGGAAATCATCAACGACATCCTCGACTTTTCCAAGATCGAGGCCGGGCGTATCGACCTGGAATGCGCACCGTTCGATCTGAACCAGCTGTTCGACAACATCGCCGACCTGATGCGCTCCTCGCTCAGCGCCAAGCCGGTGGAAATGATCGTCGAACCCCTCCCGCGCGACAGCCGTTGGCTGCTGGGCGATGCGCTGCGCATCAACCAGGTGTTGGTCAACCTGGTCGGCAATGCGATCAAGTTCACCGAACAGGGCGAAGTGGTGCTGTCGGTACGCCGTTTTCCCAGCGGCGACCCCAACAAGTTCAAGCTGCTGTTTTCGGTCCGCGACACGGGCATCGGTATTTCCAAGGAAAAGCAGAGCGTGATCTTCTCGCCGTTCCTGCAGGCCGACACGTCCACCAGTCGGCGTTACGGCGGCAGCGGCCTGGGCCTGACCATTAGCCGGCGCCTGGTCGAATTGATGGGCGGCGAACTGGAAGTGGAAAGCGTGCCCGGCCGCGGCAGCGAATTCTATTTCGTGGTGACGCTGGAAAAATCCGCGCCACTGCAGGCACAGCGCGAATTGCCGGTCTTGCCGCCGGAAGCGATGCCGCGCGTACTGATCGCCGACGACCACGATGCAGCGCTCAACAACCTGGTGCGCATCGCCACCGAACTTGGCTGGCGCGTGGATGCCGTAGCCAGCGGACAGGCCGCGCTGCAGGCCATCGAACACGCTGCAGAGCCCTACGATATTTTCCTGCTCGACTGGCGCATGCCCGATATCGACGGGGTGGCCATTGCACGCGAGATTCGTGCACGCGCCACGCCCGGCCCGCATCCGGTCATCGTGATGGTCACCGCCTACGAACGCCGCCTGCTGGAACAACATCCCGAACAGCAGGATCTGGATGCGGTGATGACCAAGCCGGTGACCGGCGCGGCCCTGCACCGGCTGGTCGAGCAACTGCTCGAGGAACGCCCGGGTGCCCGCCCTGCCACGCCGACGTTTGTCGCGCGACGTCTGGAAGGCGCGCACCTGTTGCTGGTCGACGACAGCGACATCAATTGCGAAGTCGCCCAGCGCATTCTGGAGGGCGAAGGCGCCATGGTCACCGTCGCCCACGATGGCGAACAGGCGGTGAGCACGCTCAAACGCGCGCCCAACCTGTTCCACCTGGTGCTGATGGATGTGCAGATGCCGGTGGTGGACGGTTATGAAGCCACGCGCCGGTTGCGCCAGATCCCGGCTCTGGCCAGCCTGCCGGTGATCGCGCTGACCGCCGGCGCCTTCCGCCCCCAGCAGGAAAAAGCGCTGGAAGCGGGCATGAACGGCTTTATCGCCAAACCATTCAACGTCGAAGAACTGGTCACTGCCATCCGTCATTTCTTGCAGCCGGGCACGCGGCGCATTCCCTCGCTTCCGCACGAGGCGCAGGCGCACGCCGGTCCCGAATGGAAATACAGCGACCCGGAATTGCTGGACGCCGCCCGCGCGCGCAGCCTGTGGCGCGAGCGCGAACCCTATGCGCGCTATCTGATCAAGCTGCTACGCGACAACCCGGACCCGGGCGAGGTAGCCGCCGAGCATCTGCGACGCAACGAACTGCCGGCCATCGGCGCGATGGCCCACAAGCTGCGTGGCGCGGCTGGATCGCTCGCGCTGCCGGCCCTGGCAGGTGCGGCCGGCGACCTGGAGACGCGTATCGAGGAAGGACACGACATCACCGCATCGCTGATTGCGTTGAAGGACGTCATGCAGCGCACCGCCGAAGCGATCCGGGCATTTTTGCAGCATGGCGACAGCGACGTTGCCGCCGACGAGGATGGCGCTGCGTTGGATGCAGACAGTGTGCAGATCCTGACATCGGCCTTTGCCAGCGACGATGCCGACCGGATCGATCACGCGCTATTGATCTGCGCGCCACGCTTACCGCGCGCACTGCAGGAGGCCTTGCAACGCGCGGTCGAAGATTTCGACTTCCGCCGCGCCGAAACCACGTTGCGCGAGTGGCAAACCACCCACCCGCACTAATCGCGCTCCCCGAGCGTTTGGCAAGGATCGACGATGCCGTCCCGCCCCCTGCTGTGTGTCGACGACGAGTCCAGCAACCTGGCCACCTTGCGCCAGCTGCTGCGCGACGACTTCGCACTGGTCTTCGCCAAGTCCGGCGGCGAAGCCCTGGATGCGGTCAGCCGCCACGCCCCAAAGCTGATCCTGCTGGATGTCGAATTGCCCGACATGGACGGCTACGCGGTGGCGCGCGCGCTCAAGCAACAGCCGTCCAGCAACGCCATCCCCATCCTGTTCGTGACCTCGCGCAACAGCGAACACGACGAACGCCTCGGGCTGGAGGCGGGCGCGGCCGATTACGTCAGCAAGCCCTACTCGCCGGCGCTGCTCAAGGCACGCATCGGTACCCAGTTGAAGCTGGCCGAAAACGCACGTCTTGCCCAGCAATACCGCGACGCGATCCATCTGCTCGGCACCGCCGGCCAGGGCCAGGACGCCGACACCGGCGCGCATATCTGGCGCATGGCGGTGTATGCGCGGGTCCTGGCCGAAGCGGTGGGCTGGTCGCCGCAGCAGGCGCAGACCCTGCAGGACGCCGCCCCGCTGCACGACGCCGGCAAGATCGCAGTGCCCGGCAGCATCCTGCAAAAGCCCGATGCGCTGGACGAACACGAACGCTCGGTGGTGCGCCAGCACCCGCAAGCCGGCCATGATCTGTTGCGCCACGGCCGCGGCCCGGTGTTTCGGTTGGCAGCGGAAATCGCACTGCATCATCACGAATGCTGGGACGGCAGCGGCTATCCACAAGGCTTGTCAGGCGATGCGATTCCCGAATCGGCGCGCATCGTGGCGGTGGCCGACGTGTTCGATGCACTGTGCGGGCGACGCGCCTACAAGGCGCCGTGGACGGTGGAGGACGCCATGCGCAAGCTCGACAGCATGGCAGGCAAACAACTGGAACCGCGCCTGGTGCAGCATTTCCACGAGGCATTGCCGCAGATTCTGCAGATCAAGGACGCTTGGGACAGCCCAGTGGCGTAGCGCTGATCCGGGCAGGTCCCGCGCTGATGCAGGCAGGCGAACGATCGCGAAACGCGATTTGATGTCGGCGGTCCTTCGCCGCATCCTCATCCAAACCCTTTTTTCAGCAGGAAGGGGCTCAGCAAGGCGGCCGCCTGATGCCCTTCTCTCATTTGGAAGAAGCCTCGAAGGGACGGATAAGCGTGCGCGCGCCGCGGCCGCGTTCCCCGGCATGTACGTTTCCACACGGCCGCGTCCCTCGCAGCGCACAACGCCTGGCCTGCCCCCAACAAACGTACGCAGCGTTGCTGCCATTGGCTTGAACGCAACGCTGCAGAGGCAGACAATGGGCATGTTGCGCCGCACAACACCGTGCGACGCGGGCCGACCCTGCAGTCGTCTGCGACGCAGGCGGCGCGGCCCCGCAACCGAGAGTCCGATGTCCTCCAGCGTGTCCGAGGCCGGCGCTACGCCGCCGCGTTATCCCGATTACCGCATCATCTCGCTGATCCTGGCTTGCGCCATTTTCATGGAGCAGATGGATGCCACCGTGCTGGCCACCGCGCTGCCGACGCTGGCGCGCGATTTCGGCGTGGCGGCGCCGGCCATGAGCATCGCCATGACCAGCTACCTGCTGGCCCTGGCGGTGCTGATCCCGGCCAGCGGCGCCATCGCCGACCGCTTCGGCCTGCGCCGCGTGTTCGGCGCCTCCATCTGGGTGTTCGTCGGTGGTTCGATCCTGTGTTCGCTGGCCGACAGCCTGCCCACCATGGTGGCCGCGCGCGTGCTGCAGGGCGCAGGCGGCGCCATGATGGCCCCGCTGGGCCGGCTGATCCTGCTGCGCACGGTGGAACGCCGCCATCTGGTGTCGGCCATGGCCTGGACGCTGGTGCCGGCCTTCATCGGCCCGATGCTCGGCCCGCCGCTGGGCGGCTTTTTCGTCTCGTACCTGGATTGGCGCTGGATCTTCTATATCAACGTGCCGATCGGCATTGCCGGCTTTGTGCTGGTGCGGCGCTTCATTCCCGAGATTCCCACCGAATCGGGGCCAGCGCGCTTCGACCTGCGCGGCTTCGTGCTGTGCGGCACTGCGCTCGGTTGCCTGCTGTTCGGCCTGGAAATGGTCAGCCAGCAAAACGGCATCGGCACGGCCAGCTGGTTGCTGGCGATCGGCGGCAGCGCTGCGCTGGGGTATCTCTGGCACGCGCGTCACCACCCTGCTCCGCTGCTGGATCTGAGCTTGCTGCGGATCGACTCGTTCCGGTTGTCGGTGATCGGCGGCGCATTGATGCGCATCACCCAGGGCGCGCATCCGTTTCTGCTGCCGCTGCTGTTTCAGATCGGCTTCGGCATGAGCGCTGCGCACAGCGGCCGCCTGATCCTGGCCACCGCGCTCGGCGCGTTGTTGATGCGCAGCATCACCCCGCAATTGCTGCGCCGCTTCGGTTATCGCAACAGCCTGATCGGCAACGGTGTGCTCGCCAGCCTGGGCTACATGGTGTGCGCGTTGTTCCGGTCAGAGTGGCCGCCGGCGCTGATGTTCGGCCTGCTGCTGTGCTGCGGCGCCTTCATGTCGTTCCAGTTCGCCGCCTACAACACCATCGCCTACGAGAACGTGCCTGCCGCGCGCATGAGCCGCGCCAGCAGCCTGTATACGACCTTGCAGCAACTGATGCTCTCGGTGGGCGTGTGCGCCGGTGCGATGATCCTCAAACTGGCGATGCTGGCCGGCGATCACAGCCAGCCTGCGCAACGCGATTTCTCGCTGGCGTTCTGCGTGGTCAGCCTGATCTCGCTCAGCGCCACCTGGTGGCATCTGCGCTTCGACAAGCATGCCGGGCAGGAAATGAGCGGGCATCGGGCGTGAGGTAAGGGAGATATCGCTGGCGCTCCAGCCGAGCCGCTTCGGCTGTGTGACGAACCCAACTCCAACCTCTTCTTGCGTGCTGCATCAAGCAGACGACTATCGGTCGGATAGGCGATCGCCTTCTCCTGCACCGTGGTGTCCACGTTCACCCGCGACAGCTCGCGCCGATTGCCGTGATCGGGCTAGCCTGGTCTGTTTGGGGACAACTAAAATGAATACCCTCCAAATTTATTCAAGCCAAAAAGAATCCACTTTTCAGTGGACTCTTTTAAAAGCCAGCAGGTAATTACCGACATCAGGCTCCACCCGTACCGCAACTCCTTGTTCGGTTGTACGTATAAGAAGTCAACACCCAGCCACCACCGCTGCCGTTAGCGCCAGACTGCCACGTATATGACCATGTCCTAGAGACGTCGCCCGCACAGCTGGAAATTCCAAATCTTTGACCATTAGAACCACTTGCAGGAAGCGGGACAGGTGGCGCTTCCTGAAGAGGGCGGATTCCACCGCTATTGACAGTGGCAAGACGCACGGTGACATCCCCGAAAAATGTCACATTCGAATCGAAAGATTTTCCTGCCCCTGGTGCTGTTGATAGCCACTGCGCAATCTGTTTCGCTTCAAGCGAGCCTGCCGCATAGGTAATTTCGCTGGTTATTGACGTTCGGGAATGATTTTCCTGAGCGAAACCCAGTACCGGGAAGGAAACAGAAGTAAAAAGCAATAATTTAGCTGCGAATGCAAATGCCTTTTCCATAAATTCTCCATGAGTGCTTTACCGCAACGCAACCATCCCCCTATAAAAATTAACGCAAGCTGAAAAAAATACAACAGATAAGATCAGAGATTTTATTTGTTTGATTTCGTAATTTAATTTATTCAAGTTACACGCAACCGAAGCTAAAGGCCGCGCTACTATGCCACCACCTGAGTTACTTCAATAATTGATTTTTATACGCGAAAAAAGGGCAGCCATGGCCGCCCCTCTTCGTCAATATTGCATTACATAGCCGCCCTGAAAATCCCGTTCCAGGAGCGACTAAAGAGAACCGCGACGACGGGTTTTACGTTCCGTCAGCGCGGTTCGATCAGCACTTACACCCCGTGCGCAGCCAACTGCCCAAGCCGCTGCACCGCCACCGACACGGTCGGATAGTCCAGGGTCTTCTGCTCGGCGACATCGGCAAGCATGGCCAGGGTGAAACGCAGGCTGGAATCGTCGCGCTGCATCCAGTTGGCCACCTTGGCCTCGGCGCTGCTGCCGGGCAGGGTCAGCACCTGCGCCACCAGTGCGCGCTGATGTGCGGCCAGCTCGTCGCGTAGCACCCCGCGTGCCACCGCATGCCAGCGGCCGTTGACCTCCAGCGCGTCGATCTGTTCGAACAGCCACGGCAGCCCCAGCGCTTCGCCAAGGCGGAAATGCACCTTGGAGACGTCCACCGGCTTGAGCTTGCGGGTGCGCGCGGTTTCGATGATGTCGAAGGCCGGTTCCAGATAACGCAGTTCGGACAACTGCTGCGCCAGTGCCGGGGTCAGGCCCTTGTCCTGCCACTGCTGCACGCTGGCTTCGTACTGCGGGCGCTGTGCATCCGACAGCACGCCCGACGCCACACGGATGTCGTTGAACGGGCCGTGGTAACGCTCCACCGCCGCGGTGATGCCCGGCATCTGGCCCGGACGCAACAGCAGCCAACGCACGAACGAGCGCTGCAGGCGCCAGATCACTTCCAGCGCATCGATCTGCACCGACTCGGGCACCTTGCCGTCCAATGCGTCGATCTGCGTCCACAGCGCACGTGCATCCAGCGTCTCGCGGCTGATGGTATAGGCCTTGGCGACCTCGCCGATGCTGCGGCCGGTATCTTCCTGCATGCGCATCAGGAAGGTGGCGCCCATGCGGTTGATGGTGGTGTTGGTGACCGCGGTGGCGATGATCTCGCGCTTGAGGCGGTGACGCTCCATCGCATCGGCGTACTTTTTCTGCAGCGGCTGCGGGAAGTAGCGCTGCAATTCCTTGGACAGATACGGGTCTTCCGGAATATCCGATTCCAGCAGCTGCTGGAACGCCACCAGCTTGGAGTACGACAACAGCACCGACAGCTCCGGGCGCGACAAGCCCTGCCCGCGCGCCTTGCGTGCGGACAGTTCGGCATCGGAGGGCAGGAACTCGATCTGGCGATCGAGCAGGCCCTGCAATTCCAATGTGCGGATGAAGTGCTGCTTGGAGCCGAGACGCTTGACGCTCATCCGCTCCATCAGGCTGATCGCCTGGTTCTGGCGATAGTTGTCCCACAACACCAGGTCGGCCACTTCATCGGTCATCGAGGCGAGCAATATGTTGCGCGCGTCGTAGGTGAGCTTCTTGGCCTGCACCATGTCGTTGAGCAGGATCTTGATGTTCACCTCGTGATCGGAGGTGTCCACGCCGGCCGAGTTGTCGATGAAGTCGGTGTTGAGCAGCACGCCGGTCTGCGCCGCTTCGATGCGGCCCAGCTGGGTCAGGCCCAGGTTGCCGCCCTCGCCTACTACCTTGCAGCGCAACTCGCCGCCATTGACGCGCAAGCCGTTATTGGCGCGGTCGCCGACATCGGCATGCGACTCGCTGGCCGCCTTGACGTAGGTGCCGATGCCGCCGTTCCAGAACAGGTCCACCGGGGCCTTGAGGATGGCGTTCATCAGTTCGTTCGGTGACAGCTGCTTGACGCTGGCGCCCAGGCCCAGCGCTTCACGCACCGGTGCACTGATGTCGATGGATTTGAGCGTACGCGGATAGATGCCGCCACCGGCGCTGATCAGCTTGGCGTCGTAGTCGGCCCAGCTGGAACGCGGCAGCTTGAACAGGCGATCGCGCTCGGCGAAGGACAGCGCTGCATCCGGGTTCGGATCCAGGAAGATGTGGCGGTGGTCGAACGCGGCCAGCAGGCGGATGTGCCTTGAGAGCAGCATGCCGTTGCCGAACACGTCCCCGGACATGTCGCCGATGCCCACCACGCTGAAGTCCTGGCTCTGGCAATCGCGGCCCATGGCGCGGAAGTGGCGCTTGACCGATTCCCACGCGCCGCGCGCAGTGATGCCCATGCCCTTGTGGTCGTAACCGACCGAACCGCCGGAGGCGAACGCATCGCCCAACCAGAAGCCGTGGTCCAGCGCCAGGCCATTGGCGATGTCGGAGAACGTGGCAGTGCCCTTGTCGGCCGCGACCACCAGGTACGGGTCGTCCTGGTCGTGACGCACCACCTGCGGTGGCGGCACGATCTTCCCGCCGACGATGTTGTCGGTGATGTCGAGCAGGCCCTGGATGAAGAGCTTGTAGCAGGCGATGCCTTCTGCCTGGATGGCATCGCGGTCGCCGCCCACCGGCGAGCGCTTGACGTAGAAACCGCCCTTGGCTCCAACCGGCACGATGACGGTGTTCTTGACCATCTGCGCCTTGACCAGGCCCAGCACTTCGGTACGGAAATCCTCGCGGCGATCCGACCAGCGCAGGCCGCCACGCGCCACCGCGCCGAAGCGCAGGTGCACGCCTTCCACGCGCGGGCCGTAGACGAAGATTTCGCGATACGGACGCGGCTTGGGCAGATCCGGCACCCGCGCCGAATCCAGTTTGAAGCTGATGCAGTGTGGGTGCTTGCCGTTCTTGTCGGTCTGGTAATAGTTGGTGCGCAAGGTCGCATCGATCACATCGATGAAGCTGCGCAGGATGCGGTCTTCGTCCAGGCTGGACACGCGATCCATCAACTTCAGCAAGGTGGCGCGGGTAGCGTCCTGCTGCGCGTTGCGATCGCTGCCGCGTGCTTCCAGCACGGCTTCCAGCGCCTTGAGCGTGGCCTCGTCGCCGCTTGCCAGCGCAGACAGTTCTTCGCGCAGGCGCTCCTGGCCGGCGAAGATCTGTGCCTTGGTTTCAGCGCCGGTGGACGGATCGAAGCGCGCTTCGAACAATTCCACCAGCAAGCGCGCCAGCAGCGGATAACGGGTGAAGGTGGCTTCGACGTAGGCCTGCGAGAACGGCACCGCCGTCTGCAGCAGGTATTTGCAGTAGCCGCGCAGCAAGGCCACCTGGCGCCAATGCAGGCCGGCCGCCAGGATCAGGCGATTGAAGCCGTCGTTTTCGGCGTCGCCGTTCCAGATGCGCTCGAACGCTTCGCCGAAGCTGGCATCGGCGTGTGCGGCATTGATCTTGCCGGAGGTCGATTCGACCTCGAAATCCTGGATGTAAACCGGCGTTTCGCCGACCTGCAGCCGATACGGCCGCTCGGAAATCACGCGCAGGCCCATGTTTTCCATCATCGGCATCGCATCGGACAGCGGAATATCGTCGAGCTGGCGGTACAGCTTCAGGCGCAGGCCTTCGCCCGCGTCCAGACGCACGCCATCGTCGCGACGGATTTCCTGCAGGCTCAGATGCAGATCGTCCGGGCCGTCCAGCGAGGCGAGATGCTCGACGTCGGACACCGCCGATTCGATCGACGAATCTTCGATATAGCCGGCCGGCAATGCGCGGCCGAAGTTGGCCGCCATACGCAGGCCATTGGCCTCGCCATGCCGCGCAACCAACGCTTCGCGCAGAGCATCGCGCCAGTTGCGCAGCAGGTGCGCCAGCCGCGATTCGAGTTCGGTGGTGTTGAACTCCAACGCCTCGCCGCTCTTGGGACGCACGATCAGGTGCAGCTGCGCCAGCGGCGATTCGCCCAGCACCACGCTGGAGTCGATGTATTCGCCGTGCAGCGCGTCCTTCAACAAGGCTTCGATGCGCAGGCGCACATCGGTGTTGAAGCGTTCGCGCGGGATGTACACCAGCGCCGAGATGAAACGCCCGTACTTGTCGCGGCGCAGGAACAGGCGGCTACGCACGCGCTCCTGCAGCCCGAGGATGCCCATCGCGGTGCGGTACAGCTCTTCTTCGTTGGACTGGAACAGCTCCTCGCGCGGCAGCGTTTCCAGGATGTGGCGCAAGGCCTTGCCGCTATGGCTGCTCGGAGTCAGCCCCGACTTGCTCATCACGTATTCGTGGCGCTGACGCACCAGCGGAATTTCCCATGGGCGGCGGTTGTAGGCGCTGGACGTGAACAGGCCCAGGAAGCGCTGCTCGCCGACGATGCGGCCCTTGGCGTCGAATTCCAGGATGCCGATGTAATCCATGTAACCGACCCGATGCACGCGCGAGCGTGCATTGGTCTTGGTCAGGATCAACGCATCCTTGAGCTTGGACGAGGCGTTCAACCCATGCGCGGCCAGCGTGGTCACCGGGCGCGCCGGCGAGGTGTCGCGTCCGCGCAGCAGGCCCAGGCCGGTCTCTTCCAGCGGCGCCAGCACGTCCTGGCCATCCTGCTTCTCCACCCGATACTCGCGGTAGCCGAAGAAGGTGAAGTGGTCGGCCGCGGCCCAGCGCAGGAACTCCTGGGCCTCATGCCGGCTGATGTCGTCGATCGGCAGACGGCGGGTCGCCAGATCGTCGGCCAGCATGACCATGCGCTCGCGCATCGCCGACCAGTCCTGCACGATGGCGCGCACCTCGGCCAGCACCTTGCGCACTGCCGCTTCCAGCTTGGGCATTTCTTCCGGCGGCTGGCGGTCGATCTCCAGCACCATCAGCGATTCGCTCTTGCCCTCGCCCACTGCGGTGAGCTTGCCGGACTTGTCGCGCGCGATGCGCAGCACCGGATGGCCCAGCACGTGCACGCCGATGCCCAGGTCGGCCAGGGTCATGCTGACCGAATCCACCAGGAACGGCATATCGTCGTTGACGATCTGCAGCAGGGTATGCGGCGACTCGTAGCCGTGGCTCTTCAAGGTCGGGTTGAACACCCGCACGTTGACCGTGCCGGCCTTGCGCGCGCGCGCGAACTCCAGCATGTCCGATGCCAGCGCCGCCCACTGCTCTGGCGGATGGTTCGGGAATTCGTCCTCCTCCATGCGCCGGTAGAAGTCGGCGGCGAACGCCTGGACTTCGGCCTGACGGGCGGCCGGGTAGCGCTTGCGCAATGCGGCAAACACCGGCTCGAGGGTCACCGCCTGCGGTTCGGTGGCAAGCACGGGGACGGCACGTTCGGCGACCGGTTTGACCGACGTCGTGGACGATTTCGAAGCGGCTTTCTTGGCTGTCATGAGTAGAGCTGGAATGCTCGGTGGAAAACCTGAATTGTACCGGTGCGCAGTGACGACGCCTTGCTGCATAGCGCAAATGTGTGGGCTGCGATGGCCTCTGGCGGCATGCAAAAGCGCTACATGTCTGTATGGACGAAGACGCGACGGCAGGAAGGCGGGGCTGGATCGCCACAACCGGCAAAGTCCGGCCAAAGGCTTGGCACACAAGGTGTTGCGCAGACAACGCTGCGGCCGTCAAGCCTGTTTAAAAACTAAACTGGACGGTATAGTCTACCGCCATGATTCCTCGTTCCCACCGTGCTGCCCGGCGTTCGGACTGCGACCGCCGCATCCATGCGGCCGTGCATGCGCTGCTGGCCGAGCGTGGCATGCGGCTGAGCATGGATGCGGTGGCCGAGCGGGCCGGCTGTTCCAAGCAAACCCTGTACAGCTACTACGGCTGCAAGGAAAACCTGCTGCGCGATGTACTTCAGGACCACGTGCGCCTGGCGGCCGGGCCGCTGGGCACGGTCTCGGGCGATCTCCACGCCGATCTGCTGGCCTTCGCGCTGGCCCATCTTGACCGTCTGAACAACCCCGATGTGTTACAGACCTGCCGGTTGGTCGAAGCCCAGTCGCACCGGTTTCCCGACCAGTCGCAGCAGATCTTCCACGACGGCGTGGTCGGCATGCAGCAGCGCCTGGCGCATCGCTTCGAACAGGCGATCGACGCCGGCCAACTGCGGCATGACGATCCGCACTTCATGGCCGAACTGCTGCTGAGCATGATCGTCGGGCTGGATTTCGACCGCCAACGGTTTCAAGTTCCCCATCGCGCCGGCCTCCCCGCCAGGCAGCGGTGGGCGCAGTTCGCCGTGGACACCTTCCTGCGTGCGTTTGCTCCGGCTCCTGCCGCGCCGACGCCGCCACCGCCACCGCCACCGCCTTCTCTTCTCACTTCAAGACCCTAACGGAGTTCCTCCTGATGATTGCCCCGCTCCGCACATTCGGCCTGGCCTGTGCCATCACCGTGGCGCTGGCTGCCTGCAGCAAGCCCGACCAACAGCAGGCACCGCCGCCGGAAGTGTCGGTGCTGGAGATGAAGCCGCAGACGCTGCCGCTGGAACGCGACCTGGTCGGCCGCCTGTCGGCGTACCGTTCGGCGGACGTGCGCGCGCGCGTGGACGGCGTGGTGCTCAAACGCCTGTACACCGAAGGCGCCAACGTCACCGAAGGCCAGCCGCTGTTCCAGATCGACCCGTCGCAGCTGAAGGCCACGCTGCTGCAGGCGCAGGGCCAGCTGGCCGCCGCCGAAGCGACCTATACCAACGCCAAGATCGCCGCGACGCGTGCGCGCAGCCTGGCGCCGCAGCAGTACGTCTCGCGCGCCGACATCGACACCGCCGAAGCCAACGAGCGTTCGTCCGGCGCCAACGTGCAACAGGCGCGCGGCGCGGTCGAGGCCGCGCGCATCCAGCTCGGCTTCGCCACCGTGACCTCGCCGATCACCGGCCGCGCCGGCATTCAGCGCGTGACCGAAGGCGCACTGGTTGGTGCCGGCGAAGCCACCCTGCTGACCACCGTCGACCAGATCGACCCGCTGTATGTGAACTTCGCCATGAGCAGCGAAGAACTGGCCGCCCTGCGTCAGGCGCAGAGCAGCGGCAACGTGCAGCTCAGCGGCGACGGCAAGTCCTCCATCAACGTGGAGCTGGGCAACGGCACGCAGTACCAGCACCCCGGCACGCTGGACGTGTCTGCGGTGACGGTGGACCCGAGCACCGGTGCGGTGTCGCTGCGCGCCACCCTGCCCAACCCCGAACAATCGCTGCTGCCGGGCGCGTTCGTGACCTTCAAGGCCAGCCTGGGCCAGCGCAACAATGCCTACCTGCTGCCGCAGCAGGCGGTGCAGCGCGATGCCACCGGACCCTATGCCCTGGTGCTGGGCAAGGACGGCAAGGTGGTCCGCAAGAACCTCACCGTCGACGGCCAGCAGAAGGGCCAGTGGATCGTCACCGGCGGCATGACCCCGGGCGACCAGGTCATCGTCGATGGCGTGCAAAAGGCCAAGGAAGGGCAGCCGGCCAAGGGCGTGCCGTGGGATCCGAACAAGCCGGCACAAGGCGGCCAGCCCGGCGCAGCGGGCGCGGCGCCCGCCGCGGCACAGGGCGGCGACGCGCAAGCTGCACCGTCGGCCGACAAGGCCGATGCAGCGGCGCCGGCCGCCCAGCAACAGCCCAAGCAGGATGCGGCCGCGCAGCCGGCCGACTCCCAGTCCAAGCAGCAGTGACGGAACCCGGACATGCCTAAGTTTTTTATCGAACACCCGGTCTTTGCGTGGGTGGTGGCGATCCTGATCTCGCTTGCGGGCGTGATCTCGATCCTGAATCTGGGTATCGAGTCGTACCCGACGATCGCCCCGCCGCAGGTCACCGTCACCGCCAACTTCCCCGGCGCCAGCGCCGACACCGCCGAAAAGGCGGTGACCCAGGTCATCGAACAGCAGCTCACCGGCATCGACCACCTGCTGTACTTCAACTCGTCCTCGGCCGCCAACGGCCGCGTGACCATCACCCTGACCTTCGAAACCGGCACCGACGCGGATATCGCCCAGGTGCAGGTGCAGAACAAGGTGTCGCTGGCCACGCCGCGCCTGCCCTCGGAAGTGACCCAGCAAGGTGTAGTGGTGGCCAAGGCCAACGCCGGCTTCCTGATGGTGGCCGCGTTGCGCTCGGACAACCCCTCGATCAACCGCGACGCGCTCAACGACATCGTCGGTTCGCGCGTGCTCGAGCAGATCTCGCGCGTGCCCGGCGTGGGCAGCACCAACCAGTTCGGCGCCGAGTACGCAATGAACATCTGGTTGAACCCGGAGAAGCTGCAGGGCTACAACCTGTCGGCGACCCAGGTGCTGACCGCGGTGCGTAACCAGAACGTGCAGTTCGCGGCCGGTTCGGTGGGCGCGGACCCGACCCCGGAAGGCATCAGCTTCACCGCCACGGTGTCGGCGGAAGGCCGCTTCAGCTCGCCCGAGCAGTTCGAAAACATCATCCTGCGGACCGACAACAACGGCGCCACCGTGCGCCTGAAGGACGTTGCACGCGTGACCGTGGGGCCGAGCAACTACGGCTTCGATACCCAGTACAACGGCAAGCCCACCGGTGCCTTCGGTATCCAGCTGTTGCCGGGCGCCAACGCGTTGAACGTCTCCGAAGCGGTCGGCGCCAAGCTCGACGAACTGCAGCCGACCTTCCCGCAGGGCGTGACCTGGTTTGCGCCGTACGAATCGACCACTTTCGTGCGCATCTCCATCGAGGAAGTGATCCACACGCTGGTGGAAGCCATCGTGCTGGTGTTCCTGGTGATGCTGCTGTTCCTGCAGAACTTCCGCGCCACCGTGATTCCCACGCTGGTGATTCCTGTCGCGCTGCTGGGCACGTTCTTCGGCATGTACATGATCGGCTTCACCATCAACCAGCTGACGCTGTTTGCGATGGTGCTGGCGATCGGCATCGTGGTGGACGATGCGATCGTGGTGATCGAGAACGTCGAACGCATCATGAGCGAGGAACACCTCGAGCCGAAGGCGGCCACCCAGAAGGCGATGACCCAGATCACCGGCGCGGTGGTGGCCATCACCGTGGTGCTGGCAGCGGTGTTCATCCCCTCCTCGCTGCAGCCTGGCGCCTCGGGCGCGATCTACAAGCAGTTCGCGTTGACCATCGCCATGTCGATGGGGTTCTCCGCCTTCCTCGCGTTGAGCTTCACGCCGGCCTTGTGCGGCGCGTTCCTCAAGTCGACCCACTCCACCAAGAAGAACTGGGTCTACCGCACCTTCGACAAGTACTACGACAAGCTGGCGCATCGCTATGTCGGCGTGGTGGGCCATACCCTCAAGCGCTCGCCGCCATGGATGATTGCGTTCGTGGCGCTGCTGGTGCTGTGCGGCTTCCTGTTTACGCGGATGCCGGGCAGCTTCCTGCCGGAAGAAGACCAGGGCTTTGCGGTGGCCATCGTGCAGCTGCCGCCGGGCGCGACCAAGATCCGCACCAACGAGGCGTTCGCGCAGATGCGTGCGGTGCTGGAGAAGCAGCCGGCCGTGGAAGGCATGCTGCAGATCGCCGGCTTCAGCTTCCTGGGCTCGGGCGAAAACGTCGGTATGGGCTTCATCCGGCTCAAGCCGTGGGAAGAACGCGACGTCACTGCCGAGCAGCTGATCCAGCAACTCAATGGCGCTTTCTATGGCATCAAGGGCGCGCAGATCTTCGTGGTCAACCTGCCCACCGTGCAGGGCCTGGGCCAGTTCGGCGGCTTCGACATGTGGCTGCAGGACCGTTCCGGTGCCGGCCAGGAGGCGCTGATCAATGCGCGCAACATCGTGCTCGGCAAGGCCGCGGAGAAGCAGGACACCCTGGTGGGCGTGCGTCCGAACGGCCTGGAAAACTCGCCGCAGCTGCAGTTGCACGTAGACCGCGTACAGGCGCAGTCGATGGGCCTGGATGTCAGCGATATCTATAGCTCGATCCAGCTGATGCTGGCGCCGGTGTACGTCAACGACTACTTCGCCGAGGGCCGCATCAAGCGCGTCAACATGCGTGCCGACGATCAGTTCCGCGCCGGCCCCGAGTCGCTGCGCAACTTCTTCACTCCCAGCGCCACCGCCACCGGTATCGACGGTCAGCCGGCCATGATCCCGCTGAGCAACGTGGTCAAGGCCGAGTGGAACTACGCCTCGCCGGCCCTGAACCGCTACAACGGCTATTCCGCCGTGAACATCGTCGGCAACCCGGCTCCGGGCGGCAGTTCCGGCCAGGCGATGAGCGCGATGGAAGATATCGTCAACAACGATCTGCCGCCGGGATTCGGTTTCGACTGGAGCGGCATGTCGTACCAGGAAATCATCGCCGGTAATGCGGCCACGCTGCTGCTGGCGTTGTCGGTGGTGGTGGTGTTCCTGTGCCTGGCCGCGCTTTACGAGAGCTGGTCGATTCCGGTGGCGGTGCTGCTGGTGGTGCCGATCGGCGTGCTGGGTGCGATCACCTTCTCGATGCTGCGTGGGTTGCCGAACGATCTGTACTTCAAGATCGGCATGATCACGGTGATTGGCCTGGCGGCGAAGAACGCGATCCTGATCGTGGAATTCGCAGTGGAGCAGCGGGCGGCGGGCAAGACCCTGCGCGAGGCCACCCTGGAAGCGGCGCACCTGCGGTTCCGCCCGATCCTGATGACCTCGTTCGCGTTCATCCTGGGCGTGTTGCCGCTGGCCATCTCCACCGGTGCCGGCGCCAACTCGCGTCACTCCATCGGTACCGGCGTGATCGGCGGCATGGTGTTCGCCACCGTACTCGGCGTGATCTTCATCCCGCTGTTCTTCGTGGTGGTGCGCCGCATGCTGGGCGACAAGCTGGACGAACAGTCCAAGGAATACCTGGCCGTGCAGAACGAGGGTGGCACCCACCGCCCGGATCGCTGAGTCAGGCAGTCGTTGCAAATAAAAAGCCCCGGCACTGCCGGGGCTTTTTTGTGCGGCATCGTTGAAACCATTGCGAAATCCGCCACTCGGAGGAGCGCACCCGGGCGCGAACGCATTCCCGATAACGCCCGTCGCGCCCGGGTGCGCTCCTACGAAGGTGCGATGGTCGGCAGGTTGCGGTGATCGGCGCGATGGCGTGAACAATCACGCCCAGCGACACCTCCGGTTCGCCGACATCGTGCAGGTCCGCAACGCGCGGCAGACAGCCATCCTTGTAGGAGCGCACCCGGGCGCGAACGCATTCCCGATAACGCCCGTCGCGCCCGGGTGCGCTCCTACGAAGGTGCGATGGTCGGCAGGTTGCGGTGATCGGCGCGATGGCGTGAACAATCACGCCCAGCGACACCTCCGGTTCGCCGACATCGTGCAGGTCCGCAACGCGCGGCAGACAGCCATCCTTGTAGGAGCGCACCTGGGCGCGAACGCATGGCCGTTAAAGCCACCGCACCCAAAAGCTACCGCCCTACACGCCCGCAATACGCGCGCCGGTCGACCCACGCACCACGCAGCGTCCTGTCATCACCATGCGGCGGATCGGCAATTGCGGATTGCTTAGCCGTTCCAGCAGCAGCGACATCGCCGCCCGGCCCATGTCTTCCACCGGCTGCTCGACCACGGTGATGCCCGGCTCGACCAGATCGGTCCAGCGCTCGTTGTCGAACCCGGCCAGGGCAAGATCCTGCGGCAGGCGCAGGCCGGCGGTGCGTGCGGCCTTCAGTGCGCCCATCAGCAGCAGGCTGTTACTGGTGACGATGGCCTCGGGCCGCCGGTCGTTGGCCAGCCATGCCCCCAGCTCGGCGATCGCCGCCTCGGCGGTAGGCGCCACTTCGCGGTAATCCGGCTGCAGCCCCTGTGCGCGCATCGCTGCCAGGTAGCCGTCGCGGCGCTCGGCCGCTGTGGTGCTGGTGCTGCCGAACAGCCCGCCGATGCGCCGATAGCCCTGCGCCTGCAGATGCGCCACCAGCTCGGCCATGGCCGCGCCGTTGTCCAGCACGACGCTGTCATAACGGCTACCAGGGCCGGCGCGGTCAACCAGCACGGCGGGGTAATCCAGCGCCAACTCGTGCATGCGCCCCACCGTGACGCGGGTCGGCGCAAAAATCAGCCCGGTGATGCGTTCTTCCTGCATCAGCTCCAGGTATAACGCCTCGCGCTCGGGATCTTCATCGGTATTGCACAGGGTCACGCGCATACCGGCCTTGTAGGCGACCTCTTCCACCGCACGGATCAGCGCCGTGAAGTACGGGTTGCGGATGTCGGCCACGATCACCCCCAGGATGCCGGATTGCTGGGATCGCAATCGACGCGCCATCAGGTTGGGCCGATAGCCGGTCTGGCGCACCGCCGCTTCCACCTTGGCCCGCACCTCGTCGCTGACAGGGCCGCTGCCCAGCGCGCGCGACACCGTGGACTTGGACACGCCGGCCACGCGGGCCACGTCATTGATGCTGATACTCACTGGGACCGTTCCCGCTCCATTTTGCGCACCTTGACCCAGGCGCGGTGTCGGCCCTGATGCTAACCCGAAAGCACTACAGCGTTTTTGTGCACCGCACATTGACCTGAATCGTGGGAACGTTCCCACTATACTTCCCAGCCCCACCTCATCCGGAGCCCGCCTTGTCCTCTCCGTCGCCCGCCCCCGTCACCCCCGACCTTGTGCGCCTGCGCGCCTCAGCCCGCGACAAGGACGACGCCATCGCCCAGGCCGCCCAGTTACTGGTCGCGGCCGGCTGCGTCGCGCCGGGCTACGAGGCCAGCATGCGGCGGCGCGAAGGCCTGGCGAACACCTTCCTGGGCCACGGCCTGGCGATCCCGCACGGCGTCGGCGAAGACCGCCACCTGGTGCGCCGCGACGGCATCGCAGTGCTGCAGCTCCCCGACGGCGTGGAATGGAACCCCGGCCAGATCACCCGGCTGGTGGTCGGCATCGCCGCGCAATCGGACACCCACATCACCTTGCTGCGCCGGCTGACCCGGCTGATCCAGGATCCGGCGCAGCTGGAAACGCTGTTCAGTACCGACGACCCCAGCGTGATCGTGGCCGCACTCACCGGCGACCGCGCACCCGAGACCAGCGCCGCGCCGGCCACCGACCTGGCCGAAGCATTCGAGTGGACCATCGCCTACCCCAACGGCCTGCACGCGCGCCCGGCCACCCGCTGGGCCGAGACCGCACGCGGCTTCTCGGCACGCGCGCAGGTACGCGCCGGCGACCAGGCCGCCGATGCCAAGAGCCTGGTCGGCTTGCTGCAGCTGGGCCTGCGTGCCGGCGACAGCATCACCGTCTCGGCCGAAGGCAGCGACGCAGCGGAGCTGCTCAAGCGCCTGCGCGCCGTCATGGACAGCCTGACCGCGCAGGAAAAGGCCGATGCCGAGCGCGCAGCGCAACGTCGCGCCGCCCCGGTGGCCGGCTGGACGCCGCCGCAAGCGCAGCCGGCCATTGTCGGCATTGGTGCCAGCCCGGGCGTGGCGATCGGCATCGTCCATCGCCTGCGCGCCGCGCAGACCGAAGTGGCCGATCAACCGGTAGGCCTGGGCGATGGCGGCGCGCAACTGCACGACGCGCTGACCCGCACCCGCCAGCAGCTCGCGGCGATTCAGGACGACACCCAGCGCCGGCTCGGCGCCTCGGACGCGGCCATCTTCAAGGCCCAGGCCGAACTGCTCAACGACACCGACCTGATCACCCGCACCTGCCAACTGATGGTCGAAGGCCATGGCGTGGCGTGGTCGTGGCACCAGGCGGTGGAACAGATCGCCTCCGGCCTGGCCGCACTCGGCAACCCGGTGCTGGCCGGTCGCGCGGCCGATCTGCGCGATGTCGGCCGGCGCGTGCTGGCCCAGCTCGACCCGGCCGCGGCCGGCGCCGGTCTCACCGACCTGCCCGATCAGCCGTGCATCCTGCTCGCCAGCGACCTGTCGCCGTCGGATACCGCCAATCTGGACACCGCGCGCGTGCTCGGCCTGGCCACCGCGCAGGGCGGCCCAACTTCGCACACCGCCATCCTCTCGCGCACGCTCGGCCTGCCGGCGCTGGTCGCGGCCGGCGGCCAGTTGCTGGAAATCGAAGACGGCGTCACCGCCATCATCGACGGCAGCAGCGGGCGTCTGTACATCGACCCGTCCGAGCAGGATCTGGACGCAGCACGCACGCATATCGCCGAGCAGCAGGCCATTCGCGAACGCGAAGCGGCGCAGCGCGCGTTGCCGGCCGAAACCACCGACAGCCACCACATCGACATCGGCGCCAACGTCAATCTACCCGACCAGGTCGCGATGGCGCTGACCCAGGGCGCCGAGGGCGTTGGCCTGATGCGCACCGAATTCCTGTTCCTGGAAAGCGGCCGCACCCCCAGCGAAGACGAACAGCACGCCACCTACCTGGCGATGGCGCAGGCGCTGGATGGCCGCCCGCTGATCGTGCGTGCGCTGGATATCGGCGGCGACAAGCAAGTGGCGCATCTGGAATTGCCGCACGAAGAAAACCCGTTCCTGGGCGTGCGCGGCGCGCGCCTGCTGCTGCGTCGCCCCGACCTGCTGGAGCCGCAACTGCGTGCGCTGTATCGCGCCGCCAAGGACGGCGCGCGGCTGTCGATCATGTTCCCGATGATCACCTCGGTGCCGGAACTGATCGCGCTGCGCGAGATCTGCGCACGCATCCGCGCCGACCTCGACGCACCGGAGGTGCCGATCGGCATCATGATCGAAGTGCCGGCCGCCGCCGCGCAGGCCGACGTGCTGGCGCGCCACGCAGACTTCTTCTCGATCGGCACCAACGACCTCACCCAGTACGTGCTGGCGATCGACCGCCAGAACCCGGAACTGGCGGCCGAAGCCGACAGCCTGCACCCGGCGGTGCTGCGCATGATCCGCAGCACCATCGAAGGCGCACGCAAGCACGACCGCTGGGTCGGCGTCTGCGGCGGCCTGGCCGGCGATGCGTTCGGCGCCAGCCTGCTGGCCGGCCTGGGCGTGCAGGAATTGTCGATGACGCCCAACGACATCCCGGCGGTCAAGGCACGCCTGCGCGGCGCCGCGTTGAGCCAGCTGCAACAGCTCGCCGAACAAGCGCTGGCCTGCGAAACCGCCGAACAGGTGCGCGCATTGGAAGCCAAGCGCGAGGACAAGGCATGAGCCTGCAGGCCATCACCGTCACGCTGAACCCGGCGATCGACCAGACCATCCAGCTCGAACACCTGCAGCCTGGCGCCGTGCACCGCGCCAGCAGCGTGCGCAACGATGCCGGCGGCAAGGGCATCAATGTGGCCGCTTGCCTGGCCGACTGGGGCAGCGAGGTTGCTGCGCTGGGCGTGCTCGGGGTCGGCAATGCCGGCGTATTCGAAGCCCTGTTCCGCGAACGCGGCATCGCCGATCACTGCCAGCGCGTGGCCGGCGAAACCCGTACCAATCTCAAGTTGGTCGACGCGCGCAGCAACGACACCACCGACATCAACCTGCCCGGCCTGCGCCTAGGGCCTGCGCATCTGCAAGGCGTGGCCGATCATCTCGCCCCGCTGCTGCGCCCCGGCCTGCCGGTGGTGCTGTCGGGCAGCCTGCCGGCCGGGCTGCCGGACGACAGCTGGGCGCAATTGCAGGCCCAGGCCAGCGCTGCCGGTGCGCGCGTGCTGCTGGACACCAGCGGCATGCCGCTGGTGAGCGCGCTGGATGCCGCGCGCGAGGCGCTGCCGTACGCGGTCAAGCCCAATCGCGACGAACTCGCAGCCTGGACCGGCCGCCCGTTGAACGACCGCGGCGCACTCAGCGCCGCCGCGCACGAACTGATCGCACGCGGCATCCAGCTGGTGGTCATTTCGATGGGCACCGAAGGCGCCCTGTTCGTGCAGCGCGACCAGCGGTTGATCGCCCGTCCGCCACGCCTGGCGCACGGCAGCAGCGTGGGCGCAGGCGATGCGATGGTGGCCGGTCTGGCCGCCGCCTCGCTCGATGCCGCGACCACGCTGGAGCAGTGCGCACGGCTGGCCACGGCGTTTTCGATGTGCCGGCTGGAAAGCGGCGACGCGCGCCGGATGACCCCAGAGGGCGTGCGCCGCGCCGCAACCGATGTCGTGATCGAAATGCTGTCATGAGCCGCCATTGGCCACTGCCGATGCATGCACCCAGGTGGCCGTCGGGCCGGCAGTTGCAGACAGCGGCAGATCGCGCGCATCACCGCCACGCATAACGCTTGAAATTCCCCCGCCGACAACACCGGCGACCGCAACACAGCAGGAGTTTTGCCATGTCCTCTTCCATCGTGGTCATCGCCGCTGGCGAACGCAGTACCGAAGCCGTCCTGGCGGCCGAAGCGCTGCGCCGCGCGGCCACTGCCGCCGGCCGTCGCGTGACGATCGAAATCCGCAGCGACCAGGGCGTACTCGGCGCCTTGCCGGGCGAACTCGCCAGCGGTGCCGCCCAGGTCCTGGTGGTCGGCGACGCCGATGCCGACACCACTCGCTTTGGCGATGCGCAACTGGTGCGCCTGAGCCTGGGCGCGGTGCTGGACGACCCGGCCGCTGCGATCGGCAAGCTGGCCGCCCACGCCGACCCGGCCGTCGCCGGCAGTCCCGGTGGCGCCGCCAGCGGCAGCAAGCGCATCGTCGCCATCACCTCCTGCCCTACCGGCATCGCGCACACCTTCATGGCCGCCGAAGGCCTGCAGCAGGCCGCCAAGAAGCTCGGCTACCAGATGCGGGTGGAAACCCAGGGCTCGGTGGGTGCGCAGGACGCGCTCACCGACGATGAAATCCGTGCGGCAGACGTGGTCATCATCGCGGCCGACCGCGAGGTCGATCTGGCCCGCTTCGGCGGCAAGCGCGTGTTCAAGAGCGGCACCAAGCCGGCGATCAACGATGGCCCGGCGCTGATCAACAAGGCCCTGGCCGAGGCCAGCGTGCAGGGCGGCGCCACGCCCGCCACCGGCACCGCCGCCAGCGCCGCCGCGAGCAAGGGCAATGGCCGCACCGGCGCCTACAAGCATATGATGACCGGCGTCTCGTTCATGCTGCCCTTCGTCACTGCCGGCGGCCTGCTGATTGCGCTGGCCTTTGCGCTGGGCGGCATCTACGCCGGCGACGATGCGCACCAGGGCACGTTGGCCTGGTCGCTGTTCCAGATCGGCGCCAAGGCCGGCTTCACCCTGATGGTGCCGGCCCTGGCCGGGTACATCGCCTACTCCATCGCCGACCGCCCCGGCATCGCGCCCGGCATGATCGGCGGCCTGGTGGCGGCCAATCTCAATGCCGGTTTCCTCGGCGGGATCATTGCCGGCTTCATCGCCGGCTATGGCGTGGCTGCGCTCAACCGCTACATCCGCCTGCCGCGCAACCTGGAAGGCCTCAAGCCGGTGCTGATCCTGCCGGTGCTGGGCACCCTGCTGGTCGGGCTGGCGATGATGTACGTGTTCGGCCAGCCGGTGGCCGACCTGCTGGCCTGGCTCACCGCCTGGCTGCGCGGCATGCAGGGCAGCAGCGCGTTGCTGCTGGGCCTGCTGCTCGGCGGCATGATGGCCTTCGACATGGGCGGGCCGGTCAACAAGGCGGCCTATGCGTTTTCCACCGGCCTGATCGCCAGCCAGGTCTATACCCCGATGGCCGCCGCCATGGTGGCCGGCATGACCCCGCCGCTGGGCATCGCGCTGGCGACCTGGGTATTCCGCAACCGCTTCACCGCCGAAGAACGCGGATCGGCCACTGCCGCCGGCGTGCTCGGGCTGGCCTTCGTCACCGAAGGCGCCATCCCCTACGCTGCGCGCGACCCATTGCGCACCATCCCGGCGCTGGTGATCGGCTCGGCCGTGGCCGGCGCCATCTCGATGACCGCCGGTGCCGAATTGAAGGCGCCGCATGGCGGCATCTTCGTGCTGCTGATCCCCAACGCCGTCACCCACCTGCTCAACTACGTGCTGGCCCTGGTGGTCGGCGTGGTGGTCACCGCGGTGGCACTGCGCCTGCTCAAGAAGCCGGTGGCCGACGTGGTCGCCTGACCTTCGACCCCCCCGCCACTGCCGCTTGCCGCCCGCGCATGCGCCACGCCTGATCGCCGCCCCGCTCCACCCCTGACTGGTTTCACCGCTGCGCTGCGCACCTTCGTGCGCGGCCAGCGGCTTGCCCATCCCCTAGCTGTCGCGTTCGCCACCCGGCCACGCCTACCTTCGTTCGGAGTCCTGCCATGACCGTCCTCGCCCCCCGCCATGCCCGTCCCCGCCTGCTGTGCGTGTCGCTGGCACTGGCGCTGACCCCGCTCGCCCACGCGCAGGACGCCGCAGACGCCTTCAAGCTCAAGTTGGGCTACACCGGCGAAGCCGCCTCGATGATCGACGGCGGCCGCAAAAGCGGCGACGCCTACGCAGGCCAGTTGATGGTCGGCACCGATGTCGACATGGACCGCCTGTTCGGCTGGAACGGCGCCACGGTGAAGTTGTACGTCACCAACCGCCACGGCACCAACCTGGCCAACAGCAGCATCGGCAACAGCACCTCGGTGCAGGAAATCTACGGCGGACAGGGCACGCGCCTGGCCAACTTCACCCTGCTGCAGAAGCTCTTCAACGACCGTCTGGAACTGGAAGCCGGCCGCAGCGTGGCCAACATCCACTTCCTCGGCTCGGACCTGTGCCAGTACTTCCAGGGCAACTCGGCCTGCGGCAACCCCACCTTCGTGTTCCGCACCAGCAACTTCACCTACTGGCCGGTCTCCAGCTGGGCCGCGCATGCTACCGCCTGGGTCACACCGAAGGTCTATCTGCATGTCGGCGCCTACGAGGTCAACCCAATCCAGGCGCAGGACGGCCAGCACGGCCTGAACTGGAGCACCAACGACACCACCGGCGTGGTGGTGCCCTATGCCGTGGGCTACAAGAACAAGGGCGGCGACGGCAGCATGGCCGCCATGTACGAACTGGGCGGCTGGCAGGACAACTCCGACTACACCGACCCGCTGCGCGACCGCAACGGCAACCCGGCCGTGCTGAGCGGCTTGGGGTATGAAAACAAGCAAGGCCGCTCGGGCCTGTTCGCACGCTTCGAACAGCAGGTGACCAATCCGGACCCGTCGGGCACGCGCGGCCTGACCGTGTTCGGCGCTGTGCTGCAGAGCACCGGCGGCCAAGCGATCGAGGACCATTTCATCCAGCTCGGCCTGGTGCAGAAAGGCACCTTCGCCAGCCGCCCGCAGGACAACATTGCGTTTGTGATCACGCAGCAGAAATACAGCGACGAAGCGATCGAAAACCTGCGCCTGGCGCGCGCCTCCGCCGGCGGCACCGGCACCCCGGCCGACAACCAGATCATGATGGAGCTGAGCTACGGCATCCAGGTCACCAAGCGCCTGCGCATCGCGCCGAACCTGCATTACGTGATCAACCCGGATCAGTTCAACGAACCGACCCGCACCACCGATCTGAAGAACGCGCTGATCGCGGGCATGCGGATCGACTGGAATCTGTGATCGGGCACCAGCACAAGCGTTTTCATGGCGAGGCCTGCAATGCGGGCCGTCGCTCGCATTGCCTGGGGTCTGGCTCTGGCTGTGCAGGTGGCTGTTACCGCTTTTGCCGACCCATACCGCATAAGCGCCAGTTGGGGGAATCGACGATAAATGCTCGACAATGTTTCCACTTTCGCTTTCGCGCCTGAAAAAATCGTGCAATTGCGCGACATAAATTCGCGACGGCGCACTCTCTGTGAAAAACCGTAGGTAGGCTCAAGTACCGGTCTTTCATCGGCCGTTGAAGGATCACGGACATGAGTTCGACTGCTGCACACCAATGCCCACCTAAATCCAATCAAGTCGTCGTCATCGGTGCAGGCATCATCGGGCTGACGAATGCACTTCAGTTGGCCAAGCGTGGGTTAAACGTCACGCTGATCGACAACCTGCAAGCGCGCAGACACAGCTTCAAGGTAGGCGAATCCTTTCTGGTCTTTACCAGCGCATTCTTGCGCACCATCGGCGAATTGGACACATTTATCACCGAGCGATCGTTCATCAAGCTCGGCGTCTGGTTCAGCGCTGGCGCCGAGTACCGTCACGATTTCGGCCAGGCCACCGAATGGGCAGTCAACGCAGATCCGCATCCACCGCACTATCTCTATGACCTGGCCCCCGACAAGAAATGGTTTCGCTGCATGTTTCTGGACATGCAAATCGTCAGGCCAGAAGCCGAAGCGGTCATGCTCGAAGCGGCACGTGAACATCCAAACATCACCTTGATCGACAACGTGCGCATCCGCAAGGTGGTGCTCGCAGAGGACGAAGGACCCCACCTGATGCATTGGCAAGGCCAGGGGTGTGAGGGAACGAGCGATACGCGGTGGCTGGTGGATTGCTCAGGGCGCAGTCGGCTATTGGCCAGGCAGCAGGGACACACCGCAGAGCAGCACGAAGGGCGCGATGGATTCCAGACCACCGCCATCTGGGGCCAGTTCGAACATGCGGGAGATGCGGTGTTCGATGCGCGCTGGCGTTGCCTGCTGCAGGACGGGCGATCGACGCCTCGCGATCTGTATACCGTACACCTTTGGGGGCGCGGCTACTGGATCTGGGTGATTCGCCTGTCCCAGGATCGTATTAGCGTTGGCGCGACCTTCGACCAGCGCAACCCGCCGGAAGGGGCGACACCTGCCGAGAAATTCTGGAACCTGATCCGGCGCTATCCGTTGCTGGACGGCGTCATCAACGAACAGACACTGCTCGAGCTACAGACCTTTCGCAACGTGCAGCATTGGACCGACACCTTTGTCAGCGCGCGTCGCTACGCAATGGCCGGAGACTCGGCGAGCATCATCGATGCTTATTACAGCCAGGGCATGGCGCTGGGCATGGTGACCAGCTGGCACATCGCCAACGTGGTGCAACGCGACGTGCTCGATCAGCATCTGGACCGGGGCTATATCGAGAGAATCAATCATGCCACCCGCCAGGACTGGCACATGTTGCGCAACATGGTCCACCAGAAGTACTCGCCGGCCATCGAGGATTCACGCTTCTTCCTGCTGTCGCACATGCTGGATATGGCGGTGTTCTGGTGCATGGGCAGCACTCGCTCGGCGTTGACGCATTGGCTCGTGCAGACCGAAGGTCAATCCTCGCGTGAAACCGCCCAGCTGCGCCGTCTGCGGCAGCGACTGGAATCGCGTTTGTTCTACTCGCGCTCGCCCTATTGGCTATGGCTGTCGCCAGAACGGGTGCAACGCCTGCAGGCGCATCTACAACGTCAGCTCGCCAGACGCGCACGTTGGCGCCAGGACAATGGCATCAGGGTACCGCGTATCACCAGTTTCCTGAGCCTGACGGCTCCGCTGCCGCGTGTCTGGAAGCTGTTTGGCGGCGCAAAGGTTGGCCATATCGACGTCAGCGCACGCGACCTCGTGCAACCTGCCGACCAGCGGCCAGCTGGCAGCGCGACATGGTTCGACCGGTTACCCATCTCCCCCATGACGCGTCTTGGCTGGGTCATCCGGCTGCGTCCATTGGGATTATTGCTGCAGTTTGCGCTCTGCTATGCGTGGGACGCTGCGGAGACGCGGATGCGCAGAGGCTGGCGTGGCGTCAACCGCGTCCACGCTGCTGTCAACGACGTACCATCACCTCAGCAGGACGCGCGATAACGGAGCGCGCCTTGATGGTTGCCAAGCAGAAGAATGCGATCTACCTCAGTCTGGGTGCACCGCATCTGGAGTATCCGGAAGCGGTTCAAGCCCTGCGCTTACGTGGGGTGCACGCACGCATGGTGCACTTGAACGAGATCGACGAAGTGGACCTGCGCGGCGTCGATCTCATCAATGTCCGCATGTGTCGCTGGTATCACAAGCACAGTGGATTCCTGAATCAGATAGAGCGCCTGCATCAGCGTGTGCAGGATCTTCCAGATGGAGCGATTCCGTTCGCCAACAATATCGTGCTGATCCGCGATGCGCTCGACAAGGGTCTGTATCTGCGCAAGCTGGGCGACTCAGGAATCGACCTGATCCCGACCCGGTGGGTCGAGTGCGCCGCGCCGCTGCGCATCCAGGAACTCATGGCGGAAACCGGCTGGGACGACATCGTCATCAAGCCGACCGTTTCCTCCGGATCGTGGAGAACCATCCGCCTTTCGCGAGGCGGCAGACGCAGCGCCAAGAGTCACTACGTGCTCGGAGCAGACACCGAACGCTATACGGCAATCCTGTCCAGATTATTGAAAACTCATAGCATCTGCGTGCAGCGCTTCGAGCCTTCGGTACTCGAGTTCGGCGAGCTTTCCTTCGTGTTTCTTGGCGGACACTTCAGCCACGCGGTCCGCAAGACCGTTGGCGATCAAGGCGGCTGGTGGGCACACGAGCGTCTGGGCGGCCGTAATCAGCCGTGGAGTGCGGGCCGCGAAGAGCTGAGTTGGGCCCAGCACGTCCATGACACGTTGGTACGCCGCTACGGCTGGCTATGGTTCGATCGTATCGATGTACTCCATGATCGGGATGGCCGACTGCAGTTGCTGGAATGCGAACTGGCTATTCCGCGCCTGCTTCTACCCGAGGGACAGGCATTCGATCGCTATGCTCAGGTCATCGCCGACGGCATCCAGTGCACCGCGACGTAGCGAACGAACAACCAGCCATGCTCAGCCACAGCAAGCACGCCATGCAATCGCAGAACCTGCGCCCCATGAGCGCACCCGCGTGCGATGTATGCAGCCATCAAGAATCGACTGGAAGTCAAGGGCACGCTACTGCCGGAAGATCGTCTGCACTAGGTCAGCGCCGACATGTACATCATCGGCCTCAAGCCCGCCTGGCGCGGGCGCGTGGATGTGGTCGACGGCAACTTCTTTGCGCAACATGACGCCGTCCCCCACCAGGCGCATGAAACTCTCCCTGGCCGAGCCCGCCCGTCGATCCAGGAATCGATGCAACTGGTGCATACATACGATGGAGACAGCACGCCAGCAGCAAGCCATTGCGCGAGCAAGACGGATGACCAGACGCCGCCAAGGCCGGTGTCGGGATGTTCGGCCGGCGCTCATGCAACTCCAGCGGCGCTATTGTCCAGAGCGCTCGGCGATGCTGTTAATGCACCAGCACGCAAACATGTAGACCACCTCAGAAAACGAAAAACCGCGCAATGCGCGGTTTTTCGTCACCTTTTGCCAACCCGTCAAGGACGGCGCGCCAGCGCCTCCACGTCCTTGGCCTTGGGCAGCAGGTCCTGCTTGGTCACCGCGAACGGCCCGATGCTCAGCATCGGCACGGCTACGATTACCGAGGAGATCACCACGATCACCGCACCGATCATGTGCGTCTCGGCCAGGCCTTCCATCGACTCGCCGCCGTAGATGTAAAGCGCCAGCGCCGACAGGAAGAACATCACCGCGGTGATCACCGTGCGCGAGAGCGTCTGGTTGATCGAACGGTTGAGCACTTCCAGCGGCTCCACGCGCAGGGCACGGAAGTTTTCGCGCACGCGGTCGAACACCACGATGATGTCGTTGATCGCAAAGCCCATCACCGACAGCAGGCCGGCCAGCACGGTCAGGTCGAACTCGCGGCCGGTCAGCGACACGAAGGCCACGGTGACCAGCAGATCGAACAACGCGGTCAGGCTGGCGACCACCGCGAACTTCCACTCGAAGCGGAACGCGATGTAGATCAAAAAGCCCACCAGCATGAACACCGTGGCATACACGCCGTTCAAGGCCAGATCCTTGCCGACCTGCGGGCCGACGAATTCGCCAGGCTGCACGGTGGCCGGATTCTCGTCGCTGGTCACCGCCTTGCGCACATCTTCGGCAACGGTGCGTGCGGCATCGTCGCGATTGTTGTTCTGGCCATGCGGCTGCAGGCGAATCATGACCTCATTGCCGCCGCGGGCGTTCTGCACCTGGGCGTTTTCGAAGCCGGCCTTGGACAGCTTCTCGCGCACCTGATCCACGTCCACGGTCTTCTGGAACGAGGTCTGCACCAGCGTGCCGCCGGTGAACTCCAGCGCGTAGTTGAAACCCTTGCCGACGATGATGCCGACCGAGGCGACTGCCAGCACCAGCATCAAAATGAGCACCGGCTTGCGCCAGCTCATGAAATCGATCTTGGTGTCGTTCGGGATCAGGTGAAGCGGAAAAATTTTCATCGAAAGATCTTCCTAAAAAGTCCGCACATGGATGTGCGGGCTCTTGCGAGGGACTCGCATTAAATAGCGACAGACTTCAGCTTCTTGCGGCTGCCGTAGATCAGCACCGCCAGCGCACGCGAGACCGTGATCGCGGTGAACATCGAGGCGAAAATACCGATCATCATGGTCAGCGCGAAACCCTTCAGCGGGCCGGTACCGAACGCGTACAAGGCCACCGCCACGATCAGGCCGGTCAGGTTCGCATCGAGGATGGTGCCGCCGGCCTTTTCGTAACCGGCCGCAATCGCCGACTTGGCCGGTACGCCCAGGCGCAACTCTTCGCGGATACGCTCGTTGATCAGCACGTTGGCGTCCACCGACAGACCCACCGATAGCGCCAGGCCAGCAAAGCCCGGCAACGTCATGGTGGCACCGAACAGCGACATCACTGCCACCACGATCAATAGGTTGAACAGCAGCGCCACCGAGGTGATCGCGCCGAACACGCGGTAGTAGATGGTGAAGAACACCAGGGTGAACAGGAACGAGTAGACCACCGCCGTGACGCCACGCTCCACGTTCTCCGCACCCAGGCTCGGACCGATCACGTATTCCTCGACGAAATCCATCGGCGCGGCCAGCGAGCCGGATTTCAGCAGCTTGGCCAGGTTCTCGGCTTCGGTCTTTTCCAGACCGGTGGTCTGGAAGTTCTTGCCGAACACGCCGGCAATGCGGGTCGGCGACAAGGCTTCTTCCTTGACCCGCACGCTGCGCACTTCCTTGCCGTCGACCATGGTCACGGTGGGAATGCGCTCGATGTAGACCACCGACATCAGCTTGCCGACGTTGGCGCTGGTGTAGTCGAACATGCGCTGGCCGGCGACGTTGTTGAGCGTCACCGCCACTGCCGGCATGCCGTTCTGGTCGGTGCTGACCGATGCGCTGACCATCTGGTCGCCAGTCACCAGCGCGCGTTTGTTCAACAACACCGGAGCGTTGCTGTCGCGCAGGCGATAGACCTTGGCCTCCGGCGGAATGTTGCCGCTACGCACGGCATCGTCGGCGTTGCCGTCGACCACGGCGCGGAATTCCAGCGAGGCGGTGGCACCGATCAGGCGCTTGGCTTCGGCGGTGTCCTGCAGACCGGGAAGTTCGACCACGATGCGGTCCTCGCCCTGGCGCTGGATGGTCGGCTCGGACACGCCCAGTGCGTTGACGCGGTTGCGCAAGGTGGTGAGGTTCTGCTCGATCGCACCGCTGGCGATCTGCTTGAGTTCGGCCTCCGGCACCTTCACGGCGATGTTCTGGCCGCTGACGTCGTAGGTCAGGGTCGGCTGCGCCTTGGCCAGCGCCACGCGCGCGGCGTCGGCACTGGCGCCCTCGCCCAGGTTGACCTGGATACTGTTGTCGGCGCGACGCTCCACCGAGCGATATGGGATACGCGCATCGCGCAAGGTGGTGCGGATATCCTCGGCAAACCCGTCCAGGCGCTTTTCCAGCGCGGCCTTCTGATCGACCTGCATGGCGAAGTGCACGCCGCCCACCAGGTCCAGACCCAGCACCATCGGTCGGCCGCCCAGCTTGGCCAGCCAGTCCGGCACGGTGGAGGCCAGGTTCAGCGCCACGGTGTAGTTCTCGCCCAGCTGCTGACGCAACACGTCGTTGGCGCGTGTCTGCGCCTGCAGCGAAGGCAACCGCACCATCAGGCTGTCGCCTTCTTTCGTGATCGCCTTCGGGGTGATGCCGGCGCTCTTGAGCTCACCGTCGATGCGGCTGCGCAGTGCGTCGTCGAGCTGCGCACCGCGGCTGGCGGTGATCTGCACGGACGGGTCCTTCTGGTAGACGTTGGGCAGCGCATACAGCGCACTGACGGCCAGTACCAGCAGGATCAGGAAGTACTTCCAGCGAGGAAATTCGAGCATTGCGACAGTCCCGCGTGGCACCATCCCGGCGCCGCGCCTAGCAGTGAGAACGACTTCAAGCGACCGGTACAACGTCGCCAATGGTCTTCAGATGGATACGGGCGGTACGGTGGAACCAGCGGTTCACGACCTCCGGTTCCACCTGGCGACTGCGCCTGCCTGACAGCGGCGCAGCCATTGCAGGACGCGCTTAGCTCGCCGACTTCAGCGTGCCTTTCGGCAGCACATGGCCCACGGCGCTCTTCTGCACGCGGATACGCACGTTGTCGGCCACTTCCACGCTGATGAAGTTGTCGCCGATGTCGGTGATCACGCCCGCAACGCCGCCGGAGGTGATCACTTCATCGCCGCGCGCCAGCTTGTCCAGCAGCGCCTTGTGCTCCTTCTGACGCTTCATCTGCGGGCGGATCATCAGGAAGTACATCACCGCGATCAGGATGATCGGCAGCGCGAAGGTGGACAGGCCTCCCATCGGGCCGGGTGCCGGCGCGCCGCCAGCGGCCTGCGCCTGGGCAGCGGGGATCAGGAAATCGAGCAGGTTCATTCAGTGCATCCTAGTTTGGTGCCAGCGCGCCCACGGGCTCGCTCGCTATTCAGGTACCGCCGGGGCGGAACAGCCGGGAATTATGCCACGCAGGTTCCACGCCGTCCGCGCCGGGGCGCGGGCGGCCGGTCTCAGCTGGTTTCCCCCGACAACGGCGGCGTGGTGGCGCCGCGTGCCGCATAGAAGGACCGCCGGAACTCCACAAAGGTTCCCGAAGCGATCGCTGCGCGCATGTCGGCCATCAGTTTTTCGTAGTACCAGAGGTTGTGCAGGGTGCCCAGCATCGGCGCCAGCATTTCGTTGCAGCGGTCCAGATGGCGCAGGTAGGCGCGCGTATAGCCGCTGCTGCAGGCATGGCAACCGCAGCCCGGCTCGATGGTGTCCAGGTCGCGCTCGTACTTGGCATTGCGGATGCGCACGGTGCCGAACGAGGTGAAATAGTGGCCGTTGCGCGCGTTGCGGGTGGGCATGACGCAGTCGAACATGTCCACCCCGCGGGCCACGCCTTCGACCAGGTCTTCCGGGCGGCCCACGCCCATCAGGTAGCGCGGGCGCTCGGCCGGCAGGCGCGGATGCAGGTGTTCGAGCATGGCATTGCGTTCGTGCTCGGGCTCGCCCACTGCCAGCCCACCGATCGCATACCCATCGAAACCAATGGCTTGCAGGCCGTCCAGCGAGCGGCTGCGCAGATCCGGATGCACCCCACCCTGCACGATGCCGAACAGCGCCGCATCGTTGCCCAGCCCGTCGTGCGCATCGCGCGAGCGCTGCGCCCAGCGCAGGCTCAGCTCCATCGAGCGGCGCGCGACGTCCTCGGTGGCCGGATACGGCGTGCACTCGTCGAAGATCATCACGATGTCCGAATCGAGCACCTTTTGAATTTTCATGCTCTCTTCGGGGCCCAGGAACACCCGCGCGCCATCGGTCGGCGAGGAAAAGGTCACGCCCTGCTCGGTGATCTTGCGGCGATGCGCCAGCGAAAACACCTGGAAGCCGCCCGAATCGGTGAGGATCGGCCCATCCCAGCGCGCAAACCCGTGCAGCCCGCCGTGATCGCCGATCACCTCCAGACCCGGACGCAGGTACAGATGGAAGGTGTTGCCCAGGATGATCTCCGCACCCAGCGCGCGGATCTGCTCGGGCAGGATGCCCTTGACCGAGCCATAGGTCCCGACCGGCATGAACGCAGGCGTTTCGACCGTGCCGCGCGGAAAGGTCAGGCGCCCACGCCGGGCATGCCCGTCGGTGGCTTGGAGTTGGAACTGGAGTCGGGACATTGAGGGGCCGGGAATGGGGAGTGGGGAATCGGGAATGGGAAGAGCGGTTGGCAGGTGGCTGATCGTTCGGCGGGTCCCGCCTTACGATTCCCCATTCCCGACTCCCGTTTCCCCGCCCCACAACAACATCGCATCGCCGTACGAAAAGAAGCGGTAGCGCTGCGCGATGGCGTGGTGGTAGGCGGCGAAGATGCGCTCGCGGCCGGCGAAGGCAGAGACCATCATCATCAAGGTGCTTTCGGGCAGATGGAAGTTGGTGACCATCGCATCGACGCTGCGGATGCGGTAGCCGGGCAGGATGAAGATCTGGGTTTCGCCGGCGAATGGCTGCAATTCGCCTTCGGGCGCGGCCTCGGTCTTGCGCCAGGCGCTTTCCAGCGAGCGCACCACCGTGGTACCCACCGCGATCACGCGGCCGCCGCGGGCACGCGTGCGGCGCACCTGTTCCACCAGCGCCGCCCCGACGTTGAGCCACTCCTTGTGCATCACATGCTGGTCGAGCTTGTCCACCCGCACCGGCTGAAAGGTGCCGGCACCCACATGCAAGGTGACGTGGCCGAACTCCACCCCGCGCTCGCGCAAGCGTGCCAGCAGCGGCTCGTCGAAATGCAGCCCGGCGGTGGGCGCGGCCACCGCACCGACTTCGCGCGCGAACACGGTCTGATAGCGTTCGCGGTCTTCCACGCCCGGCTCGCGGCGGATGTAGGGCGGCAGCGGCAGGCGGCCAGCCTCCAGCAGCCAGTGCTCCAGCGGGGTCGGGATCTCGAAACGCAGCAGATAGAACTCGCCATCGCGGCCCAGCACCTCGGCCTGGCCACCGGCATCGAGCGCGATCAGGCTGCCGGCCTTGGGAGACTTGCTGGCGCCGATCTGTACCCGCGCCTGACGCTCGCCAAGCAGGCGCTCGATCAGGATTTCCACCCGCCCGCCGCTGGCCTTGTGCCCGAACAAGCGCGCCGGAATGACCCGGGTGTCGTTGAAGATCAGCAGGTCGCCGGGCTGCAGCAACTCGGGCAGATCGCGCACCTGGCGGTCGGCCAGCGCCTGCGGCGATGGCGGCACCACCAGCAACCGGCTCGCCGCGCGCTCGGCCAGCGGCGCCTGGGCGATCAGTTCGTCGGGCAGGTCGTAATGGAAATCGGACTTCTTCAAGGCCGCGGGATCGTTGTCTGGGTAGCCGCATAGTGTAACTGCGGCCGGGAATTGAGAATTGGGACTGGGGAATCGGACGGGCGGCAGCGCTTCCGATTCCCTATTCCCGATTCTCCATTCACCGCTCGAATTTGGTCGACAGGATGATCGCGCTGGTCGTGCGCTCCACGCCGTCGATGGCGCCGATGGCGTCGGTGAGCACGTCCATCTCGTTGACGCCGCCGACCACCCCCAGGGCGACCAGGTCGTAGGCACCGCTGACCGAATGCAGCAGGCGCACTTCCGGAATATCGCGCAGGGCCTTCACCACGGCAGGCATTTTCTTGGGCAGCACGGTAATCAGGATGTGCGCGCGGATGCGGCCCTGCTCGTAGTGGTCATGCGTGCGCACGGTGTAGCCGCTGATCACGCCGTCGCGTTCGAGCTTTTCGATGCGGCTCTGCACGGTCGTGCGCGAGAGCCCGAGCCGCCGCGCGATCTGGGCGGTGGAGGCGCGTGCGTCCTCGCGCAGCAGCGATAACAGGCGTTCGTCGGACGGGGTGATCTTCACATTGCGCATTCGTTTCGGCGAATCGCCGAAAATATCGTACTTCTTGCCCAGATTCACGCTGCCAAACGCCGATCTTCTGCCGATAATAGGAAGGGAACGCCACCTTTGAAGGAGATGCGCCATGTCCGTCCTTGCCCCGCTCGCCCCGCTGCGTGCCCATAGCGGCCGCCGCCTGACCGAAGGCCTGGACGACGCGACCATCGCGCGGCTGGCCGTCAGCCACCCTGACCTGCAGCAGGCCATCCATGCGGCGGCAGCCGAATACGCGCTGGTGCGCGATGACGCCGCCGACCTGCTGGACCTGGACGAAGAGGCGCAGATCGGCGCAGTGCAGGAAGGTTTCATCAATTTCTACGCCGACGACGCAGTGACGCCTTACGTGGCACTGGCCGCACGCGGACCATGGGTTGTCACGCTCAAGGGCGCGGTGCTCTACGACGCCGGCGGCTACGGCATGCTCGGCTTCGGCCATACGCCGGCCGCGGTGCTCGAGGCCATGGCGCGCCCGCAGGTGATGGCGAACGTGATGACGCCCAGCCTGGCGCAACGCCGGCTCGATCGCGCCCTGCGTGCCGAGATCGGCCAAAGCCGCGGCGGCTGCCCGTTCGCACGCTTCATGTGTCTCAATTCCGGCTCCGAAGCGGTGGGCCTGGCCGCCCGCATCGTCGATACCAACGCCAAGCTGCACACCGACCCCGGCGCGCGGCACGCCGGTGCCACCATCAAGCGCCTGGTGGTCAAGGGCAGCTTCCATGGCCGTACCGATCGCCCGGGCCTGTATTCCGATTCCAGTCGCAAGACCTATACCAAATACCTGGCCAGCTATCGAGACGAGGATTCGGTCATCGCGATCGCCCCGTACGATGTGACCGCGTTGCAACGCGCCTTCGATGAGGCCGCGCGCAATCACTGGTTTATCGAAGCGGTATTCCTGGAGCCGGTGATGGGCGAAGGCGACCCGGGGCGTGCGTTGCCGGCCGAGTTCTACGCCGCCGCGCGCGCGCTCACCCGGACCCATGGCAGCCTGTTGCTGGTCGATTCCATCCAGGCCGGGCTGCGCGCGCATGGCGTATTGTCGGTAGTGGACTACCCGGGGTTCGAGCAGCTCGACCCGCCGGATCTGGAGACCTATTCCAAGGCGCTCAACGCGGCCCAGTACCCGCTGTCGGTGCTGGCGGTGACCGAACACGCCGCGCAGGTGTATCGCAAGGGCACCTACGGCAACACCATGACCACCAACCCGCGCGCGCTCGATGTGGCCTGCGCCACGTTGGCCTTGTTCACGCCGCAGGTGCGCGACAACATCCGCATCCGCGGTGCGCAGGCGATTGCCAAGCTGGAAGCGCTGCAGGCCGAACTCGGCGGCTTGATCACCAAGGTGCAAGGCACCGGCCTGTTGTTCTCCTGCGAACTTGCACCGCAATTCAAGTGCTACGGCGCCGGTTCCACCGAGGAGTGGTTGCGCCATCGCGGCGTCAACGTGATCCACGGCGGCGAGAATTCGCTGCGCTTCACTCCGCATTTTGCGATGGATGAAGACGAGCTCGATCTGCTGGTCGGCTTGATCGCGCGTGCGCTCAAGGAAGGCCCACGCCAGGTGCAGGCCGAGGCGGCCTGATTCGCTCAACGCGGCATGCCGGCGCGTATGGCGTCGGTGTGCTGCAGATGGCTGATAGGTCTGCTACCAGTTCTCTGCGGTGTGCCTTGGAACCCTGACCGGTGTCAGCGACAGTGGCGCAAGCCTTCGGTTGCGTCCACCGATCCAGGCTGGGCCATCAGCCATTGTCCGGCCTGCGTTGCCTGGTCCGAATTCGTGCAACACCTGCAACACACGATGCGAAGCGAATTGAACATGCAAGCTTGCGCTCGCATAAATCGCCGGCAGCATGCAGGGCAATGACCTCACTCAGATTCGACCCGAGCGGCCCCGCCCCAGGCCGATTGCCCTATCACGCGCACGCTGCCACTCAAATCGGCACAGCGTTCAACTTGCGGCGCAGATAGTTGGTCAGCGCACGCCGCGGCGACTTGCCGCGCCACGAAGCCCAACACAGGTGCGAGCCGACCGCGCTCTTGCCGCCACGATGGCCAAGCCCGAACCAGGTGCGATCCGGGTGGAAGGCATCGCGTGGCGGGAACAGGATGTCGGCGAACTGCCCACCGTGCGCGTTGTAGAAACGCGTCAGTCCACGCGGGCCCGAAATCATCGGAATCTCGCGGTGGTCCTGCAGCGTTTCCGGCGCATACGCGGTAAAGATGTGCTCGATGAACGCGCGCCAGAACGGATGCCCGGGCTCGGAGCCGAACACGGCATTGCCGATCTTGAAGTCTTCCTGGCCCGGCGCACCTTCCTCGACGGGCAGCACGCAATGCTGCGACAGCACCTGCGCATCGAGCGGTCGTAGCAGTTTGTAGTCGGTGTCGAAGTAGAAGCCGCCATGTGCGTGCATGTACGCGCAGCGGGCGATATCGGCTTTCATCACACTGAAGCGAATCTGCTCGTAGCGCTCGGCAAACTCGGGGAACGCACGCCGCATCAGCTGGGAGTTATCGGCATCGTCCCAGACGTAACAGGTCCATCCAGGCAACAGGCGCTGCAGGCGATCGCAGATTCTGCGCTCTTCCCATAGCAGCTGCTTGGTGGGCGCGGTCAGGTGAATCAGTTGGGGAATCATGGGCGCGACTCTGGCTGTGGGGGAACCGAGCCGCCACCGCAGTGCCGCATCGATTCGGCTACCTGGTCGCTGGCCCGGCCGCACCAACCGTAGTCGCACTAGCGACGTGACATAAATCGCACTCGCTGATGATCAAACGCGCGCCCATAGAAACAAGCTATGCAGATGCGAAGTCCTGAAACAACGCGTAACTGCCGTCGAAATCCGGATTAAACCGCTTGCTGCCTTGTCATATTCAAGGCGGCAGCGGGTACGTCGAAGAAGCTAGCGGAGGACACACCGCTAGGTGCACCTGGCACGCAGAAACTCTGCGCACTGCTGGCTCTGCCCACCAGCAGCACGGCATTGCGGACAGGCTGTTGCCTGCCCTCGCTCATTCCCAGCATCGATCCGCACGCCCCTTGAGCGTTGCACTGCGCGGGCAATTGCGCGGCGCAATGCGTCCAGCCTCGCGTTCGATCAAGCGTTTGCTGCCGTTGCTGCCGCGTTGCAGTTCGAACGCGTCGTAGAGACGTCCGGTGGCCGTGCGCGATTCGTACACCAGATGTTGGCTATCCAGACGCAGCACCTGATAGAGCTGGGTGTCTTCGCCCACCGGGCGCATGGTGGTGCGCGCCATGTCCGACAGGCGGTACTGCTTGGGCCCGGCGACCGAGACCACGAATACCGGTGTCGCCTGCCCGGCCGCATCGCCGCGCCGGCCATAGGTGTGGTCGTGGCCCTGCAACACCAGATCCACCTTGTGGCGGCGGATCACCGGCAACACCTGTTCGACCAACTTTTCGTTTTCGCGATCGGCGCGCGGCGAAAAGAATGGCTGATGGATCAGCACGATCGACCAGGGATGCGGGTTGTCGGCCAGCACCTTGTCCAGCCACTGCGCCTGCGCGGGGCCGGTGCCCAGATCCAGCGCCGAGGTGCCGTCGAGCACGGCAACGCGCACGCCCTGGTAGTCGAACCAGTAGCTGGTGCGCGCGGCGGCCGACGGTCCGTTGCGCGGCAATGCAAAGGTCACCGGCCAATGACTGCCGAGAATGCGCGTTGCCTGCGGCGTGTCCTCGCCTTCTTCGTGATACTCGTGATTGCCCGGCGCCGGCGCCACTGCAGTGCCTTCCAGCAGCCAGCGCCCGGCCTCGAACCACTCGGCCCATTCGTTGTCGTCCTGGCCGTCCTTGCCGCTGACCAGGTCGCCAGCGAACAAGGCCAGCCGCGCGTCCGGGGCCGAGCGCCAGGCCTGACGGATCACCCGCGAGACCAGGCTGAGGTTCTTGTTCTGGGTATCGCCGAAATACAGCAAGGTCAGCGGCGTGGTGGCTGTGGCAGCCGTGCGGAAGTGATTCCACGCGCCCCATGTTCCCTGCCCCTGCACGCGGTACGCGTACATCGTGTCCGGCTGCAGCCCATCGACATCGGCGCGATGGTGATGCGAGCTGCCGTTTTCGCTGGCGAGCGTCAGCGTGCTCGCCCGAATGCGTCGGGGCGTACCCACATCCGGCGAATCGCCGGCGACCACCAGTTCCAGCCAGGGCCTCTCGACGCTGGCATCGGTGCGCCAGGCAACCGCAAACCCAGTGGCCGCGTCCTGGGCGGGGGTGGCAACGATGCGGTCCGGGAAGCCGTCGGCAACATAATGCATGGAACCCGCCGGCACCTGCGTATTGGGTTCGGCAGCGCGGTCGGCCGCCGACGCGTGAATGCTCGTGGTTGCGATCGCTGCCAGCAACGCGTAGATCGATGCGCGCGCGGCCATCATGGCGTGCACTCCTTCAGGCGCAATGTCCGCGCGATATCGCGCCAATCGAACGCGGCCACTGCCTGGTCGTCATGCAACGCGTAGAACACGCCGCCCGGAAAGCGCGCATCGCCGCGTTGATCCAGCCACACGCCATCGGTGTTGGCGGTCACACGGCCGGCAAAGGCGCCGACATGCGCCAACGTCTTGCGATCGAAGACCTGGAATACGCTGCGGTCCTTGAACTGATCGGTGGCGATCCAGTAGCCATTACCGTCGCTGCATGCGAACAGGCCGATGCCCTCGGCCTGCGCCTTGAACAGCCCGGCGCCGACGTCGCGGCCGCGATACCGCCCGTCCATGCCGTAGTCGCGCAACTGCGTGCCCACGGCCACGTCTTCTTCGGCAATCATCAGCCGCGCATTGGCTTCATCGCCGAACACCGATTCGGCAATCCGCACCGCGCCCGCTTCGCTGGTGTCGCCAAAACTCTGCGTCAGGCGTGCCTGCCAGCCCTGCCCTGCAGCATTGAGCTGATAACGCCGAAAGCGCTGGCCAAGTTCGGCCAGCGGCGGCGGCAGATCCTTGTTGGCCGGCGACATGTAGTTGTCGCTGACCACCACCTCGTAGCCGCCATCGTGCTTGCGTACCCACAGGCCGTAGGGCTCGCGCAACTCGTTCTGGCCAAACGCCGTCACCGGCGTGAGATCGGGCAAGGAGAAGACCTGCACGCGCCGGTTGTCGCGCTCCACCACGAACACCAGGTCATCGACCACCGAGATGCCATTCGGGCGGTCGAGTTTGCCCAGGGCTTTGCCCTTGCCGCCGACCACGCGCAGCCGCTTGCCGCTGTCGCCGTCGAACACCACCAGCGCATGCGTGCCCTTGGCCGTGGCGATCACCCAACGGCGGCCATCCGGCGCCAGCCAGCTGGCCGGCGAATCCAGGTTGTCCGATGGCGTCAGCGCGGTAATGAAGGCTTCCGGCACCACGTCGTGCGCCACCTTGGCCTCGCTGAGCAAGGGATCCTTCAGCAGCGCTTCGTCGGCTTCGCGGCCGGCCGGGGCGCTGGCGCAACCGACCAATGCGGCGGCGGACAGCAGCGTGATCTGCACGAAGGTGCGTGGTGCGATCACAGCGCCACCTTCAGGCCAAGCGCGTAGGTGCGGCCGTACTCTTCATTCTGCAGGGTGCGCGAGCGGATGCCCTGATACAGCTCCAACGGCTCGTCCAGCAGGTTCTGCGCTTCCAGATACAGGCTGACGTGGCTGTTGAATTGATAGTTCATGCTGAAATCCAGCTGCGTGTGTGGGGCGACGTAGATATCGTACGCACGGCTCTGCCCGATGGTGTCCAGATATTGGCTGCGATACACCGCCGCCACGCGCGCGCTGAACCCGTATTTTTCGTAGCCCAGGTGGCCGCTGTAGATGCGCTTGGACGCACGCGACAGGGTGAAGTCATCGCCGGCACGATTTTCCAGGCCCGGGTTGAAATCGCTGTCCAGCACCGTGGCGCTGGCACCCACCAGAAAGCCATTCCAGCCCTCGGGCAGGAAGTCCAGGGTCTGCTGCCAATTGAATTCCGCGCCGCGCACCTTTGCGGTGTCGCCATTGATCGAGCGTGTGACCCGCAGGCCCGGAAATTCCGCATCATCGGTATTGATGGTCTGCACGATGTAGTCGTCGATCGACTTGTGGAACACGCCCAGCGAGATCACGCCGGTGCTGCCGATGTATTTTTCGAACGACAGGTCCAGATTCTGCGAGCGATACGGATCGAGATCGGGGTTGCCCAGACTCACCTCGTTATCGCCACGGTTGATGCTCACGCGCGGCGACACATCGCCGAACGCCGGGCGCGACAAAGTCTTGTTGGCCGCAAAGCGCAGTACCCAGTCATTGCCACTGTCGTAACGCAGATGCAGGCCGGGCAGTACGTTGGTGTAGCTGCTGGAGGCCTCGCGCGGCGTCACCGTGGCGGTGCGGCCATTGGCTGCCACGTCCACCTGGTTGCCGGTGGCATTGAACTGCGTATTTTCCACCCGCACGCCGGCGATCATGCGCAGCGCGCCGATGTCCCAGGTGCCCATCGCATAGGTGGCGAAGACATCTTCGGTGGCCGTGTAATCGTCCTGCAGCGAGGTCTGCAGATTGCCGCCCACATCTTGCGGGCGCGCACTGTACAGATCGCCGGAGGTGTTCCAGTAGCGGCGCATGCCGTCCGAGCCGATGCTCTGGCCCAAGGTACCGCCACGGTGTTCGGGCGCGGCGGTGGTCCAGTCGCTCAGGTCGATGGCCGGCCCACGACGCAGCTCGCTTTCGTCCACGTTGACCCCGCGCTGGCGCCAGCGGCCGAGCACGCCCATCTTCAGGCTGGAACGCTCGCCGTCGAAGCGCACATTGATCTGCGCGCTGCGCTCGCTGTCGTCCACCTGCGTGGGCGCAATCACGAAGCGATCGAATACGAAATCATCGTTGCTCTGCCAACCGTTGTCGGAAAAGCCCAGCTTCGGAATGCCACTGCGCTGATCCACCGTGGCCGCCAGATCGTCGCCGTCGTAATTGAAGCGCGCTTCCTTTTCATCGTTCACGCGTTCGCGGGTCTTGGTGTAGCCCAGCTTGTAATCCACGGTGGCAGCGCTCAGGCGGTTTTCGCCGCCCACGCTCAACGCCATGGTGTCTTCCTGCTTGGTGCGGTAGCGCACGCGCTTGGAAATGCTGTCGGCCGGCAGGTTGGCCACGGTATAGGTGCCGTCGCCATTGGCACTGACCTCGCCATCGCTCAAACCGAAGATGGTGCGCTGACGCGTTTCGGCATCGTCGAAGCGGCTGTAGAGCGTGCGCAGGTAGTAGCGGTTATCCGCGTCCGGGCGCCAGTCCAGATTGAGGTTCGCACCCATGCGGGTGCGTTCGATGAAGTATTTGCGGCGCTGCACTTCGCCGGCGAACAGATCGTCGTCCGCGCCGCCGTCGAAGGTGTCGTAGGCCACTTCGGTATTGTCCGATTCGAACTCGCGGTCCTGGTAGTTCACACCCACCGCCACCCCGAAGGTGCCATTGAAGATGTCGCTGTAGTTGAACGCGCCCTTCGGGCTGGTCTTGCCCGACAGCGATTGGTGGCTGGCTTCGATGGAGCCGCGCAACGTGCGTCCGTCGCGATCGAAGGCGGAGGTGGATTCCACCTGGATCGCCCCGCCGATGGAATCGCCCGGCATGTCCGGGGTCGGCGACTTGACCACCTTCAGGCGCTCGGTGGAATCGGAGGGAATCACGTCCAGCGGTGCCGAGCGCGTGCCGTCTTCCGGCGTGCCCATGGTCATGCCGTCGATGGTGACGCTGTTGAGCGACGAATCCAGGCCGCGGATGACCACAAAGCGGCCTTCGCCCTGGTCGCGCGTGACGCTGACGCCGGGCAGGCGCTGCAAGGATTCTGCAACATTCTTGTCCGGATAACGTCCCATCGCATCGGAGGCGACGGCATCCTGGATGGCATCGGAGGCACGCTTGAGATCGACCGCGCGCTCCTGCGCTTCCAGCTGCGGGCGCACCTCCAGCCGCTCCAGGTCGATTGCCGCAGCGCTGGCGCCGCCGCCAGTGGCCGCACCCTCGGCCGCATGCGCCAGCGGACTCCACGTGGCCGCAGCCAACGTCAGCGTGATCGCCAGGCAGAGCGGAGTCTTGTTCAACACGGGTGCTTCCCCAATCGGTTAAGAATGGGTGGGCACACTATGTCTACGACGTTTCACTGACATGACATATGCATCGGCGATCACACCCGAAATGTGGCGACACACCGCGCGGCTGCGGCACACTGTGCCTCTCTCCCGCCTGCCCCCACCCATGAAAATCGTCGAAGTCCGCCACCCCCTCGTCCAGCACAAGATCGGCCTGCTACGCGATGCCGCCTTGAGCACCAAGGGCTTCCGCGAACTGGTCACCGAACTGGGCACGCTGCTGGCCTACGAGGCCACCGCCAACCTGGACACCGAATCGCACACCCAGCCCGGCTGGGCCGGCCCGGTGACGGTGCAGCGCATTGCCGGCGCAAAGATCACCTTGGTACCGATCCTGCGCGCCGGTCTGGGCATGCTGCCCGGCGTACTGGCACTGATTCCTGCCGCACGCGTGAGCGTGGTCGGTCTGCAGCGCGATGAAGAGACCCTGCAACCGGTGCCCTATTTCGAACGCCTCACTGGCCGCCTGGAAGAACGCGACGCACTGATCCTGGATCCGATGCTGGCCACCGGCGGCACCCTGATCGCCACCATCGACATGCTCAAGCGCGCGGGCGCACGGCGCATCAAAGGCATCTTTCTGGTCGCTGCGCCGGAAGGCCTGAAGGCGCTGGAAGCGGCGCACCCGGATGTCGAGGTCTATACCGCGGCCATCGACGACCACCTCAACGACAAGGGCTACATCCTGCCCGGCCTGGGCGATGCAGGCGACCGGATCTTTGGGACGCGGCTGGAGTGAGTTTAAGCCCCTCTCCCCCCGGGAGAGGGGTTGGGGTGAGGGTACGATGTGTCGGTGTTCCTGCCGACGCCGTACCCGCATCCGGCGCTATGCGCCACCTTCTCCCGGAGGAAGAAGGCAAGCGTTCTGTCGCGCTGAAAACGCCCACCTCAGCGCGTCGACGCCTCGATCGCCGCGCTCACATACACCAGCGGCGCATTCCAGTTGATCGCCACCTCGTTGGTGGAGTAGCTGCAGAAGTTGTCCAGGTACGACAACGCCGGCCGTTTGGAGGGATACGGCACCTTGCACTCCTTGGCATCCTGCTGCCCCGGCTGCGGGCCGCCGACCAGCCAACCCGGTACCGGCGCTTCGATACCATCGGCCTCGGAGGGGCGGTGATGGATATGCATCGGGGTGCGTTTGCCTATTCCCGTAACGAAGGACAGCCCCAGCGGATTGCGGCCCAGGATGTAGTCCAGCTGCGATTGCGCCGCATCCAGAAATTGCCGCTGCTGCGTCAGCCGGTAGCCCTGTAGCAGCATCATCGCGCGGTTGAGCACCCCTGCATTGCTGCCCCACACGAAATCGCCATCGTTCATCGCCAGCCGCCATGCCGATGATTGCCAGGTGTCGGCCAACTGCTGTGCCAGGCCGGTGATCTCCCGTGCGATCCGCGCGCGATCGGCATGCGGCGTGAGTTGCTCGCGATGCCCGGCCAACGACATCCAGGCCAGGCCACCGACATTGCCCCACGACGGCACGGTGGCCGGCACGTTGCGCGCGATCATCGCATCGTAGAACCCATCCTCGCCGGTGGCGATGTACAACTCGGCCGCCGCCCAGGCGCATTCGTCGTCCAGGTGCGCATCGTCGTAACCGCCGGTGCGCACGTCGCTGGGCTGCTGGTAGATCACATCCGGATGCTGCTTCGCCCACGCCCATGCAGCCCGCGAGGCTTTCAACATGCGCGCCGACAGACCCGGATACTGCTGTTCAAACGGCGCATACACGCGGCTGGCCACGGCCATCACCGCAGCGAAGTCCAAGCTCGCGGCAGTCGTCTTCATCACCACGTAGCGCTGCTGCGTGGCCTGATCCGGCATCACCAAGCCATCGAACTGCTTGTCGGTGAGCTTGTGGTACACGCCGCCATCGGCCGGGTCCTGCATGGCGAGCATCCAGTCCAGATTCCACCAGGCCTCCTGCAGGATGCCGGGCACGCCGGGCGCATCGTCGGGGATGGTCAACGGTTTGGATTTGAAGAACGCCGGATACTGCTCGTAGGCCGCCAGCAAGGTGTAGGTGCTGATGCCGGAATTGACGACGTACTTGTTGTAGTCGCCCGCGTCGTACCAACCTTTGGGCGCGCTGATCACGCTATCGGTTGGACGCGTCGCAGACGCTGCGGACCGATGGATGCGCACCTGCGTATCCGGGTGCCCGGCCGCGCGCGCATAGCGCCCGGCGTAGCGTGCCGGCAGTGCGGTGCTGGCACGGTTGAAGTAGAACGCCTTCAACGCTGCATCGACCAGGGGCTGGTAGGCATGCGCGTTGATGGCGAAGGTTTCCGATGCCGGCAGCCCGTCGACCTTCAACCGATAGGTTCCGGCCGCACGCAGCCCGGAAAAATCCGCCACCCGCGCCTGCTGACCGGCCGGCGACCACAGCGCGGCCGGCTGCAGGATTCCCTGCAACACGCTGCGTCCCTGTGCATCTTCGACCGTGAAGCGGTCCGAACGGTTCGCGGCGCCCTGCGGCGGCAGCCCGACGATCGCCAGTTTTGCCGAGCCCGGCAGATAGCCCAGCTGGTTGACGTGGATGGCGTCGCTGGCCGCCATGGCCTCCTGCCTGCCGGGCGTCTCGGCAGCGCAGGCGAGCACTGGCGAAACGACCATCAGGCTGGTGAGCAGAGTCTTGAAGATAGTCATGCCGCGATGGTCGCCGCATTATCTTGCAGCGACAAGTCCAATGCCGGCATAGCCGATGCGTCAATCCGCATCGCTGCGGGAATGCGCCCGATGCACGGATCGCCTCGCACGCAGCCATGCCGCGCTCATCATCACTGCATGCCGCCGATCAACTGCATGCCGGGCTGGCGGCAAACGCGCCACCCCGGGCAACCACGGTCGCATTGCATCTGCGGCGATCGATCGAAACAACGAACAACGCCCGGCCGCCTTGCCGGCTACCGGGCGTCAACGCAATGGGTTTCACACCTTAGTGTGCCGCAGTGTCCAACTGCACTTGCGCCTTGCCCACCGGGTTGCGCGGGTCGCTGCCGCCGCTGAGCACGTTGCTGCGCTTGTCCCACTCCACCGTTTGCAGGTTGCCCCACACATGGCTGGAGCCGCGGCCGCCTTCGGCGGTGTCGCCTGGCAATTCCAGCGCATGCCCCATCGCTTGCAGGCCCTTGGCGGTCTGCGCCGAAAACGCGTCGGTCTCGGCATCGATCACGTCCGGCAGCCACTGGTGGTGATAACGCGGCAAGGCGCTGACCGCCTGTGCATCCAGGCCGGCGTCATAGCCCAGGATCCCCAGCAGCACCATGGTGATGATGCGACTGCCGCCCGGGGTGCCGAGCACGATCGCCTTGTCGGCCGATTCCATGAAGGTGGGCGTCATCGAGCTGAGCATGCGCTTGCCCGGCTTGGGCGCGTTGGCGGCGTAGCCCATCACGCCGAAGGCGTTCGGGGTGCCGGGCTTGAGCGCGAAGTCGTCCATCTCGTTGTTGAGCAGCACGCCGGTGCCCTTGGGAATCAGGCCCGAGCCGTACAGCAGGTTCACGGTCTGGGTGGCGCCAACGCGGTTGCCTTCGCCATCGATGATGGAAAAGTGCGTGGTCTCGTCGTCTTCCAGCGGCGTGGGGTTACCCGACAGCAGATCGCTGGGGGTGGCCTTGTCCGGGTTGATGGTGGCCCGCAGGCCTTGCGCGTAATCCTTGCTGGTCAGCACGCGCTGCGGCACGTCCACAAAGTCCGGGTCGCCCAGGAAGAAGGTGCGATCCCGATAGGCGCGACGCATCGACTCCACCACCAGATGGGTGCGATGCACGTCATCGAGCGTGTTCAAATCCCAGCCTTCCAGAATCTGCAGCATCGCCGCCAGCGCAATACCACCGGACGACGGCGGCGGCGCAGTGGTGATCTTCCAGCCGCGGTAGTCGAACTGGATCGGCGCGCGCTCCTTGACACGATAGCCGGCCAGCTCTGCCGCGCTCCACTGGCCGCCGGCCTGCTTCACGCCGGCCAGCAGCTTCTTGGCCGTTTCGCCCTTGTAGAAGCCGTCGAACCCCTTGTCGCCGAGCAGCTGCAGCGTATGCGCCAGCTCCGGCTGCTTGAAGATCTCGCCTTCGGCAATGGGCTTGCCGCCGCGCAGATACACCGCGCGCGTACCGGGGTAACGCTCCATCACCTCGCGTCGCGAGGCATAGCCTTTGGCCATGCGCGCATACACCGGGAAGCCCTCGGTCGCGATGCGAATCGATGGGGCCAGCGACTGCTTGAGCGGCAGGCGGCCGTGCTTGGCAGCCAGCTCCACCAGCGCTGCGGGCAGGCCCGGGATGCCCGCCGACCACGGGCCGTTGACCGAGCGGTCGCGGTCCAGCTCGCCCTTCTTGTCGAGAAATTGCGCTTCGGTGGCCGACGCGGGCGCGGTTTCGCGCGCGTCCAGCATCACGTCCTTACCGGTCTTGGCGTCGTGCAACAGGAAGAAACCGCCGCCGCCCAGCCCCGAGCTGATCGGCTCGACCACCGCCAGCGTGGAGGACACCGCCACCGCGGCATCGAATGCATTCCCGCCTTCGCGCAGGATCTGCAGGCCGGCATCGGTGGCCAGCGCATGGCCGCTGGCGATCGCCGCGCCGGGCGGATGCGCGGCAACCGCTGCGGTGGTGGCCGTCGCCGGCTTGGCGGCATCGGCGCACCAGGCCGCCGGCGCCAGCACAAAGGCCAGCAGCAACACGCCGCGCGAAGAAAAACGTCGGGAAAAAGTGCTCACGGGGCGGGGGACTCCTGTTCGTACAATTCGGGGTGATCGCGCTGCAACTGCATCAGCTTGGCCAGCAACTGATCATGGGTTTCCGGAATGGCCGGATCCGGGTCGATGCATTCGACCGGGCACACCACCACGCACTGCGCTTCGTCGAAATGGCCCACGCACTCGGTGCAACGTGCCGGATCGATGACGTAGATGGTTTCGCCCATCGAAATGGCCTGATTCGGGCACGCCGGCTCGCAGACGTCGCAGTTGACGCAGAGCTCGTTGATTTTCAGAGACATATCGGCACTACGATGCGACGCGACACAGCGCGCTGCAACCGCAGGCGCTGGAACGCAATGTACTGCCGCAGCCCGGCGTACGTGGCGCGCAGGGGCAGGTGGACAACGCCGTGGGCGCTGTCGGATACCGGCCTGACGCGGCCGGCTCCGGTGGACTGCGAACTCGGCAGCATGGTGCATTCCCAGGCTGCGGCCGGATGCGCCCTCCCGCGCACCCGGCCTGGTACGGCATTACTTGGCTTCAACGAAGATGTATTCCGCGCCCTTGGGCTGGACGATGGTCTGCACACGGGCGTTATCGGCGGCATTGCCGATGAACAGCACGCGCACACCCTTCATCGAGTCCGGTGCCACGTCCTTGAACGCTGCATCGATCAGGTCGGCCATCTTGCTGGACGCCGACGAACCGAAGGCCAGCATGTTGCCCGGCTGCACGCCGCGCGCCAGTGCGGTCTTGACGCTTTCCAGCTGACGCTCGTAGCTGCCGGCAAATTCGGCGTCCGACTCCGGCGGCAAGTAGTACAGGAACGGGCTGTTGGTGGTGGTGCCCAGGTTCTGGCCGACCACTTCCTGCAGGTACTTCTTCCAGCCGGCGTTGTCGTCCTTGGCCGGTGCGGTCAACGGGGCCGGTGCGGCGGCCGCGGTCGGTGCCGGCTCTTCCTTCTTGCAGGCGGTGACCGCCAGAGCGGCGATCGAAGCGAGCGCCAGAGCGCGCATGGTGTGTTTCATGAAACTCCTCCCTTTGAAATGCGTGTGGTGATGTAACTGCAGATGATCAGGCCTGCGCGCGGGACTGCCGCACCTGCCGCAAGGCCTCGACAACCGATGCCGGCACGAAGCCGGACACATCCCCGCCCAGCCGCGCGATTTCGCGCACCAGCGAGGACGAGATGAAGCTGTATTGCTCGGCCGGGGTGAGAAACAGCGTTTCCACCTCCGGGATCAGATGGCGGTTCATGCTGGCCATCTGGAATTCGTATTCGAAGTCGGACACTGCGCGCAGGCCGCGCAGCAGCACGCCGGCGCCCATCTCGCGCACGAAATGCGCCAGCAAGGTATCGAAGCCGCGCACTTCCACATTGGCATGCGCCGCCAGCGCTTCCTGGGCCAGCGCCACGCGGCGCTCCAGCGACAACGCCGGGCCCTTGGAGGGGCTGTACGCCACGCCCACCACCACCCGCTCGAACAACGGCGCGGCGCGATTCACCAGGTCGATATGCCCATTGGTGATCGGGTCGAAGGTACCGGGATAGACGGCGGTGCGGCTATTGGCAACGCTCATACGGAGACTACCGGGGTCGGATCGCTCTTCAGTGTAGCAGCGGCCCGGCGGTACAGCGCATAGCGCACCTCACGGGTGGCGCCCTCGCGGTGCAGGTGCCAGCCGGCCGGTAGCAGCGGCGGCGCATCGGCGGGCGCTTCCAGGTAGAGCCAGGCGTCGGCGGCCACATGCGCCGGCAGGCGCTCCAGCACAGCCGGCCACAGGCCGGCCGCGAACGGCGGGTCGACGAACACGATATCGGCCAACGCTGCGGGCGCACGCTCCAGCCAGCGCACCGCATCCTCCTGCAGCACCTGGACCTGCGTGGCGGCATCCAGCCGGGTCACGTGCTCGCGCAGCCGCTGCACCAGGCCGGGGTCGCGTTCGATCAGGGTGGCATGCGCGGCGCCGCGCGACACTGCCTCCAGACCCAGCGCGCCCGAGCCGGCGAACAGATCCAGCACGCGCGCGCCGGGCAGGCGCGGCATCAGCCAGTTGAACACCGTTTCGCGCACCCGGTCGCTGCTGGGGCGCAGGCCAGGCAAGCTGGGCACTGCCAGCCGCGTATTGCGCCAGCGCCCGCCCACGATGCGCACCTGCCCTTCCGCGCCACGCGGCGCCGGACGCTGCGGGCGGCTCATCGCCACGCACCTGTCGAGGGCGGGCGGGTACAGCACGGCAGCAGCGCAGTTGGCGACATGGCTCAAGGCAGGACGAACGGCCGGCCATGATACCGCCGCCATCGCCGCGGCCGCCCTCCCCCGCGCCAGCCGCCGCGCGCGGCACATTCGCGCAGGCCCGCCTTGAAAAATCGGTAGACGGCCGCATCCCCAGGCCATCGGCCGCGTTGCGGCCTGGACCACCACGGAGCACGACCCCAATGACCGTTGAAACCGATAAGCAGACGCTCGGCTTCCAGACCGAGGTCAAGCAGCTGCTGCAGCTGATGATCCATTCGTTGTACTCGAACAAGGAAATCTTCCTGCGCGAGCTGGTCTCCAATGCCGCCGACGCCGCCGACAAGCTGCGCTTCGAAGCCCTGGTCAAGCCCGAGCTGCTGGAAGGCAGCGGCGAGCTGCGCATCCGCGTCGACTACGACAAGGACGCGCGCACCGTCACCATCGACGACAACGGCATCGGCATGAGCCGCGAGGATGCGGTCTCGCACCTGGGCACCATCGCCAAGTCCGGCACCGCCGATTTCCTCAAGCACCTCAGCGGCGACCAGAAGAAGGACGCCAACCTGATCGGCCAGTTCGGCGTGGGCTTCTATAGCGCTTTCATCGTCGCCGACCAGGTGGACGTGTATTCGCGCCGCGCCGGCCTGCCGGCCAGCGAAGGCGTTCACTGGTCCTCGCGTGGCGAAGGCGAATTCGAAATCGCCAGCGTCGACAAGCCCGAGCGCGGCACCCGCATCGTGCTGCACCTGAAGGAAGGCGAAGAATCGTTCGCCGATGGCTGGACGCTGCGCGGCATCCTCAAGAAATACTCCGACCACATCGGCCTGCCGATCGAGATGCGCAAGGAGCATTACGGCGAAGCCGCCGACAAGCCTGCAGAGCCGGAGTGGGAAGCCGTCAACCGCGCCAGCGCGCTGTGGACGCGCCCCAAGTCCGAGATCAAGGACGAGGAGTATCAGGAGTTCTACAAGCACATCGCCCATGACGCGGGCAACCCGCTGGCGTGGAGCCATAACAAGGTCGAAGGCAAGCTGGAATACACCTCGCTGCTGTTCGTGCCCGGCCGCGCGCCGTTCGACCTGTACCACCGCGATTCGGCCAAGGGCCTGAAGCTGTACGTGCAGCGTGTTTTCATCATGGACCAGGCCGAGCAATTCCTGCCGCTGTACCTGCGTTTCATCAAGGGTGTGGTGGATTCGTCGGACCTGTCGCTCAATGTTTCCCGGGAGATCCTGCAGTCCGGCCCGGTGGTCGACTCGATGAAGTCCGCACTGACCAAGCGCTCGCTGGACATGCTGGAAAAGTTGGCCAAGGACAAGCCGGACGACTACGCCACGTTCTGGCGCAACTTCGGCCAGGCATTGAAGGAAGGCCCGGCCGAGGATTACGCCAACCGCGAAAAGATCGCCGGCCTGCTGCGCTTCTCCTCCACGCACGACACCAGCGGCGCGCAGAGCATTGGCCTGGCCGACTACGTAGGTCGTTTGGCCGAAGGCCAGGACAAGCTGTACTACCTCACCGGCGAGAGCTATGCGCAGATCAAGGACAGCCCGCATCTTGAGGTGTTCCGCAAGAAGGGCATCGAAGTGCTGCTGCTCACCGATCGCATCGACGAATGGCTGATGAGCTATCTCACCGAATTCGACGGCAAGTCGTTCGTGGACGTGGCACGCGGCGACCTGGACCTGGGCAAGCTGGATTCGGAAGAAGACAAGAAGGCGCAGGAAGAAGTCGCCAAATCCAAGGAAGGCCTGGCCTCGCGCATCAAGGCAGCGCTAGGCGACGACGTGGCCGAAGTACGCGTTTCGCACCGCCTGACAGACTCCCCCGCGATCCTGGCGATCGGCCAAGGCGACCTGGGCCTGCAGATGCGCCAGCTGCTGGAAGCCAGCGGCCAGGCGGTGCCGGAAAGCAAGCCGGTATTCGAATTCAACCCCACCCATCCGCTGATCGAAAAACTGGATGCGGAGCAGGATATGGATCGCTTCGGCGACCTGAGCCGTGTGTTGTTCGATCAGGCGGCGCTGGCTGCAGGCGATAGCCTGAAGGATCCTGCGACCTATGTGCGGCGGTTGAATAAGTTGTTGTTGGAGTTGTCGGCCTAACCGCCCCATTGGTGGGATAAGCAGCCAAACAGCAAAGACCGGCGTAATCGCCGGTCTTTGCGTTTGGATGTGGGTTGTCGCATCGAACGATGCCGGAGCCCCAATCCCTTGTGGCAGTCGGAGTGTACGTCTAGCTTAGTTGGCGGCTTACGGCTCGAAATCTCTGAGGCGAACGACCTGAGATGCCGAATACCTACCCCCTATCCGACCAAACCCGAAAACCCCCAAGGCCGGCCGAGTATCGCTGCCTCATCCTGGAAACTGGATCGCACTACAACTGTGCCGGAACTCTAGTTTCTTGCTAATCTTGGGAAAATTTCCCATAGTAAGGATTGAAGCTGGATGCGCAAATTTTCGTCCTTGCTGGCGCTCGTACTGGTATCAGGAAGCGCATGGATCAGCGATGCACCCGCAGAGGTCATAAATTTCGACCGCATGCCGGCATTGACGCAATATTCGATTCAGATCAACGTTCCCAATACGTTCCCCAAGCTTTCAGACGGGACCACGGCCTGCGAGATTGCGATCAGCGCATTCCCTGAAGCGAATAATGGCTATGTCTATACGAATATCCACTACGTGGAAGACAATTACCCTGGATGCCATCACACCCTTGTTTTTACTGGCCCCAATAGCGGTGGATACCCAGTAGGATCGAAAATTGAAGGATATGGACAGAACTGGGTCGTCCCGGCTCCCGCGTGCCCTGCCGGCTACACGCTCATCCGAATATATGATCCAGATTCCTGGATATGTAGCAGGCCGACTAACCTGGCGGATGCTGCAAAACCCGCACAATGCACTGGAATGAGCACAGAAGTCGGCAACCCAATCTCCTGCTCCGGCGCGAATAAGGTCGAGCATCGATCTGATGCGATATTCCACGGATTTTCACTTGAGCAGACCTTTTTGTCCTCCTCCAGCTCCGGCCTCTTTCCTTTTGGCAAGAACTGGAGCAGCATTTTAACGTCTCGCGTAGAGGTGGATAAGCAAAAAAGGGCCGGCTTCGTATTTTTGGAGGACGGGAAGGTCGCCCCCTTTATCAAGGACACCAGCGGCGTATGGCTGACGCAATCGGATCTAAGGCATTATCACCTTTCTGAGATTGCAGAGACGGACGGCTCCTTCGCTGGCTGGCAGTTGCGTATCGGAACGCTGACCTACATCTTCGATAGCAAGGGGCGTCTTGTCAGAGTTGAACGTCTTGGCGAATTGCTGATCTCCGTCGTTTATGATGCGACCGGCCAGCCTATCAAATTGATTGATCGGCAGAGCCGTGAAGCCACGATCAATTACGCCTCCTACATGCAAGCGAGCAGTGTCGATCTGCCCGATGGCGGACGCATCGGTTACATGTACGATGCGGAGAAGCGCCTCACATCGGCAGGTTCGACGGGAGATTCCGTAGGCTATCGCTACGTCAACAGTGGCAATGACAATGTGTTGTTGACGGAAAAGCTGGACCAGACCGGCACTGTGATCGGCCGGTATGTCTACGACACGCAAGGGCGTGCCACGACCACAGAGAACGGCATCGGCGGCAATCACTTCGCTGTAGCCTATGCGGAGAATGGCAACCAAGTGACAGTTACGCCTCCCCTGGGGTCGTCCAAGGAGTTCTATTTCGACGTGTTCAACAACGGCCGGCGGCTACGCAGGACGGTTGATGCGTGCGTTGGTTGTCAGCGCTCGGAAACGTCCTACTCGTATGGCGATGACGGCTATCTGAGTGGGTCGAACAATGGTGCCCTAGTAAAAAACTTCAGCCGTGATCAGAACGGACACGTGATTTCCGCTTCGGAAAATAGCTACGACGGTAGTCATCTCCGAACCACGCAAACCGAATGGCATCCCGACCTGTCTGTCCCAGTAACACGGCAAGTGTATGACGCGACAAATACGCTGATAGAACAATCGACCTGGACCTACAACGCCCGCGGCCAGGCACTGAGCTCTTCACGTACCGATCCAGTCGCCGGAACCACCCGAACCACAGCCACCACATACTGCGAACAAACCGACATAGACGCGGGCACCTGTCCGTTGCTTGGACTGGCGACCTCGGTCGACGGCGCGCGCAGCGATCTATCCGACCTGCTGCGCTACACGTATTACGCCACCGACGATAGCACTTGCGCCGCAACACCATTCAGCTGCCCGCACCGCAAAGGCGACCGATGGAAAATCACCAACGCCCTCGGCCAGATCACCGAATACCTCGCCTACGACGGCGCAGGGCGCCCGTTGTCCATCAACGACGCCAACGGCATCGTCACCGACTACAGCTATCACCCGCGCGGTTGGCCGACGGCCAGCAAGGTGCGCGGCGCCGATGCCTCAAGCGAGGCCGATGACCGCATCACCCGCATCGACTACTGGCCCACCGGCCTGGTCAGGCAGGTCACCCAGCCCGATGGCGCGTTCACTGCCTTCACCTACGATGCGGCGCATCGGCTGACCGACATCACCGACAACGCGGGCAATACGGTCCACTACACCTTGGACAATGCCGGCAACCGCATCAAGGAAGACACCACCGATGCGTCGGGCGCGTTGAAGCGCACGCTCTCACGTGTATACAACCAGCTCGGTCAGCTCAAGACCCAGGCCACTGCCGCCAGCGACCCCACCGACTTCGCGTACGACGCCAACGGCAACGCCACCAAAGTGACCGATGCGCTGGCAACCGCGACGCAGAGCGAGTACGACCCGCTCAATCGCCTCTCGCGCACGCTGCAGGATGTCGCCGGCATCAAGGCCGACACCAAGTT
>NZ_QEYV01000027.1:0-173336 GCF_003992815.1 Xanthomonas sp. DAR33341 | reverse complement strand
ATCCCCGCTCAATCGGCGATCGGCAACGCCAGCGTCTCCTTGACCTCTTCCATCACGATGTAGCTCTTGGACTCACGCACATGCGGCATGGTCAGCAAGGTGCTGCCGAGCAACTTGCGGTAGGACGCCATCTCGCTGATGCGCGCCTTGAGCAGATAGTCGAAGTCGCCGGAGACCAGGTGGCACTCCAGCACGTTGGGCAGCTTTAGCGCGGCGCGGCGGAATTCTTCGAAGATATCGCCGGATTTGTAGGCCAGGCTGATCTCCACGAACACCAGCAGGCTGGCCTTGAGGTAGTGCGGGTCCAGCCGCGCGTAGTAGCCGGTGATGGCGCCGTCGCGCTCCAGCCGTCGCACGCGCTCGGTGCACGGCGTGGTCGACAGGCCGACCCGCTCGCCCAGTTCGGTAAAGGAAATCCGCCCCTCCTGCTGCAGGATGCGCAGGATCTTGCGGTCGATCTTGTCCAGCTCGCGGGCGCGGGTGCTCATGGGGTTTGTCTCGGCAAGGTTTGGCAGGAAGTTTCACTGCAAAGCCGTGCCGATTCCAGAAATGGCACTGCCTGGCTCGCAATATACTGCGTCTAACTGTCCCCCTCTGTGCGTAGTTCTGGGGGAATGCCCTTTTCAGGAGAACGACATGCGTGTGCTCATTCTCGGTAGCGGCGTCATCGGCGTGACCAGTGCGTGGTACCTGGCGCAGGCCGGTTGCGAAGTGACCGTGGTCGACCGCCAGCCGGCGGCGGCGCTGGAGACCAGCTACGCCAACGCCGGCCAGCTGTCGTTCGGCTACACCTCCCCCTGGGCCGCACCCGGCGTGCCTGGCAAGGCGGTGAAGTGGCTGTTCGAGCAGCACGCGCCGCTGTCGATCCGCCCCACCCGCGACCTGCGCCAGCTGGCCTGGCTGAGCCAGATGCTGCGCAACTGCACCGCCGAGCGCTATGCGGTGAACAAGGCGCGCATGGTGCGCATGTCCGACTACAGCCGCGATTGCCTCAACGCCTTGCGCGCCGAGACCGGCATCGAATTCGAAGGCCGCCAGCTGGGCACCACGCAGTTGTTCCGCACCCAGCAGCAGCTGGATGCGGCCGCGCAGGACATCGAAGTGCTGGCCCAGTACGGGGTGCCGTACGAGCTGCTGAGCCCGGCGCAGATTGCGCAGTTCGAACCTGGCCTGGCCGGCGGCGGCGCGCAGATGGCCGGCGCGTTGCGCCTGCCCGAAGACCAGACCGGCGACTGCCGCCTGTTTACCCAACGCCTGGCCGAACTGGCCGCGCAGGCAGGTGTCACGTTCCGCTATGGGCAGCAGATCGAGCGGCTGGAGCATGCCGGCGGCCAAATCACTGGCGTGCAGATCGATGGCCGCATCGAGACCGCCGACCGCTACGTGCTGGCGCTGGGCAGCTATTCGGCCGACGTGCTGCTCTCGCTCGGCCTGCATTTGCCGGTGTACCCGCTCAAGGGCTATTCGCTGACCATCCCGATCGTCGATGCGCAGCGCGCGCCGACCTCTACGGTGCTGGACGAGAGCTACAAGATCGCGCTCACCCGTTTCGACGACCGTATCCGCGTCGGCGGCATGGCCGAGGTGGCCGGCTTCGACATGTCCTTGAATCCGCGTCGTCGCGCCACCCTGGAAATGGTGGTCAACGACCTGTTCCCCGGCGGCGGCGATCTGGCCCAGGCCGAGTTCTGGACCGGCTTGCGGCCGGCCACCCCGGATGGCACCCCGGTGGTCGGCGCCACGCCGTATGCCAACCTGTTCCTCAACACCGGTCACGGCACGCTGGGCTGGACCATGGCCTGCGGTTCCGGGCGCTATCTGGCCGACCTCATGCAGGGCCGCACGCCCGAGATCGATACCGAAGGCCTGGACGTGTTCCGCTATCTGTCGCCGCGCAGCGTGCGCCCGCATCGGGAGGCCGCGTAGTGCGTCCTGCGCAAGCGTCGATCGATCTGGAGGCATTGCGCCACAACTACCGCCTGGCCAAGCGCCTGGGCGGCAGCAAGGCGCTGGCGGTGGTCAAGGCCGACGCGTACGGACACGGTGCAGTGCGCTGCGCGCAGGCGCTGGAGCCGGAAGCCGATGGCTTTGCAGTGGCCTGCATCGAAGAGGCGCTGGAACTGCGCCAGGCCGGCATCCGTGCGCCGATCCTGTTGCTGGAAGGATTCTTCGAACACGACGAGCTGCGCCTGATCGCCGAGCACGACCTGTGGACGGTGGCGGCCACGCCGCAGCAGGTGCGCGCGCTGGCCGAGTTCCAGAGCCCGCGGCCGTTGCGGGTGTGGTTGAAGCTGGACAGCGGCATGCATCGGCTGGGCCTGTCGCCGGAAGATTTCCGCGCCGCCTGGTTGCGCCTGCGCGGGCTGCCGCAGATCGCCTCGCTGGTGCTGATGACCCATCTGGCGCGTGCCGACGAATTGGACTGCAGCCGCACCGACGAGCAGGCGGTGGCCTTTGCGCTGACCGCAGGCGGCATGCGCGCGGAAACCAGCCTGCGCAATTCGCCCGGCCTGCTCGGCTGGCCGGCGCTGCGCAACGACTGGTCGCGCCCGGGGCTGATGTTGTACGGCGCCAACCCGTTCCCGCAGGACACCGAAAACACCGCGCAGCTGCGCCCGGTGATGACGCTGCGCTCGCGCATTATTTCGGTTCGCGAGCTGCCGGCCGGCGAACCGGTGGGCTACGGCGCACGCTTTGTTGCCGAGCGGCCGACGCGTGTCGGCGTCGTGGCGATGGGCTATGCCGACGGCTACCCGCAATTCGCACCCAACGGCACCCCGGTGCTGGTGGACGGCCAGGTCTGTCCGTTGATCGGTCGCGTCTCGATGGACATGCTCACCGTGGACCTCACCGACCACCCGCAAGCCGACATCGGCACGCCGGTGCAGCTGTGGGGTGATGCACCGCAGGTCGGCGCACTGGCCGCGCAATGCAACGTCAGCGCGTACCAACTGCTGTGCGGGCTCAAGCGGGTGCCGCGGGTGTATATGGGCGAGGCAGCAGCGAAGGAGGGAGTCACGCGCTGAGGTATCCCTTCTCCCACCGGGACATCGTGCTCCTTCATGGGGAGAAGGTGTCCCGAAGAGGCGGATGAGGGGACGTGCGAAGCCACATGCACTTCGAACAACACGTGGGCTTGCTTGTATCCTCACACCAACCCCCGGCCCGCGCTAGCAGCGCGAGCGCTCCAAGGCACGCGCCAGTGGCGCGCAAGCTAGTGCCTTTCCGCCCCGACGGGAGAGGGGCTTTAGCGCGCCGACAGACAAAAACGGCGCGTTGCCACGCGCCGTTGTCATTCGAGGCCGAGTTGCTGTTCCGGCGCCGTCAGCACCAATCAATCACAACCCAGCCGTACTGCGATCAGCGCGGAACTGCTTGCGCACCCAGTCGTCGATCATCGCCTTCTCGAAGCGCAGCGGGTCGCTGTCGGTCAGGCGCGGTCCGCTCATCAGAAAGGCCGAATCCACCAGCTTGCGTTCGCCCTGGTCGATCACGCGGCCATCGGCACCGGTGAGCGTGTAGGTGAAGCTCAGGCGCGGCGGGTAGATGTCCTTGACCACGCGCACGTCCTGCATGCGCGGCCCGTGCCAGGGCTCGTACTGGCCGGCGCGGCGGATGTCGGTGATGGTCACGCTCAGGTGCTGGCCATCGGGCAACTGGCGCGCTGCGCTCTGCTGAAAGTGGGTGGCCAGCTGGGTCACCCAATCGCCACGTTGCGCCTCCCAACGGTTGCCGCTGAAGCGCACCTCGGAGAACTGCGCAGGGTCGGTCCAGCGCACATCCACCTTGCCATCGCTACTGAGCGCGCGCGGCGCATCGGGGTCGGTGACGGTGCGCACCCCGGCCTGCACGCCGGTCGCCGCAAGCAGGCCAGCCAGCAGCAGGCTGGCGCCGGAAAGAGTGGAACGTTTCATCGAAAGCCTCCAAGCGGAAGGTACGTTGTGTATCGGCTGTTCTCGCAGTGTGGGGGTGCTTCCGAGAGCCCGCAACGCGCTGCACGCCTGGGTTCGCGACCACGTTGCCGCGCGGTTAATCCGCACCGCAAAGCCATGACGGCAGGTTCACTGCGCCTGCGCCCGCGCTTCACGGCACAGCCCGGAAGATCACCAGCATGGACACCCACTCTTTCCGCACAAAATCAGCGTCTTCGGCGCCGGCACACATGCCGTCGGACGTGCGTTTGCAATTCATCGACTGGGCCAAACAGCACGGTCACAACCCCGCGTCCGGTGCGGCCGCCTTCGTGGCACTGCAGAGCGAGGTCGACCTGGACCTGGCCACGCGCGCGTTGCAACTGGAGCCGGGTGCCGATCCGCGTGATGCGCTCCGCGAGCATCTGGCGGCGTTGGCGCGCCAGGTGGATGTGGCCGTGCAGTTCCCGCCGGTCTACACCTATACCGCGGCCAATGGCCTGGACTACCGCTATTCGCTGATGTTGGTCATTGCCGAAGATTGCGTGGAGTGGACCGGCCGGGTCTGGCACGGCCTGGACTACCAGGGGATGCTCACCGGCCGTGGACAGGGTCCGCGCGCTAACTACACCCAGCTGGCGCGCATGGCGCTGGAACACGAGCTTGATCAGGAGCGTCCCCGTTATGTCCAGGCATGAACTCGAATTGCAACTGCCGGTGGGCGCGCAGATTGCCAGTGGGGAAGACGGCTTCAGCCAGCGCTGCCGCGTCGAATGCGCACAGTTGGGGGTGGCGCGGGTGCGCCTGTTGCTGCTGGATTCCGATTACACACGGTCCACCGCCTGGCGCGAGGAAGCGCAGCGCTGGATGGACGAGCAGCTGCGCCGCGAGGGGGAATGGGTCTTCCGCGGCGTGATCGCCGGCATCGTGGTGCTGGCAACCTGCATCGGCTTCGCTGCCACCACCTTGTGGTGAGCCCGGGACTTGGCAACGAAAACGTGAACTTTGGCAGCCTGGCGTGCACCCGCTGACGACATCGGGCATGGTTTCATCTGCCCGTCATCCGCTCCGGCAGCATCCGTGGTTTCCGATTTGAGCACTCCTCCTTCCAGCCCTACGCTGGCTGCCGCACTGCCGGCCGCCATCGCCGAGCCGTTTCTGGACCCGGCGATGTATCACGAGATTTTCCACAACATCGACGCCGGGTTTTGCGTCATCGACATGGTGTTCGACGGCGAGCAGGCGGTGGACTATGTGATCCGCACCACCAATGGCGCCTTCGAGCGCTATACCGGTCTGTCGCCCAACGCACTGAACGTCTCCATCCGCAACCTGCTCCCCGAACACGAGCAGGAATGGTTCGACCGCTATGGTCACGTTGCGCGTACCGGCAACCGCATCCACTTCGAAATGCAGGCCAAGGCGCTCAAGCGCTGGTATTCGGTGGATGCGTTCCGGGTCGGGCAGCCCGAGCAGGCGCGGGTGGCGATCCTGTTCATGGACATCACCGAGCGCAAACGCGTCGAGCGCGAGCTGGCCGAAAGCGAGGCGCGTTTCAGTGCGCTGGCCGACGGCTTGCCGATGCCGGTGTGGGTGCTGGACGCGCAGGGCGTGGTGCGCTTCGTCAACAGCGCGTATGGCGAATTCTTTGGCCTGGATATCTCCAGCGGTACGGTGTCGGCGTGGAGCGAACTGCTGCATCCGGACGACTTGCCGACCTTCCAGTTCGAGCTGGCGGCATCGCTGCAGGAACAGCGCGGCCTGCGCGCGCTGGTGCGCGCGCGCCGCCATGATGGGCAGTGGCGCTGGATCGAAATGACCGCCACACCGCGCTATTCGGCCGACGGCCGTTTCATCGGCCTGGCCGGCAGCAGCCCGGACGTGACCGAGCAGCGCGAGATCGAACTGGCGCGCGAGCAATTGCTGGAGTCCGAGCGCAGCGCGCGCAACGAGGCCGAAAGCATGGCGCGGCTGAAGGACGAGTTCCTGGCCACGCTGTCGCACGAACTGCGCACCCCGCTGACCACCATCCTGGGCTGGAGCGAGTTGCTGCTGCAGCGGGTCGAAGAAGGCCAGCCGTACTACAAGGGGCTGTCGGTGATCGCCAGCAGCGCACGTGCGCAGAAGCGGCTGATTTCCGACATGCTCGATCTCAGCAGCATGTTGCTGGGCAAGGTGCAGCTGGAAGTCGAATCGCTGGATCTGGTCGAGCAGGTGCGCGAAGCCTTGAATACCCAGGAACTGGCTGCCGAAGGCAAGGACCAGGTCCTGGAGCTGCATGTGCCGCCCACGCCCTGCCTGGTGCTTGGCGATGCCACGCGCCTGCAGCAGGTGTTGTGGAATCTGCTGTCCAACGCGATCAAGTTCACCCCGGCACATGGTCGTATCGACGTCAAGATCGAGCGCGACGACGGGCATCTGGTGGTATCGGTCTGCGACTCCGGCGATGGCATTGCAGCGGAATTCCTGCCGCATCTGTTCGGCCGTTTCCGCCAGGCCGACGGCACCACCACGCGCCAGCATGGCGGCCTTGGTCTGGGCCTGGCCATCGTGCAACAGCTGGTGGAAATGCACGGCGGCCAGGTCGGCGCCACCAGTGGCGGCCGTGGCAAGGGCGCGACCTTCACCGTGCGGCTGCCGGAACACGTTCCCGATCAGGCCAAGCGCCCACGCCGCGAATTGCGGCGGCGTCTGATGTCCGAACAGATCGTCGAAGCGCGCGCGCTCAACGGTCTGCGCCTGCTGGCGGTCGAAGACCAACCGGACATGCTCGATTATCTGCGGCGTCTGCTCGAAGAGCAGGGCGCCGAAGTGGTCACCGCCGGCAGCGCCACCGATGCGCTGGCATTGATCGATCATCGTGGCCACGCGCGCTTCGATCTGATGCTGACCGATATCGGCATGCCGGGCATGGACGGTTACGGCTTGATCCGCACGGTGCGCGAAAACCTCGGGTTGACTGCCACCGCGTTGCCGGCCGTGGCAGTCACCGCCCTGGCCCGCGAAGACGATCGCAAGCGCGCGCTGGAGTCCGGGTTTCAGGAACATCTGGCCAAGCCCTACAGCGTGGCGCAGCTGGTCACGGCCGTGCGGGCCGCGCGCCAGGCGGTGGAGTAACCGGCGCGCGGCGGTACGGCCGCGCATCGGGTGATGGCAACGTGGGTGAGGCGACGCGTTGGATACGCAGTAGCGCATGTGGGTTGGGTACTACTGGGCGCCTTCCCGTGAGGTGCTGATCTGCCCCAGAACAACCGATCATTGCGACGAACAGGTGCTGTCGTGGATGAGCCTTTCCCCACAGTCGTGGCATGGTCGCGATAGAAGACGGATGCGTGCGCATGCTGCTGGGTGCGAATGCCGTGCCAACGCCGACCACTAGCACCCGGTGCGTTTTCTGCCTCTTTCACGCATGCTGGCCTAGCGTGATGCGTTCAGCTCATGGAGATCGCGCAATGCCCAAGTACGCCCCGCACGTGTATTCCGAACAGGTCCAGATCGCCACGCTCGAACATTGGGTGTCCCTGCTCGATGGTCAGGAGCGCGTGCGGATCGAGCTCGACGACGGCAGCATGATCAGCGGCACAGTCGCCGTGCGCCCCAGCCTGCAGACCTATCTCGACGAACACGACAACGAAGGATTGAACGGTCAGCTGCGGTTGGACCTGTTGGATGCGTCGCAGGAGCCGCAATGGATCTGGATGGACCGGATCGTGGCGGTGCACCCGTTGTTGCTGGGCGCCGATCCGCAAGTCATGCCGTGACGGCGGTGTGTTGACGGTGTGTTTACTTCTCACCGTCGCGTTGGCGGCATGATCACTGGCCGACGCAACCGTCCAGGATTTGCCCGCAATGAATGCATCCCGATTGAAGTTCGCTCGCTGGCCGCTGTCGTTGATGGCGCTTGCCGTCCTCGCCGCGTGCGGCGATACGGCGACGTTGGCGATCGAACAGGGGACCGGGCCGGACCCGCAATTGCCCGAGCCGGTGAAGCGTCTGATTCCCACCGTCAAGGTGGCGCCGGTCAAACGCTGGGCAGCCAATGCCAAGCCCATCGCGGCCGACGATCTGCAGGTTGCAGCGTTTGCGCGCGATCTGGATCACCCGCGCTGGATCTACGTGCTGCCCAACGGCGATGTGTTGGTGGCCGAAACGGCCGAGCCGCCCAAGCCCGAAGATGCCGAAGCCGGCGGCGGGCTGCGCAAGAAGGTGCAGGGCGCGATGATGAAAAAGGCCGGCGCGGCGGTGGCGAGCGCCAATCGCATCACCTTGCTGCGCGATGCCGATGGCGACGGCGTGGCAGAGGTGCGTACGCAGTTCGTCAGCGGCCTGTTTTCGCCGTTCGGCATGGCGCTGATCGGCGACCGCTTTTATGTCGCCAATGCCGATGCGCTGGTGAGTTTTCCGTACAAGGCCGGCGACACGCATCTCACCGCCAAGCCGACCTTCGTTGCCAATCTGCCCGGCGGAATCAACCACCATTGGACCAAGTCGCTGCTGGCCAGCCCGGACGGCAGCAAGCTCTATGTCGGCGTCGGCTCCAACAGCAACGTGGCCGAAAATGGCATGGAAGCCGAGCTCAATCGTGCGGCGATCCTGGAGATCGACCCAGCCACCGGCAGCAGCCGCGTCTTCGCTGGCGGCTTGCGCAACCCGGTGGGCACCGCGTGGGAGCCGCAGAGCAAATCGCTGTGGGTGGTGGTTAACGAGCGCGACGAAATCGGCAGCGACCTGGTGCCGGACTACCTGACCTCGGTGCGCGACGGCGGTTTTTACGGCTGGCCGTACAGCTACTACGGCCAGCACGTGGACGAGCGGGTCAAACTGCAGAATGCCGAACTGGTGGCCAAAGCGATCAAGCCCGACTACGCGCTCGGCCCGCATACCGCATCGCTTGGCCTGAGTTTCGCCAGCGGCACCTTGCTGCCCGAGCGTTTCCGCCAGGGCGCCTTCATCGGCCAGCACGGCTCGTGGAATCGCGACCCGCCCAGCGGCTACAAGGTGCTGTTTGTCCCGTTCGCCGCCGGCAAGCCCAATGGTCCGCCGATCACGGTGCTGGATGGATTCCTGGATGCCGAAGGCAATGCGCAGGGCCGCCCGGTGGGTGTGGCGTCGGACAATCGTGGCGCACTGCTGGTGGCCGACGACGTGGGCAACGTGATCTGGCGGGTGACGCCGAAGGCGCGTTGAGTCCGCGCGCCGATCGTTTGCGTGGGTCGAGCAAATCGCGTCCGGTAGACGCAAGAACCGGGCAAGAGCCCGGTCTACCGTGGCGCGGCGTGCCGGCAGCGGCCTATGCAGGTTGTGCAGTCAAGGACGCCTGACGCATGCTCCATCGCGCGTGCGGCAGACGTTCCAGAGCCTGCGTCAGCTGCCTCATCCCCTCAGCGTGGCGCTTCCGGCGAGGCGCTAAAGCGCCGCGCATAGCCACGCTCTTCGGTAATGCGGGTGATGTCGTCGTCTGCCATTTCCGGGGCGCCATACACCGCGTAGGCCACCGTGCCATCGCCGCGTTCGCCGATCTGGTGCAGGCGGTAGCGGGGTCTGCCGGCGCCGGTGTTTTCGGGGTAGTGCATGGGTGGCGGGGTGTCGTCCAGATCCATTTCGCTGTTGTCGACAACTCCTCCTACGAACAAGGCTCGCATCGCGTCTCTCCGGTGTGGGCGTGATCCCAGCCTAGGCGGGCGAATGTTGCGCGCGCATCAATAGTCCGTATACACATTGGAAGGCGCGTGGCGGGCATCTGGCACCGGTCCCTTACAATGACTGCCTGTTCCTGACCCGATGATCCGATGGCTGGCCCGCACGACGCCCCGCTTCAAGCCCTGTTCCTGCCCTTTGCCCAAGGCGCGCTGCCGTGGCCGGAAGGACCGGTCTTGTTTCTGCGCGCGCGCGACGGTTTTCCGCTGCGCGAGCAGGCAACCACCCAGACGCTGACCTGCGAGCAGAGCTTTCGCCCGTTCGCCGAAGCGCTGGAGCGCAATGGGTGGACCGTGCGCGAAGAAAGCGAGATCGAGGCCGACAGCACGCGTTATGCCCTGGTGCTGGTGCTGCCTCCGCGGCAGCGCGAAGAGGCGCGTGCGCTGTTTGCACGTGCGGTGGCGCTGACTGCTCCCGGTGGCCGTGTGGTTGCCTGCCAGTCCAACAACGAAGGCGCACGCTCGGGCGAGGCCGATCTGCGCCAGCTCACCGGACTGGCCGGTAGCCTGACCAAGTACCACTGCCGCACCTACTGGAGCGCGCCGCTGCCGGCCGACACCGATGCCGCGCTGCAGGCGCGCTGGGCAGCGCTGGATGCGCCACGCAAGATTCTGGACGGCCGCTTTGTCAGCCGTCCCGGCGTCTTCGCCTGGGATCGCATCGACCCGGCGTCTGCACTGCTGGTCGAGCATCTGCCCACCACGCTGGCCGGCCATGGCGCCGATCTGGGAGCGGGCTTCGGTTATCTATCGGCCGAAGTGCTGGCGCGTTGTCCCAAGGTCACCGCGCTGGATCTGTACGAAGCCGAGGCGCGCGCATTGACGCTGGCGCGGCGCAACCTGCAGGACAACGCGCATCCGGCGCAGCTGCACTACCACTGGCGCGATGTCACGGCCGGGCTGGTGGCGCAATACGATTTCATCGTCAGCAACCCGCCGTTCCATACGCCGTCGCGTGCCGACCGCCCGGATATCGGGCAGCGCTTCATTGCGGTGGCCGCACAGGCGCTGCGCCCGGGCGGGCAATTGATGCTGGTCGCCAACCGGCATCTGCCTTACGAACAGGTGCTCAACGACAGTTTCGGGCAGGTACGCGTGGCTGCCGAACGCGATGGGTTCAAGCTGATCGCGGCGATCCGCGGCCGCGGAGCGCGCCCATGAAGCTGGTCAAACACATCGCCAATCTCGGCTATGGCAGCCGCAAGCAGGTCACCCAGCTGTTCCGGCAGGGCGCGATCACCGATGCGCAAGGCGAGGTGCTGTATGCCGACGACCAGGTGGAGCACGACGCCATCCGCATCGATGGCGAACCGCTCGATCCGCCGGCGGGCTTGAGCCTGTTGCTGCACAAACCCAGCGGCTACACCTGCTCGACCAAGGACACCGGCCGGCTGATCTACGAATTGCTGCCGCCACGTTTCCGCCTGCGTGCGCCGGTGTTGGCGCCAGTGGGTCGGCTGGACCGCGAGACCAGCGGCCTGCTGTTGATGACCGACGACGGCGCGCTGCTGCATCGGATCATTTCGCCCAAATCCGCCCTGGACAAGGTGTACGACATCACCCTGGCCGAGGACCTGCGTGGCGACGAGGCCGCGCTGTTCGCCAGCGGCAGCTTGCTGCTGGAGGGCGAAACCAAGCCGCTGCTGCCGGCCGAATTGGAGGTGCTTGGCTCACGCCAGGCGCGGCTGACCCTGCACGAAGGTCGCTATCACCAGGTGCGGCGCATGTTCGCTGCCGCCGGTAACCACGTGGTCGCGCTGCACCGCAGCCGCATCGGCGGCCTGTCGCTGGATGGATTGCCCTCGGGGCAATGGCGTGCGCTGGAAGCGAGCGATCTTGAGGTGTTGTTCGGCCGCGGCGCCGCGGCATGAGCCACAGTGCAGCGCTGCCGTTTCGCCCGCAGGCGGTGATCTTCGACATGGATGGCTTGATGCTCGATAGCGAGCGCGCCATCACGGCCTGCCTGGCGCAGGCCGCCGCCGACCAGGGTCTGCAGATCGAACCGGCCTTCTGGTTGCGCATGGTGGGCACCGGCGATGCGGCCTGCCGCCGGTTGCTCGGCGAACGGATCGGCGAGCAACCGGCCGACACCATGCTGGCGCATGCGCAACGGCTGTATGCCGCCGCGGTCGAGCGCGGCATCCCGCATCGGCCCGGCATCATGGCGCTATTGGACTATCTGGCAGCGCAGCACATGCCACGTGCGGTGGCCACCTCCACCCAGCGCCCGCTGGCGCTGCGCAAGCTGGAAGCGGCCGATCTGTTGTGGCGCTTCGATGCCGTGTGCACGGCCAGCGATGTGGTCCATCCCAAACCTGCACCGGATATCTACCTGTTGGCTGCGCGCACCTTGGCGGTAGACCCGGCGCACTGCCTGGTGCTGGAAGACTCGCCCACCGGCGTACATGCGGCATTGGCGGCCGGCATGACACCGATCCAGATTCCGGACCTGCTCGAACCCGATGCCACCGTGCGTGCGCTCGGCCACCGCATCCTGCCCTCGCTAGTCGATGCGCAACGCTTGCTGGAAGCACGCTTGTCGGGATGATGGGTTCGGGGGGATACGTCCCGGTGCCAGCTCCGGTGCCAGCTCACGCGCCAGCCGAGCTGTGAGCACGCAGGTGCTGCAGACCGGCTCGCTGCGCTGCCCTTAGAACGTGTGATGCACGTTGAGATGAGATGCGTTGGCCGCCAGCGGCGCGCGCTCCGTGCCGCTGACGGTCAACCCTCCGGGACGCGCCACAGGACGCTTCGCACTCACCTCAAAGCACATAACACGCTCTACGCGTAGTGCATCTTGCGCGACATGCCGCCGTCGACGATGAAATCCTGCCCGGTGACGAAGCCGGACAGCTGCGGCGCGAGCAGATACACCGCCAGCTGCGCAATGTCTTCGGGCGTGCCCACGCGCCCGGCCGGATGCTGCGCATGGTCGCGACGCGACAATTTCGGCGCCCGCCGGCGTTGCGGCGCGCGCCACGCATCGGTGCTGATCCACCCCGGGCTGATGCTGTTGACGCGCACACGCGGCCCCTCGCTCAGCGCCAGCGCGTGGGTAAAGGCCACCAGGCCGCCCTTGGCTGCGGCGTACGCTTCGCTGTGCGGCTCCGATTGCCAGGCGCGGGTGGAGGCGATGTTGACGATCGCGCCACCGGCTGGCGCCTGCCTGAGCGCGGGCAGCGCCTGCTTGCTGCACAGGAAGGCGCCGTGCAGGCTGGAAAGCCGGCTGTTCCATGTGTCCCAGTCCAGTTGCGGCAGCGCTGCGATATGCGGATCGGGCACACCGGCATTGTTGACCAGGCCGTCGATGCGCCCGAAGCGCTTGAGCGCCGTGGCGACCAGGCGCGTGGCCTGCGCCTGGCGCGCGGCATCGCAGCGTACGAAAGCGCTGCGGCGCGGCAGTGCCCATTCCTGCAGGCAGGCCTTGCCCGCATCGGCATCCAGATCGCCAATCACCACGCTGCCGCCCGCGCCCAGCACCGCCTGTGCAATGCCGCGGCCGATGCCTTGCGCCCCACCGGTGATCACCACCACGCGGTCCTGCAGCGGCGACGGGTTCCATGCGGAAATTGCGGGGATCAAGGCCATGGCATGCGGCACGTGGGTGAGGGTGGCGGCACTGTAGCGCGGGGGCTGTCGTCGTCGCAGCAACGTGGGGCGCGTATGAGGATTCGGCGCACGTGCCGACGCGTGCGCTCGATGTCATCCACATTGAATCTGACAGATGCGGGCTGATCTGAGCAGGTGCCGGGCGGTGTGCGTGTCACCCTCTCCCTGCGCCACACTGTGCTGCTGCGCTTCCACGCGATCACCCGATTGCCCGGTGCCACGCGTGCGCAGCGCGCCTGGCGGCACGGGTCGCTCGACTATGTCGACGGCGAGCACGTGATCCGCATGCGGCTGAAGAACTTCCGCCATGTTTTGTGTCGACTCCCTGCGGGCGCAGATGGGCGAGAATCGCGCTCGCCTGCAGTCCCGCGCGGCAGCTGCAGCACTCAGTGCTCGGCGCCGTTCAACACGCGCTCCCAGCCGTCGCTGCCCAGGCGTTCGAGCGTCTGGATATTGCGTTCGACAATCACATCCGGATCCGGGAACGCCGCCACTGCACGCTCGACGCTGTCTTCGCGCAACAGATGCAAGGTGGGGAAGGGCGAGCGGTTGGTGAAGTTGGCCACATCGTCCAGCGCCGCGCCTGCGAACTGGTAATCCGGATGGAAGCTGGCCACCTGCAACACGCCTTGCAGGTCCAGCGCTTCCACCGCCGCATCGGCATTGTCGAGAAAGTCGTTGTAGTCCAGGAAGTCGGTGAGCACGTCCGGGTGCACGATCAGCGTGGTGTCGATCTGTTCGGCCGGTGTATCGCGCAGCAGCACCAGTTCCTCGGCCAGTTGTTCCAGCAGGGCTTCGGGCGTGCTGGCATCGCTGAGCACCAGCCGCACCTGCTCTTTGACGTACACCGCCTTGGCGAACGGACACAGGTTCAATCCGATCACCGCGCGTTCGATCCATCTGCGGGTGTCGGCGATCGGATCGGAGGTCGCGGGCGTGGTGGTCATCGTGGCGGCAGCGGGATGGCGCGCCAGTGTATGCGATCACTATGCGGCGGGCCGCGCGCGTGGTTGCTGGCAGCACCGGGCGCTAGTGGGCACCGTCGCGACGCTGCCAGCAAGGCGGCAGGTTTCTTTCCGCCACGCACGCAGACCAGCTTGCGCTCACGCACCCCGGCCGTGCGGCGCAGCACACAGCTGCGCCTGCAAGAACGCGATGGACGCCTGCGCTACGGCGCCGGCCAGCGGCGTCTTGTGCGGCGATCCGATCGCATGCGCGCCGGTGTCGAAGGCCAGCGCCTGCCTGTGCGCCGGCGCAGTGCCCAGCGCTGCGAACATCTGCAGCATCGCCGGCACCGAGGCAACGCCGTCTTCGCGGCCATCGGCAGCGCGGTAATAGCCTAGAAATACCGGGCAGCGCACGCGTGGCCACGGCGGATCGGCGGCCACGCGCTCAAACAGGTCACGCAAGGCGCGAAATCCGTCCGGATGGATCGTCTCCGACCAGAACGCACGCGCGGCAGGCGTGCGCGTACGCGGGTCGATCAGCGGGGCCTGTGCGGCGCAGAGCTGTTCGAGCAATGCCGGGTCGGCGGGCCGGATGCCGGGCGACCAAGCGACCACACCGGCCACCGCGTCCGGGCACTGCGTGGCCAGCCACAAACCCAGCGTGGCGCCCATCGACGAGCCGACGATCGCAACCCGCTCGCCCATGCGTTGCGCCTGGGCCAGTGCTTCCAGCGCCGAGGCCTGCAACACCGCCGGGGTGAGCCCCTGCATCGCATCGGCGGCGGCGAGCCCGTGCCCGGGCCAGCGATGCACGTAGCCGTTGGCGGTCAGCGCATCGGCCATCTGTTCGGGTAGCGTGCCTGCTTCGCCCGGGCTGGCGCTGAAGCCGTGCAGGTACAGCACCACCAGCGGCATGCTGGCGTGTGCGGCATGGTGCCAGTAGACGCGTGCGGCGTTGCCCGGCTTGAGCTCAGGGGCGTGCATGGCTGGCGTGCTGGGCGAGCAATGCCAGCAACTCGTGCGCATTGATCGGCTTGGGCAGATAGCCGGCCACGCCCGCCGCACTGGCGTCGCGCATCGAATCGGTCCGCGTGTCGGCGGTCAGCACGATGATCGGCGGCAGCGCCGACATCGCATCGCGCGCTTCGCGCAGCGCATCCCAGCCGGACGTACCGGGCATGTGCAGGTCCAGGAACACCAGGTCCGGCGCTGCCTCGCGGATGCGCTGCACCGCATCGGTGCCATCGACCTGGAAGCTCACCCGATGCCCGGCGCGGGTCAGCAGATTGCCGATCACCAGACGATTGGTATCCATGTCTTCAAAGACCAGGCAATGCAGGGAGGGTACGTTTTGTGCGTGCTGGGCCAGCGCATCGCGCAGTGCGAGCGTATTGCTACCGGCCGCGGCGCCGGGCAGTTCGAAGATCCAGCGAAAGATGCTGCCACCGGCGGGGTTGTCGCTCACGGTGAGGCTGCCGCCCATCGCATCGGAGACGGACAGCGCGATGTACAGGCCCAGGCCCACGCCGCCCTCGACGCGACTGAAGCCGGTACTGAGCTGAGTGAACGGGGTGAAGATGTAGGCCTTCTGATCGTCCGGTACGCCGATACCGGTGTCGGTGACGGTCACTGCGATGCTCCAGCGCTCCTGCACCTGGGTCGCGTCGATCAGCAGATCCACCGTGCCGCCGGCCGGGGTGAACTTGATCGCGTTGATCACCAGGTTGCTGATCACCTGTTCGATGCGGCCTTCGTCGCCCATCACATGCGGTGCTCGCGGGCTATCGACACGCACATCGAGCGTGACGCCCTTGCTGGACGCCGCGGTGGCGCAGACCGCTTTCACCGTGGTGACCACGTCCAGCAGGTTCAAGGGCTTGCGATGCAGCTGCAGGCGCCCGCCATCGATGCTGGCCACGTCCAGCACCTCGTTGACACGATGGCGCAGTGCGGTCGCATTGGCGGTCACCGATTGCAGCAACTCGCGTTGCTGCGCCGGCATTTGTTCGGTCTCGATCAACTGGGCGCAGTTGATCACCGCATTCAGCGGGGTGCGCAATTCGTGGCTCATGGTGCTGATGAAACGGCTTTGCGCATCGCGCGAGGCCAGCGCCTGCAGTGCCACTTCCTGCATCGCAAGCACGATCCGCGCCACCAGCAACGGCAGCACGATGATCAGCGCCACGGCATAGACGAAATATGCCGGACGCGACAGCCAGTAGCCTGACGGTGCGGTCAACAGCATCAGCACGAAGGTGCTGAGCAACACCGGAAATATCGCGCGTTGCCCGTAACGCGCCACCGCAGCGATGGTGATGAACGGCAAAAATGCGTTCAACGACATCAGCAGGATGAAGGCCAGGTAGGTCTGGATGCCGATGAACAACAAGTTCATCGCAAACCCCATCGCATCGAGCCATTCGCTGGGCGCAATGACACGGCGGCGCACCAGCAGCATCCACACCACCGACAGCGCCCACAGGCTCAGCGCAGTGGGAAAGACATGGTGCGCGTCGGCCACCAGCACCGGTTGCGGCCCGTACAGCCAGCCCAGGCACCACGCAGTGACGATGGTCTGCACGATCACACGGCCGACGCAGGCGCGATATTCCAGGAACGACTCGAACAGCCGCACCAGTCTGTCGTTATGCAATTGCCTGGCGGCCAGGATCAGGCCGGGCGCTGCGCGATTGGGAGTGCTACGCATGAGGGTCCGCGTCGTCTGAGGGGAGGGTACGCCGGTACTGCTTGACCAGCAGGCCAGCCGCGTTTGCCACCGCAGTGAAGCGCTGCGCCAGCGTTTCGCCCAGTGCGCCGTGGCTTGCGGCGTCGCGCAACTGGTCGCAGGCCTTGAGCAACTGCTGCGAGCCGGTCAGCGAAATGGTGTTTTTCAACGAGTGGATCTGCTGCAGCGCCTGCGCCTGTGGCATGCCGGCATCGTCGAGCGTACAGGTGGCGATGGCATGTTCGATCTCCACCAGGAAGGCATCGGCAAACGCCGCTGCCGCTACCGGATCCAGGCCGGCCATGGTGTGCAGCGTCGAGCCGGCCTCGATGCGTGGTTGCGCATGGGCGGCGGCGTGCCTGGCGTGTTCGCCCGCTGCGTTCGCCGGCCCGTGCATGCGCAGGCGTTGCAACAGGCTGGCGAACAGGTCGCGCATGCTCGCAGGCTAGGCCAGTGCGGCCAGGTGACGGGCGCAACCGCCCGGTGTGCGGCGCGCAGGCCGCAGACGCCAATCCGGCTCACCCGGCTGCACTGCACGCACCGGCAGTGCCGTCCCGATCGTTACGATCACCCAGACGCACTCAATCGCGGAAGTTGTCGAACTGCAACGGCAGTTCGAAGTCGGCCTTTTTCAGCAGCGCGATCGCGTCCTGCAGATCGTCGCGCTTCTTTCCGGTAACGCGCAGCTTGTCGCCATTGATCTGCGCCTCGACCTTGAGCTTGGCTTCCTTCAACTTGGCCACCAGCTGCTTGGCCTGCTTCTGCTCGATGCCTTGCTTGACGGTCACTTTCTGCCGCGCGCCGGCCAGATTGGTTTCCACATCGCCAAATTCCAGGCAGCGGATGTCGATGCCGCGCGCCAGCAGCCGAGCGCGCAGGATGTCGGTCATCTGCTTGATCTGGAAATCGCTGGGCGCGGACTGGTTGATCACCTTGCCGTCTTCCAGCTCGAACCTGGCCTCGACGCCTTTGAAGTCGAAACGTGTGTCCAGCTCGCGGTTGGCCTGATCCACCGCATTGGTCAGTTCGTGCTTGTCTACTTCGGACACAACGTCGAAGGAAGGCATGCAAAGCTCCTGCAATTGAAAAACAGCCGCCATTCTAGGCCATCGTGCCGCGCCGGCCGTCATGCCGGCATTGGCGGGCGTGCCAGTGCCGCGGCGATAATGCGCGCATGCCCACCACCCGCTCCCCGCTTCCCGCCATCGCCTGGATGGTGGCCGCCGTGGCCTGTTTCTCGCTGATGGATGCGGGAATGAAGCTGCTCTCGGCGCATTACCCGCCGCTGCAGGTCACCTTGTTGCGCGGCGGCGCCTCGTTGCCGTTCGTGCTGGTGTGGGTGTTCGCCACCGCCGGGCCGCGGGCAATCGTGCCGGTGCGCTGGGGACTGCATCTGCTGCGCGGGGTGCTGGGCATGCTGATGATCGGCTGCTTCGTCTTTGGCATCAAACGTATGCCCTTGTCCACCGCCTACACGCTGTATTTCGTGGCGCCGCTGCTGGTGGCCGCGCTGTCGGTGCCGCTGCTGGGCGAGCATGTCGGCCCGCGCCGCTGGACCGCCATTGGCATTGGCCTGGTCGGGGTGATCGTGGTGCTGCGCCCGGGCGTGGACGGGCTGATCTCGCTGCCCGGGCTGATGGTGTTGCTGGCCGCCACTGCCTATGCCGTCGCGGCGGTCACCGTGAGCCTGCTGACCCGCACCGACACCCCGCAGGCAATGGTGGTGTGGTTCTTGCTGTTCATGGCCATCGGCGCCGGGTTGCTGGCCATCCCCGGCTGGGTGCCGCTACAGGCCGGGCACGCCGGGCTGATCGCCGGCATGGGCCTGGCCGGTGCGCTGGGCCAGGTTGCGCTGACCCAGGCCTTCATGCGCGGCGAGGCCTCGATGATCGCCCCGCTGGAATACACCGGTCTGGTCTGGGTGATCGGCTGGGACTGGCTGCTGTGGCAGACCCTACCCGACAGCTGGACCTGGACCGGCGCGGGCATCATCGTCGCCAGCGGCCTGTATTTGTTGCGCCGGGAGCGGATACGGCAGGCTGACCGTCCGCCGCCGCTGGATAGGCCGTGATTGGGGATTCGGGATTCGGGATTCGTCAAAGCAGGGCGCGCCTGCTCTGACGAGTCCCAGATCTAGGCCTTGCCAGCGGTAGGGATTGGAGGCTCGGGATTCGCAAAGGCGAGGGCATCCGCCTTGCCAACCCCCAATCCCGACTCCCGAATCCCAGTCGTTAGAACCGAATGGAATGACGGCCCCAAACATTGACTGGTAGGCTTCACGCCCCCCCCAATCGGCCACGCGCGGTGATCCAGTTTCAGCGCCTGCACAAGTCCTATTCCGTCGACGGTCGCCAGATCGTGGCGCTGCATCCGCTCGATCTGCGGATCGGCCCCGGCGAAGTATTCGGCATCATCGGCCATTCCGGCGCCGGCAAATCCACGCTGATCCGGCTGATCAACCGGCTGGAAGCGCCTAGCGGCGGCCGTCTGCTGATCGGCGAGGAGGACGTGACCGCGCTGGACCGCCAGGGCCTGCGCGCCTTGCGTCGCCGCATCGGCATGATTTTCCAGCACTTCAACCTGCTGTCCTCGCGCACCGTGGCCGGCAATGTCGCCTTCCCGCTGGAACTGGCCGGCACACCGCGCGCCGAGATCGATGCGCGCGTGGCCGAACTGCTGGCCCGGGTCGGGCTGCAGGAGCACGCCAACAAGTATCCGGCGCAACTCTCGGGCGGGCAGAAGCAGCGCGTCGGCATCGCGCGCGCGCTGGCCACCCGGCCGCAGATCCTGCTGTGCGACGAGGCCACCAGCGCGCTGGACCCGCAGACCACCGCCTCGGTGCTGCAGCTGCTGGCGCAGATCAACCGCGAGCTGGGCCTGACCATCGTGCTGATCACCCATGAGATGGATGTGATCCGCCGTGTCTGCGACCGCGTCGCGGTGCTGGACGCCGGCAAACTGGTGGAAACCGGTCCGGTCACCGAGGTGTTCCTGCATCCCAAACACGCCACCACCCGGCGCTTCGTGTCCGAAGCCGAGCATGTGGACGAAGCCGAGCTGCATCGCGATTTCGCCGCAGTCGGCGGGCGCATCGTGCGGCTGACCTTTCTGGGTAACGGCACCTACGAACCTGTCTTGGGCAGCATCGCCCGCGAAACCGGGGTCGACTACAACATCCTGTCCGGGCGGGTGGATCGCATCAAGGACACGCCCTACGGCCAGCTCATCGTCGCCCTGACCGGCGGCGACCACAACGCAGCACGCGCCGGTTTCGTCGCCGCCGGCGTGCAGGTGGAGGAACTGCGCGTATGACCCCGATCGTTGCCGCCGCCGGCGGTTTCTTCCGCAATCTCGATGCCGCCAAGTGGGGCGATATCGGCCAGGCCACCCTCGACACCTTGCTGATGCTGGCCGGCGCGTTGCCATTGACATTGCTGATCGGCCTGCCGCTGGGCGTTGCGCTGTTCCTGTGCGGGGCGCCGCAGTTGCGCCGCCGCCCGGTGCTGTACGGCGCGCTCGCGGCGCTGATCAACCTGTTGCGCTCGGTGCCCTTCATCATTTTGATGATCGCGATGATCCCGCTCACGCTGATGCTGATGGGCACCTCGCTCGGCGTGCGCGGCGCCATCCTGCCGCTGGTGGTTGGCGCCGCGCCGTTCTACGCACGCCTGGTGGAAACCGCGCTGCGCGAGGTCGACCGCGGCATCATCGAGGCCAGCCAGGCAATGGGCGCCACCACCCGACAGCTGGTGCTGCGGGTGCTGTTGCCCGAAGCGCGCCCCGGCCTGATCGCCGGCGCCACCGTGACCACGATCGCGCTGATCGGCTTCACCGCGATGGGCGGTGCGATCGGTTCCGGCGGCCTGGGCGATGTGGCCTACCGCGAGGGCTACCTGCGCTCGCACTCGGACGTGGCACTGATCACGGTCATCGCCTTGCTGGTGCTGGTGCAGGTGCTGCAGATGCTGGGCGACCGCCTGGTGGCGCATTACAGCCGGCGCTGAGCCGGTGCGCGGCCGTTGGGGCGCACGTGTGACCCAACCGCTGCATCGCCCCGTCCGCACCGCGCGGTGCATCGCTGCCACACGCCGCGTCTGGTAGGTTGATCGCCTGCGGCAGGTCCGCATTCCTCCTCCCACGGATTCCTCCATGAGCACATTCGCGTTTCGTTCCTTCCTGGCAGCCGCCACACTGGCGTTGGCCTCCTGTGGCGGCGGCAGTGGCGGCAGTGGCAGCGGCGGCGACACCCTGACCGTGGCCGCCACGGCGGTACCGCATGCCGAAATCCTGGAAGTGGTCGAACCGCTGCTGGCCAAGCAGGGCGTCAAGCTCGATGTGCGGGTGTTCAACGACTACGTGCAGCCCAACGACCAGGTCGTGCAGAAGCAGATCGACGTCAACTACTTCCAGACCGAGCCCTATCTGGATGCGTACAACCGCGACCGCAAGAGCCAGCTGGTCACCGTCGTCGGCGTGCATATCGAGCCGTTCGGTGCCTATTCGCGCCGCTTCAAGGCGCTGGCCGAACTGCCCACCGGTGCCGACGTGGTGATCCCCAACGACCCGAGCAACAACAGCCGCGCGTTGATCCTGCTCGACAAGGCCGGGGTGATCAAACTCAAGGACCCGAGCAACGCGCTGTCCAGCCAGCGCGACATCGTCGAGAACCCCAAGCACCTCAAATTCCGCGAACTCGATTCGGCCATGCTGCCGCGCGTACTGGACCAGGTCGATCTGGCGCTGATCAACACCAACTACGCGCTCGACGCCGGGCTCAACCCCACCCGCGATGCGCTGGCGATCGAAAGCAAGGATTCGCCGTACGTCAACTTCCTGGTGGCGCGCGCCGACAACAAGGACGATGCGCGCGTGCAGAAACTGGCCAAAGCGCTGACCAGCCCAGAAGTGAAAGCCTTTATCGAGCAGAAGTACAAGGGCGCGGTGCTGCCGGCGTTTTGAGCGCAGGCGGCGCCTTCGCATCGAGGCGTCTTTACCACGACTTGTAGTAGTAGATGCCATTGGCCGTCATGACCAGGTTGATGGCATTTTCCTCACCATTGCGATCGCTCATGCTGGGATGAAGTTTGGCGCCTACGATATTGAAGGGGCGCTGCAGCGCCAGCAGATCTCTCTCGATTTCGAAGCTGCCCAGCTCGTCTTGGTTGGAGATCATGCCGCCTACCAGGAATATTTCGGGTTCTTGCACGCCTTCTTCCCGCATATCGTCCCGGATTTCGGAAAGCGCATCCTGTGCATCCTGTATTCCGGAATAATGCAGCAGGCCCAGGATGTCGTGGCCGCGAGGATTCTTTCCTTTCGCACAAATGCAGACGCATGAAGACAAGCCGTGCGTGCCGATCGAATCAAATCCATCGTGCGCGAGATTGATGACGGCACATTCGTCCATCTCCACATCCATTGTCCGGCTGGCTTGGATGTCGCGTGCAGATTGGACTGCGCAGACATGGGATGTTTGGAACAGCGTGGCGTATTGTCGTTCCAGATCGCGAAATGGCTGGATCTGCTCCCTGGTAAAGCCGTCCGGGATCGCGAACGCGTCGCTGCGGCATGGGCGCGCATGGCTGGCGGCCCGTGCGCCATCGCAATCGCCCGCGGTGTCGGCAACACGCTTTCTGGGTCTTTGGCGTGACAACCCCTGGCAATCGGGATGGGGCGCTGGCCATGCCGCACTCCCGTCGGCTGGATCGGCCGACGGCGGCGGCTCCGCAGTGTAGGTGGTGCTGGTGGATGTGTCGGGTCTGATGGAAGCCGGCTTCATGGAATCAGGACCGTCGGCGATACACGTATCGATTCTCGCATCGTCCCTGCATGAAGACGCGCCCGCTGCCGAACCGATGGGTCTGGAAAACGAAGTGTTCTACATCGAAGAAAACGGATCCGCAGGACCTTATTTTCGAACATCGGATTTTGATCGTTTGGAGGCGCGCGCCGGTACCGAGGTCAACAGTCCCACCGATCCAGTTTCAGCTCGCCAGGCGGGGTTCCGTCCTTGCTAAACGGCGCGCAGATCGCAGCTCTGCGTCAACCTGCCAATGAGGTCTGTGTGGTCGTCGAAGATTTTCGGCAGGATGCGCCCGATCCTTGCCAGCGGTTTTCAAGCCACCGCTTCCCCCGCCCCAGCCGAGCGCGTTCGCTGCGCCGCAGATGGGAATCGATTGGCCGAACACGCGCCGCTGCACGTCCGCGTAGTAGCGTCATCGGCCATCTTTCTCCGGCACTCACTCAATGCCTTTGCTGCTCGCCATCCCGCTGGCCGTCATCATTGCCCTGGCGGTGTTCGTGGTGGTGTTCCCGTTGTCGCTGCTGCAGCGGTTTCGCATGGGGACTGCACGTCGTCAGGCGCGTGGCTGGCTACTGATGATCAACCTGGTGTCGGCGGGTATCTCCAGCGTGCTGTTTGCGATCTTCAGCGTGATCGCGGCGGCGTTCTGGCCCGGCGCGATCAGCCACGCCGCGTTCGGCTGGGTCTGCGGGTTGGCGCTCGGGGCGTTGGCGCTGCGCCTGACCCGCTTCGAACGCACCACGCAAGGGCTGTTTTACCGGCCCAACCTGTGGCTGGTGTTGGCCTTGACCGCGTTGGTCGTGGTGCGGGTGATCGCCGGGATGGTGCAGGGCTGGCGTAGCGCCTGGCAGGGCGTCGCCTGGCCAACCGAGGGGTGGCTCAGTCATGCCAGCCTGCTCGGCGCTGCCGGCGTCTTGCTCGGTTACGCGCTCGCCTATGTCACCTTGCTGTGGTGGCGCTGGCGCAGCGCACGTCTGCGCGGCAGCGTTTATTGGCGGTGAGTGCGTTTGAGGGTGCATCAGGTGATGGTGTTCGACGCATGCGAACAGCCGCGTCGACGCATGCAGGTGCATGGAGTCACAGATGCATGAGACGCGCTGAAGCAGAGCCGGTACACCTAGGCACGTCACTATGCGCATGCGCACGTGGAGGGCCGGCACAGCACCTCAGAGCTCGGTCGTAATGGCCCGCAATTTACGCAGCTTGCACCACGCACAAAAAACGGGCCTTTCGGCCCGTTTTTGTTCAACCAAAGCCCTGGCGGGCAGCGGCGTGCTTAGAAGCGCGCACCGATGCCGAAGCCAACGGTCCACGGATCCAGTTCCAGCTCGCTGCCGGTGCCCTGGCCACCCACGCGCAGTTCCGGACGCGAACGCATGTAGCGGGCGTCGGCACGCGCGAACCAGGTGGAGTTGATGTTCATGTCCACACCAACGGTGCCGATGACGCCCTTGGCGGTGCTCAGGCCCACGTGATCGCCGGTGGTCGACGCTGCGTCGATCTTCTCGTTGCTGAAGTTCGACTCGTAGTAGCCCACGCCCACGAACGGACGGAACACGTTGTCGGTTTCGCCGAAGTGGTACTGACCGCTGATGGCGATCGGCTGCTGCTCGACGGTACCGACCTTGCCCACGCCATCGGCGTTGACACGGTGGTTGAACTTGTCCGCTGCGCCCCACAGTTCGACGGCCCAGTTGTCGTTGATGTAGTAGCTGGCGCTCAGCGTCGGTGCCGGGCCGCCATCGACGTCAAGGCCCGGAGCCGGGTTGTTCTTGGGGTTCAGCAGTGCCACGCCACCGACCACGGCCCAGTGCTTGCCGGAGGCGGTATCGCCGCTGGTGGACAGCGTGCTGGAAGAAGTCGAGGAGGTGTCGCCGGTATAGGTGGTGTCCTGCGCGAACGCGGACGGTGCAATCGCAAGTGCAGATACAGCAGCCAGGCTCAGGATGGAAATGGAACGCATGAGGGTCTCCTCGTCTTGTTGTTAGGCCCGTGGAGTGGGCCGCGCCAAAACTATTCCTAAAAATCTGAATCCACGCCCACCTGTGGCCCGCTAAAATTTCGTTTGTTCAGGAAGTACCCCAAGAAGGCCGCCGTTACGTCATGCAGTCTGAAAAAGACATTCACGCAGATGCGATTGCCGTGACGGAAAAACACCTCAGCCGAGGCTTGCCAGCGCACATTCGCAGCGATTGCAGGGTGTTGCTGCTTGGTTCGATGCCCGGTGTCGCATCACTGGAAGCCGCGCGTTACTACGCGCATCCACGCAATCGTTTCTGGCCGCTGATGCATGCCCTGTTGGGCATTGATACAGCCGCAAGCTATGCACTGCGCTTGCATGCATTGCTCGACCATCGCGTGGGCCTGTGGGATGTCATCGGCCAATGCGAGCGGCGTGGCAGTCTGGATACGTCCATTGCGGCGGCGAGCATCGTGGTCAATCCGCTGCCCGCGTTGCTGGCTACGCTGCCGCAGCTGCGCATGGTGGCCTGCAATGGCACTGCGGCAGCACAGGCCTGGCGCCGGCACGTCCAGCCGCTGCTATCGGCGCAGCGTTGCGCGCTGCCAGTCGTCGCGTTGCCATCCACCAGCCCGGCCAATGCCGCCTGGTCGCTGCCGCGGCTGGCGGCAGCCTGGCAACCCCTGTGCGACGCGGTGCGCTAGCCGAGGTGGCACGACGCGAGGTCGGTGTGGAATGCGCGCGTCGCAGCGAACCACGCCGTCGTCGCGGTGCCGCGCACTGATGGTTGATGCACGCCGCCCGCCTGCTGTCGACACCTGCGCTGCGCGCGTGGCGGCCAGTGGCCAGAAGTCATGCCAGCCTCCGGCACAGGCCTGCGTGCCAGAGGTGCGGGCATGCTGCCGCCAGCCCACAACGGAGTGGCCAGATGGCAATCAAACACGCGATCACGATGGCAGCAGCTGTGCTGTTCGGGCTGTTGAGCGGCGCAGGGGTGGCCGCTGCCAAGGACCAGGACCTGCACTGCGAGGTCGACAGCGATTACGACCTCACGCTCAACGCACGCAGCCTGATCCTGATCCGCGGATCAGGCACGCCGCAGCGGCTGGTGATGCGCTATTCATCGACGACCGCTGGGTGGCATTGAGCGCAGACGATCGCGCCCGCCTGATCCAGTTCGAGCGCCAGACCCGCGATGCGGTGCCACTGGCGCAGGCAGTCGGGCGCGAAGCGGCCGATATCGCAATCACCGCATTGGGCGAGGTGGCCGCCGGCTTCAGTCGCAGCCCGGACGCCACGCGCCTGCAGCTGGCAAACGTGCGCGAGAAGATCGATGTGCGCTTGAAGCAGAGTTTCAGCAAAAGCCAGCTGACCCCGATCGATATCGACGACGACATCGGCGCGCTGGTCGCCGAGCTGCTGCCGCAGCTGATCGGCGATGTGGTGGCCGGTGCGGTGCAGTCCGCAATCACCGGAAATGACGTGCAGCTGCGTTCGCTCGATGGCATGGAGGCCCGCGTCGAGCGCCTGGTCGAGCCGCAGGCGCGTGCATTGCGGCCGCGCGCGCAGCAGTTGTGCCAGCGCCTGGAAGCGCTCGATGGGTTGGACAATGCGCTGGCGTATCGTTTGCCGTCGGGCGAGCCACTGCAACTGTTGCGGGTCGATCGGCGCGCGACGAAATGAGCGGCGTGCGCATGCATGCGGACGCTGCATCCTGCCTGGCGCGCGACTTTTTGCACGGCAATGGTTGGCGCTGCGGCCCGCAGCCGGCCACAATAGGGGTTTCCCCATTCTGTTGCCGGAGTTCCCCGTATGGCCGAAATCAAGGAAGCACTTGTCCCCGATATCGGTGACTACAGCGACGTCCCGGTAATCGAGGTGCTGGTGTCCGTCGGCGATACGGTCAGCAAGGACCAGAGCCTGGTCACGCTGGAATCGGACAAGGCCACCATGGAAGTGCCTTCGTCGGTGGCTGGCGTGGTCAAGGAGATCAAGGTCAAGGTCGGCGATTCGCTCTCGCAGGGCGCGCTGGTGGCATTGATCGAAGTGGCCGACGCCAGCGCCGATGCCGCCAAGCCCGCCGCTGCCGCTGCGCCCGCCGCACCGGCCAAGGCTGCGCCCGCCGCCGCCCCGGCACCGACTGCCAGGGCCGAATCTGCTGCGCCTGCGGCCTCTTCGGACGGCGGCGGCCTGATCGAAGCGCGTGTGCCCGATATCGGCGATTACACCGACATCCCGGTGATCGAAGTGCTGGTGGCCGTGGGCGATACCGTCGCCAAGGACCAGAGCCTGGTCACGCTGGAATCGGACAAGGCCACGATGGAAGTCCCGTCCTCGGCCGCCGGCGTGGTCAAGGAACTCAAGGTCAAGGTCGGCGACACGCTCTCGCAGGGCAATGTGGTGGCGATCATTGCAGCCGCCGACGGCGGCGCCGGTGCGGCGCAGTCGCCGGCCAAGCCCACCACCGACACCGCCGAAACCGCGGGCAAGGTCGAGCCGGTTGCCGTCCCGGCCGAGCCGGACAAGCTGGCCCAGCGCGAAATCGCGCAGGTGCAGGGCGCGCGTTCCGGCACCGGCACGCCGGCAGCGCAGGGCGGCCAGCCGTCCGCAGGCAACCCGAGCAGCCCGCCGGTGACCTTCGATGCCGACAGCGTGCTGCCGTCCAAGGTGCCGTACGCCAGCCCGGTGGTGCGCGTGTTCGCACGCGAACTGGGCGTGGACCTGAATCAGCTCAAGGGCAGCGAAAAGGGCGGCCGCATCACCCGTGAAGACGTGCAGCGCTTCGTCAAGGCCGCACTCAGCGGCGGCGCACCTGCCGCAGCCGGTGCCGCGCCGGCCGGTGGCGGCAATGGCCTGAACCTGCTGGCGTGGCCGAAGGTGGACTTCAGCAAGTTCGGCGAGACCGAGACCCAGCCGCTGTCGCGCATCAAGAAGATTTCCGGTGCCAACCTGGCGCGCAACTGGGCAATGATTCCGCACGTCACCCAGTTCGAGTCGGCCGACATCACCGACCTGGAAGCCCTGCGCGTGGCGCTCAACAAAGAGAACGAGAAGGCCGGCATCAAGCTCACCATGCTCGCCTTCCTGGTCAAGGCCAGTGCCGCGGCGCTGAAGAAGTTCCCCGAGTTCAACGCCTCGCTGGATGCGGCCGGCGAAAACCTTACCCTGAAGAAGTACTTCCATATCGGGTTTGCGGCCGATACGCCGAATGGCCTGGTCGTGCCGGTGATCCGCGATGTCGACAAGAAGGGCGTGTTGCAGATCGCGCAGGAAAGCGGCGAGCTGGCCAAGAAGGCGCGCGACGGCAAGCTAGGCCCGGCCGACATGAGCGGCGGCTGCTTCTCGATCAGCTCGCTCGGCGGCATCGGCGGCACTGCGTTCACGCCGATCATCAATGCGCCGGAAGTGGCGATCCTGGGCGTGTCCAAGTCGGCGATGCAGCCGGTCTGGAACGGCAAGGATTTCGCGCCGAAGCTGATGCTGCCGTTGTCGCTGAGCTACGACCACCGGGTCATCGACGGCGCCCTGGCAGCCCGTTTCACCACCTATCTCAGCCAGGTGCTGGCCGACATGCGTCGCGTCCTGCTGTGAGGGCCGCGCTGCTGACCATCGCCGCGCTCGGCGTGCTGCCGTGGACAACCGCGGCCGCACGCGAATGCGAGAGCACGCTCGGCCGCGGCTGGCCGCCGGCCGTGGGCAACTACGGCACGGCCGTCACCACGCTGCTGGATGGCGGCACCAAGCCCGCCTTGTCGTTGCTGACCCTGCCCACACGTGGCGTGGAGAGCGCGGTGTCGTTGGTGCCGGGCAAGGAGGGCGCCGACTGGACCCTGCGGCATAGCCGCGCCGACGAGCGCGTCTACAGCTGGGTCAGCCAGACTGACCGCGGCAGCGTGCAGTTCCGCACCCAGCAGACCCCGGAAACGGTCGAGATCCCGATTCCGGCGGCCCTGGCCAAGCGCTTGGTCAGCAACTGGACCAACACGCTGACCCAGCTCGCACCGAACGGACGCACCGCCCCGGTGAGCGAGGGCGAAGTGCTCTCCTTCCAGGTCGATGGCGTGCGCTACAGCGGCGCTCGCCCCAGCTGCGGCGCCGGCGAGTTGCTGCTGAAACAGGCCGCGCTGCTGATCGAAGCCAGCGAAGGCAAGGAAAAGAAGCGCGACAAGCGCTGGACCCAAATCGAATCGTCGCTGGATGAACTCCAGCAGACGCTTGCCGGCACGGCCGGTTGAGCTACAGGAGAAGCAAATGGCGGTCATTGAAATCAAGGTTCCCGACATCGGCGATTACAGCGATGTCCCCGTCATCGAAGTGCTGGTCGCCGTTGGCGACAGCGTGGCCAAGGACCAGGGACTGGTAACGCTGGAATCGGACAAGGCCACGCTGGAAGTGCCGTCCTCGGCCGCCGGGGTGGTCAAGGAACTCAAGGTCAAGGTCGGCGACACCCTGTCCGAAGGCGCGCTCGTGCTGCTGCTCGAAACCGAAGGCGAGGCCGCCGCGCCGGCCAAGGCCGAACCCAAGGCCGCCCCGGCCGCTGCAGCGCCTGCCGCCGCACCGGGCAGCAAGCCGCCGGTGACGCCGTCGCACCGCGCCCCGGCAGAGCCGGCCGCGCCCAAACCGGCGCTGGCCAGCGGCAAGCCGGCCGACATCGAATGCAAGATGGTGGTGCTCGGCGCCGGCCCCGGCGGCTACACCGCTGCGTTCCGCGCGGCCGACCTGGGCCTGGACACGGTGCTGATCGAGCGCTACGCCAGCCTGGGCGGTGTCTGCCTCAACGTCGGCTGCATCCCGTCCAAGGCGCTGCTGCATGCCGCCGCGGTGATCGATGAAGTGGCCCATGCCGGCGACTTCGGCGTGGACTTCGGTCAGCCCAAGATCACCCTGGACAAGCTGCGCGAGTACAAGGAAAAAGTGGTCGGCAAGCTCACCGGCGGCCTGGCCAGCATGGCCAAGCAGCGCAAGGTGCGCACCGTGACCGGCGTGGCCAGCTTCGTCTCGCCCAACGAGCTGGAAATCGTCGGCGACGACGGCAAGACCCAGCTGCTGCGCTTCGAGCACTGCATCATCGCCGCCGGCTCGCAAGCGGTGAAGCTGCCCAACTTCCCGTGGGACGACAAGCGCGTGATGGACTCCACCGACGCGCTGGAGCTGCACGACATTCCCAAGACCCTCCTGGTGGTCGGCGGCGGCATCATCGGCCTGGAAATGGCCACGGTGTACAGCGCGCTCGGCAGCAAGGTGACCGTGGTCGAGTTCATGGACCAGCTGATGCCGGGCGCCGACAAGGACCTGGTCAAGCCGCTGGCCGACCGCCTGAAAAAGCAGGGCGTCGAGGTCCATCTCAAGACCAAGGCCACCGACGTCAAGGCCGACAAGAGCGGCATCACGGTGTCCTTCGAGGCGGCTGTGGAAGGCGAAAAGCCCGGTCTGCAGGCCACCGCGTACGACCGCGTGCTGGTCGCCGTGGGCCGTAGCCCGAACGGCAAGAAGATCGGTGCGGAAAAGGCCGGCGTCACCATCACCGAGCGCGGCTTCATTCCGGTCGATCGGCAGATGCGCACCAACGTGCCGCACATCTTCGCCATTGGCGACATCGTCGGTAACCCGATGCTGGCGCACAAGGCCACCCACGAAGGCAAGCTGGCCGCCGAAGTGGCTGCCGGCGAGAAAAAGGAATGGGTGGCGCGGGTGATCCCGTCGGTGGCTTACACCAACCCGGAAATCGCCTGGGTCGGCGTCACCGAAACCGAAGCCAAGGCCAAGGGCCTGAAGGTGGGCGTGGCCAAGTTCCCGTGGGCCGCCAGCGGCCGCGCGATCGGCATCGGCCGCACCGAGGGCTTCACCAAGCTGATCTTCGATGAACAGACCCATCGCGTGATCGGCGGCGCCATCGTCGGCGTGCATGCCGGCGACCTGCTGGCCGAAATCGGCCTGGCGATCGAGATGGGGGCCGAGGCCGAAGACATCGGCCACACCATCCACGCGCATCCGACCCTGAGCGAGTCGGTCGGCATGGCCGCCGAGGTCTACGACGGCACCATCACCGATCTGTACATCCCCAAGAAGAAGTGACGTCGCTCCGCACGACCGTGCCGCCACGCGTGGCGCGGGTCGCCGCGGTGGTGACTCGATGCGTGGAGGTCGCCGTGGGGCAGGGCAATCTGTGTCCCGAACTGCAGGCGCTGCTGCAGCGCGAACTGGCCAGCGGCAACCGTGTCGCCGAGCCGCCGCGGCGGACCGACTGGCCGCATCCGGGCTCGGTGTTCGTGTCGCTGAAGCGCGACCTGCGCAGCGACGTGGCGTCGCTGCCGGCGACGGTGCAGCACGCGATCTGCACCGATCCGCACTACGGTTGGCACGACGAATGCTACTGCACCACGCACCGGCATCTGTTGGTAGCGGGTGCGACCAAGCCGCCCTGAGCGTGTGTCCACTGTTGCCGTGTGGCTGCCGCCGCGTCGGTTACTTGTTGCGCACCCGTTAAACGACAGAACCCCGCATCGCTGCGGGGTTCTGCATGAAGCTGTCTTCGGGTCCCGGGTTCCGGGTCCCGAAGAATCAGAACGCGAACGTCACGCCCGCCACCGGGCCCTTGAACTCCTGCTTCAGGCCGACCAGGCCGTCGCTGCCCTCGCGGTCCACGTCCAGCTTGAACCAGTCGTACCCGGCGAAGATGCCGAAGTTCTTGGTGAAGCGGTATTCGGCAATCGCGTTGGCGCGGCTCAGGTCGCCGTCGTAGTCGCCGAAGTCGCCCCAGCTGGTGTTGAGGTACTGGCCCTGCACATTGAACAGCCAATGCTCGCTGGGACGTGCGGTGAAGCGGATGCCGACGACCGGCGCAACGCCGTCTTCGCTTTCGTCCAAGACGTCGCCACTGAACAGCGTGCCCAGATCGGCGTAGGCATTGGCTTCGACCTTGGCGTACTCGGCGCCAATCTGCAGGCCCAGGCTGAATTCCGGAGAATCGATCACCGAGTAGTCGTACACCAGGGTGGCGACCTGGTACTTCAGCTCGCCCTTGATGAAGCTACCGGACGGCACGGTGACGCCACCGGCGCTCAGATCCTGGCTCAGCGTCTCGCGGCGATCCTTGTCGTACTTGAAGTAGTCGAAGATCAGACGCTGACGGGTGCTGATGCGGAACACGCCATCCACGCGCGGCTCCCATTCCTTGCCGCCCAGCTTGAAGTCTTCGTTGACCGAGACGTTGTTGCCAGCCAGCAGCGTGTTGCCGCGCAGGGTGTTGTCGTTGTCGACATTCATCGCGCCGAGGCGGAGCTGGAAGCGGTCATCGGTGTCTTCGGCGTGTGCGGGCGCGACGTAGGCGACGGCCAGCACGCACGGGATCGCCAGTGCGAGGAGGTGTTTCATGGGAGCTCCGAATTCTTAGAATGGTCAGGCGGCTCGGCCTGTGCAGCGCATGGTCGATAAGTGCGCGTCTTTCAAAAGTGAAGAAGCTGTCCAATCAGCGTGAAGGCAGCCATAGCAATCGGACAAAACGGTCCGCTTTCGCTAATGCGTTGGTCGAGTCACGGATGCGTACAGCGTCGCTGCCACGGCCATCTGCAGGCCGTGCGAGCCAAGGACTCGATTGGACCGTCGATGGGAAGGTCGCAGGGTGCGACAAAATGCGTACCAAAGCAGGAGCCCCGGTCTCCCAGGGCTCCTAGACGCGGCCTGCGGCGGTACCTTTCGACGAGGATGTGCAGGCCTCGCAAGTTCTGACCGCCAGTTTGTGGCAAAGTTCCCACCCGCCGCGGCAGCCGCCATGTGGTGCATCGCAGCAAGCGATGACCTCTGCCGGTTGTCTCGCAATTTGTCCCATTGCTATACTTTCGCGGCTCGACGAGGCGCAACTGCGCTTCCCACTCATTCACACGTAAGGTAACCGTAGTGCTGAACTCCGTTGACGCGGGTCGGCGGTTGATGCTGCGCGCTGCGGTATATCCGCTTGCTGCCGTAGCTATAACTAGTCTGGGGTTGCTGTTGGTCGGTCCCCGTTACGCTGCAGGTCTGGCATTGACCGGATTTGCGACAGTGCTGGGCGGTTGGGTTGCGGCACGTACCGCGCTAGGTGGCGGTATCCAGGCAGCGGGCATTGCCATGGTGCGGCTGATTCTGGCGATGGTGCTGAAGTGGGTGTTGGTTTTCGTGGCGCTGGCGCTCGGCTTCGGCCTGTGGCGGCTGCCTCCTCTGGCTTTGTTGGCGGGTATCGCCATCGGGCTGATTTTTCAGGTTCTGGCTCTGGCCAGGCGTTGATTCGAACTTAAAGGGCTCCGGACACATGGCGGGCGAGGCAGCAACACCTACCTCCTATATCCAGCATCACTTGCAGAACCTGATCGTTCCGGTTCGCGATGGTGGCGGCACGTTTTGGACCATCCACCTCGACACCCTGATCATGGCGGTGTTGATGGGTCTGGTCATGGTCCTGGCGTTCTGGACGGCGACCCGCAATGCCACGGCCGGCGTGCCGGGCAAGTGGCAGGCGTTCGTGGAAATCTGCCTGGAATTCGTCGATCGCCAGGCCAAGGACACCTACCACGGCAGCAGCAAGCTGGTGACGCCGATCGCGATCACCATCTTCTTCTGGATCCTGTTGATGAACCTCATCAAGATGATTCCGGCCGATTTCATCGCCATCCCGCTGGGCTGGGCCGGCGTGCACGCCTGGAAGCCGGTGCCGACCGCCGACGTCAACGCCACCTTGGGCATGTCGATCAGCGTGTTCTTCCTGATGATCGTGTTCTCGCTGCGCTCCAAGGGCGTAGGCGGCATGACCAAGGAATTCCTGACGGCGCCGTTCGGCAAGTGGATGTTGCCGTTCAACCTGCTCTTGAACACAGTCGAGTGGCTGAGCAAGCCGATCTCGTTGGCGATGCGACTGTTCGGCAACATGTTCGGCGGCGAGATCGTCTTCCTGCTGATCTGGGTGCTGGGCGGTGCGGGCATCGCCGGCATGGTCGCTGGCGGCGCATTCGGCCTGGGCTGGATGCTGTTCCACCTGCTGGTGATTCCGCTGCAGGCCTTCATTTTCATGATGCTGTCGATCGTGTATCTGAGCCTGGCCGAAGACAGTCACTGAGTTTGCGTCACCCTTCATCTGCTTCATTCCGCTTCATCCATCACCCTTAGAAACTTTCGTTCGGAGATCACCATGTACCTTGCCGTCCTGACCAATTTCGCCCAGATCCAGAGCTCCACCGTCCTCGCCGTCGGCATCATGATCGGCCTGGCCGCGCTGGGCGCCGGTCTTGGTCTGGCCATCATGGCCGGGAAATTCCTGGAATCGGCTGCGCGTCAGCCGGAGCTGATCCCGGTGCTGCAGGTTCGTATGTTCATCACCGCCGGCCTGATCGACGCGGCGTTCATCATCTCGGTCGCTGTTGGCTTGCTGCTGGCTTTCGCCAACCCGCTGTCCGCTGTGTTCACCGAAGCCGTCTCTAAGGCGCTGGCTGGTTGATCTAGCGGTAGCAGCATGTGGTGCGTCCCTGCCCGGGCCGCATTCACGGATGAAGGTCGGAAAGCGCCGCCGCGCGGTGGCGCTTTCACCCCTAAACAGCGATTGAGCGACCCATGGATATCACCCTTACCATCTTTGCCCAGGCGCTGGCCTTCGCCGGTCTGATCTGGATCGTCGCGACCAAAATCTGGCCGCCGCTGCTGCAGGCGATCGAAGAGCGTCAGCAAAAGATTGCTGAAGGTCTGGCTGCGGCCGACCGTAGTCAGAAGGATCTGGCGCAGGCGCAGGAAAAGGTCAATGAAGCACTGAAGGACGCACGCACCAAGGCCAACGAGATCATCGATCAGGCCCATGCGCGCGCCAACCAGATCATCGAAGCGGCCAAGCTGGAGGCAATTGCCGAAGCCAACCGTCAGAAGGATCTGGCGCAGACCGAAATCGACGCATCCGCCACGCGTGCCCGCGAGGAGCTGCGCAAGCAGGTCTCGGTGCTGGCCGTCAGCGGTGCAGAAAAGCTGCTCAAGCGCGAGATCGACGCCAACGCCCACAAGGCGCTGCTCGACGAGCTGGCGGCGGAGATTTAAGCGATGAGTCAGGCCCTCACCCTTGCCCGTCCCTACGGCCGTGCCGCGTTTGCGATCGCGCGTGAGGGCGGCAACTTCGCGCCCTGGTCCGATGCGCTGGCGTTTTCGGCGCAGGTGGCCGGCGACCCGCGCGTGGCCGCATTGCTGCTCAACCCGGCCCTGGGTCAGGAACAGGCAGTGACGCTGCTGGCCCCACCGCAGGCGGGCGAGGACTATCTGCGTTTCCTCGGCGTGCTGGCCGATGCGCAGCGGCTGTCGCTGCTGCCGGAAGTTGCAGGCTTGTACGAACACCTGCGTGCCGAGGCCGAACATGTCGTCAAGGCGACGGTGACCTCGGCCGCTGCAATGAGCCAGACCGAACTCGACACGATCGCTGCTGCGCTGAAGAAGCGCTTTGGCCGCGACGTGGACATCACCACCGCAGTCGATGCGTCGCTGATCGGCGGCGCGGTGATCGACACCGGCGACGTGGTCATCGACGGCTCGCTGAAGGGCAAGCTTGCGCGTCTGCAAAGCTCGCTCGCCCACTGAATTCACATAAACGCATGGCCCTCGCGGCCGGCACCTAGGACTGAACGATGGCAACCACGCTCAACCCCTCCGAAATCAGCGACCTGATCAAGACCCGCATCGAAGCGGTCAAGCTGTTCGCAGAGTCGCGCAACGAAGGCTCCGTGACCAGCGTGTCCGACGGCATCGTGCGCATCTTCGGCCTGGCCGACGTGATGCAGGGCGAAATGATCGAACTGCCGAACAACACCTTCGCGCTGGCACTGAACCTGGAGCGCGATTCGGTCGGCGCCGTGGTGCTGGGCGACTACGAAAGCCTGCGCGAAGGCGACGTGGCCAAGACCACCGGCCGCATCCTGGAAGTGCCGGTGGGCCCGGAGCTGTTGGGGCGCGTGGTCAACGCACTGGGCGAGCCGATCGACGGCAAGGGCCCGCTGGGCGCCACCCAGACCGCGCCGGTGGAGCGCGTTGCGCCCGGCGTGATCTGGCGCAAGTCGGTCGACCAGCCGGTGCAGACCGGTTACAAGTCGGTCGACGCGATGATTCCGATCGGCCGTGGCCAGCGCGAGCTGGTCATCGGCGACCGTCAGACCGGCAAGACCGCGCTGGCGATCGACGCGGTGATCAACCAGAAGGGCACCGGCATCAAGTGCGTGTACGTGGCGATCGGCCAGAAGGCCTCGACCGTTGCCAACATCGTGCGCAAGCTGGAAGAAAACGGCGCGCTGGCGCACACCGTAGTGGTGGCTGCGACCGCGTCCGAATCGGCCGCGATGCAGTACATCAGCCCGTATGCCGGCTGCACCATGGGCGAGTACTTCATGGACCGCGGCGAAGATGCGCTGATCGTGTACGACGATCTGTCCAAGCAGGCCGTGGCCTATCGCCAGATCTCGCTGCTGCTCAAGCGCCCGCCGGGCCGCGAAGCCTACCCGGGCGACGTGTTCTATCTGCACTCCCGTTTGCTGGAGCGCGCTGCGCGCGTGTCCGAGGAGTACGTGGAGAAGTTCACCAACGGTGCGGTGACCGGCAAGACCGGTTCGCTGACCGCGCTGCCGATCATCGAAACGCAGGCCGGCGACGTGTCCGCGTTCGTGCCGACCAACGTGATCTCGATCACCGACGGCCAGATCTTCCTGGAAACCGACCTGTTCAATGCCGGTATCCGTCCGGCCGTGAACGCCGGTATCTCGGTGTCGCGCGTCGGTGGTGCAGCGCAGACCAAGATCATCAAGAAGCTGTCCGGCGGCATCCGTATCTCGCTGGCGCAGTACCGCGAGCTGGCGGCGTTCGCGCAGTTCGCCTCGGACCTGGACGAAGCCACCCGCAAGCAGCTCGAGCGCGGTCAGCGCGTCACCGAGCTGATGAAGCAGAAGCAGTACGCGCCGATGTCCATCGCCAACCAGGCGCTGTCGATCTATGCCGTCAACGAGGGTTACCTCGATGACGTGCCGGTCAACAAGCTGCTGGCGTTCGAAGAAGGCCTGCACGCGCACTTCGCCAACACCCAGGGCGAGCTGGTCTCCAAGATCAACAGCACCGGCGGTTGGGACAACGACATCGAAGCCAGCTTCAAGAAGGGCATCGAAGAGTTCAAGACCACGGGCAGCTGGTAAATCCAGCTGCGGGAATCGGGAATAGAGAATAGGGAATCGTCAAGGCGGGGTTGGCTGTGCCAATTCCCGATTCACGATTCCCCATTCCCACTAAGCGAGCGAAGCGAGCGAGTATGGCAGGCGGACGCGAAATCAAAACCAAGATCAAGAGCGTGCAGAACACCCGCAAGGTGACGCGCGCGCTCGAAATGGTCTCGGCCTCCAAGATCCGCAAGGCGCAAGAGCGCATGAAGACCTCGCGTCCGTATGCGCAGGCGATGAAGCAGGTGATCGGGCATCTGGCGCAGGCCAGCACTGATTTCCAGCATCCGTTCCTGATCGAGCGCGAGCAGGTCAAGCGGGTCGGTTATATCGTGATCTCGTCCGACCGCGGTCTGGCCGGCGGTCTGAACAACAACCTGTTCCGCAAGATGCTGGGCGAAGTGCGCCCCTGGCAGGACACCGGTGCCGAAATCGACGTGGTGACCATCGGCCAGAAGGCCTCGGCCTTCTTCCGCCGCATCAAGGTCAACATGGTCGGCAGCGTGACCCACCTGGGCGACAGCCCGCAGGTGGAGCAGCTGATCGGCGTGATCAAGGTGATGATCGATGCCTTCATCGAAGGCAAGGTGGACCGCGTGTATCTGGTCTACAACCGCTTCGTGAACACCATGACGCAGAAGGCCAGCTTCGATCAGCTGCTGCCGCTGCCGGCCGCCGAGCACAAAGTTGCGCATCACGATTGGGATTACCTGTATGAACCCGATGCCGCCAGCGTGCTGGAGCACGTGATGACGCGTTACATCGAGTCGCTGGTGTACCAGGCCGTACTGGAAAACGTGGCTTCCGAACATGCCGCGCGCATGGTGGCGATGAAGGCCGCCAGCGACAACGCCAACAAGATGATCGGCACCTTGCAACTGGTCTACAACAAGGCACGTCAGGCGGCGATCACCCAGGAAATTTCGGAAATCGTCAGCGGCGCAGCGGCCGTATAGCCGGGAATAGGGAATGGAGAAGCGGGAATGGTCGAGGCAGCAGCACTTGATCTTCCCATTCCCGATTCCCGTTTCCCTATTCCCGACACAAGAATCGAACAGACATTAGTGGAGTTATCCAAATGAGTCAGGGCAAGATCGTTCAGATCATCGGCGCGGTCGTCGACGTCGAATTCCCGCGCAATGAAGTGCCGAAGGTGTATCACGCGCTGAAGGTCGACGGCACCGAAATCACCCTGGAAGTGCAGCAGCAGCTCGGCGACGGCGTCGTGCGCACGATTGCGCTCGGCTCCACCGACGGCCTGAAGCGCAACCTGGTCGCCACCAACACCGAACGCGCCATCTCGGTGCCGGTCGGCGCCGGTACGCTGGGCCGCATCATGGACGTGCTGGGTCGCCCGATCGACGAAGCTGGCGACGTGCAGGCCTCGGACCATTGGGAAATCCATCGCGGCGCACCGTCGTATGAAGACCAGTCGTCCAGCACCGAATTGCTGGAAACCGGCATCAAGGTCATCGACCTGATGTGCCCGTTCGCCAAGGGCGGCAAGGTCGGCCTGTTCGGCGGTGCCGGCGTCGGCAAGACCGTCAACATGATGGAACTGATCAACAACATCGCCAAGGCGCACAGCGGCTTGTCCGTGTTCGCCGGCGTGGGCGAGCGTACCCGCGAGGGCAACGACTTCTACCACGAGATGAAGGACTCCAACGTCCTGGACAAGGTGGCGATGGTGTACGGCCAGATGAACGAGCCGCCGGGCAACCGTCTGCGCGTGGCGTTGACCGGCCTGACCATGGCCGAGTACTTCCGCGACGAGAAGGACGCCAGCGGTAAGGGCAAGGACGTGCTGCTGTTCGTCGACAACATCTACCGCTACACGCTGGCCGGTACCGAAGTGTCCGCGCTGCTCGGCCGTATGCCGTCGGCCGTGGGCTACCAGCCGACCCTGGCCGAAGAGATGGGCGTGCTGCAGGAGCGCATCACCTCGACCAAGAGTGGTTCGATCACCTCGATCCAGGCCGTGTACGTGCCCGCGGACGACCTGACCGACCCGTCGCCGGCGACCACCTTCGCCCACTTGGACTCGACCGTTACGCTGAGCCGTAACATCGCCTCGCTGGGTATCTACCCGGCGGTGGATCCGCTGGACTCCACCAGCCGCCAGATGGACCCGCTGGTGATCGGCCACGAGCATTACGACACCGCCCAGCGCGTGCAGCAGACCTTGCAGAAGTACAAGGAACTGAAGGACATCATCGCCATCCTGGGCATGGACGAGCTGAGCGAAGAAGACAAGCAGTCGGTGTCGCGCGCACGCAAGATCGAGCGCTTCTTCAGCCAGCCCTTCCACGTGGCCGAAGTGTTCACCGGATCGCCGGGCAAGTACGTGTCGTTGAAGGACACCATCCGCGGTTTCAAGGCAATCTGCGACGGCGAATACGACCACCTGCCGGAGCAGGCGTTCTACATGGTCGGCAGCATCGAAGAAGCCGTCGAGAAGGCCAACAAGATGAGCGCCAAGGCCTGATGGATCCCAGCCGCTACGCGGCTGGAATCGGGAATCGGGAATCGGGAATCGTAAAGGCGGGTTGTAGGCGAGTCGGAGTGCGGGAACCAGGAAGCGTGCGTAGCCAGGCGCTCTTCCCATTCCCGAATCCCGATTCCCGATTCCCCGCCTCACAGAGTGAGGCACCATGAGCACTATCCGTTGCGACATCGTCAGCGCCGAGAAGGAAATCTTCCACGGTGAGGCGACGCTGGTCGTGGCCACCGGCGAGTTGGGCGAGCTGGGCATTGCGCCCAAGCACGCGCCGCTGATCACGCGCCTGAAGCCGGGCAAGGTGGTGGTGACCACCGCCAATGGCGAACAGCTGGACTTCGCCATTTCCGGCGGCATCCTGGAAGTGCAGCCGCAAGTGGTGACCATTCTGGTCGACACCGCGGTGCGTGCGCAGGACATCGACGAGGCGGCCGTGCGCAAGGTCAAGGAAGAGGCCGAGCGGCTGCTGGCCAATCGTGGCAACACGGTGGACGTGGCCGAGGCACAGCGTCAGCTGGCCGAAGCGACAGTGCAGTTGCAGGCGCTGGAGCGCTTGCGTCGCAACCTCAAGCACTGAGCGGTGGCCTGCCCGCCTCCAGGGTGGGTGTGCACGTCCGACAGCTGCAAGTTCATCTGCAGATCAGAAGTTCGAAACGCCGGCCATCGTGTCGGCGTTTTCGTTTTTGGAGCGCTGCGTGCGGGTGCGCGAATCCGCCACAGCGTGCGGCAGGCACACTGCGTGCCTTGGCGCACCGCGGCACGGCAGCGGTGCATGGCAACGTTATCCCGGCACGTTGAGGAAGGTGGCATGACCCGTTCGATCGATGGCATTCGCGCGTATATGGTGAGCGGCCTGTTGGCCGCCGGACTGCTGGGATGCGCATTGCCGGCGCGCAGCCAGCCGCCGCTGGATCTGTTGATGGACCGCATCGTGCAGCGCAATGCCATTGGCGACGCGGTAGCGCTAAGCAAGTGGGACAGCGGCAAGCCGGTGCTGGATCAGGCGCGCGAGGCGGCTGTGCTGCAAAGCGTGCGCGATCAGGCGCCGGCGCATGGGCTGGATGCCGACGACGCGGCGCGTTTCTTTGGCGCGCAAATCGAGGCCAACAAGTCGGTGCAGTATGCGCTGCTGAACCGTTGGCGCGAGCGCGGACGCGCGCCTAATACTGCGCGTCCGGACCTCACCGCGCTGCGCGCTCGCCTGGATCAACTGCAGGGCGAATTGCTCGATGCGCTGGCCGATGTGGCCTCAGCGCGCAGCGCGCCCGACTGCCCGGCCAGCACCGCGCGCGCCGCTGCGCATTACGCAGAGCAGTGGCAGCTGGATGCGCTGCATCGCGCGGCACTGGTACGTGGCCTGGGCGATTTTTGCCACTGATTTGAGGCGGTGGAATCGGTCTGCGATGAACCACTCGCTGTCATGCGCTTCAGAGCGGCCGACAAACCCTGCGCGCGTTCGCCTGACGGTGAGTGCAGCGGGTTTGTCGGCCGCATCTGGGTGGATGCAGTCAGCGGTCCAGATCGAACGCTGGGCGTGTCCAAGGCGTGGTGCGCTGGTCGCTCGCGGAACGCGGCGTCAACCCGTCTGAGGGGGCGATGGCGGCATCCCTGCCGTCCACTGTCACGCAATCGGCGAGGACGCTGCACTAGAAAGGTTGCTGGCAGCCTGGTCGAACGCCACGCACACCGGCCAACGCGACTGGTCCATGCTCGCTCACCGTGAGGATCCGACGCGGCATGGATGCCGCGGAAGAGCTTACAAAGACCTACGTGCGGTCGAGCATCACGTGAGACGATGCAGCTATTCTGCTGCTGGACGCCTGTGCGCAAGCAGTGTCCCTTCTGCGTCATATCGCCACACGGCCGGGCAATTACGCAGCGCCTGCGCATGCATCGATCAGCGATACACCACATGCCGGCCCAGGAAGAACGACACGATCGCCAGGCCGCCTTCGACCAGCGGTTTCGCCAGCCATGCCTGACGCAGCCCGAGTAGGTCCACCGTGGTCGAGAGCAGCCAGGTGCTGATCAGGGTGAGCGTCAGCCACATCGCCGCGAAGCGGCGGAAGCGTCGCCAACCCAGCCGCGCGTCGCCTTGCTGGGCGAAGGTGTAGCGGCCGTTGAGCCAGAAGCCGAGCATGGCGCCGCCGATGCGTCCAAGCAGATTGGCGGGCACCGCAGGCATGCCCGCGGCGGTGGCGGCGATGAAGATGCCGCAATCGACGGCCAGCTGCAGGGCGCCAATGATCATGAACTGGCTGCCTTGGCGGAACAGACTCATGCGTGCGGGGCAAAGGAAAGGGGGCGCCCATCCTAGCGGCAGCGCGGCGCAAACGCTGTTAGGGCGGGCGAACGCTGCATTCGGGCAACGACGCGACGGGGCGCAGCGACTAGAATTTGGACATCTCCATGCCTGGAATGTCTTGATGACCCTGCCCCTGCACGTTGTGATCCTGGCCGCGGGCGAAGGCAAGCGCATGCGCTCCTCGCTGCCCAAGGTGCTGCAGCCGCTGGCGGGCCAGCCGATGCTGGCGCATGTGATCGCCACTGCGCGGCAGCTGCAGCCGGCGGCGATCCATATCGTGTACGGGCATGGCGGCGATCAGGTGCAGGCAGCCTTCGCCGATCAAGGCGATCTGCAGTGGGCCGAACAGCGCGAGCAGTTGGGCACCGGACATGCCGTGCAGCAGGCAATGCCCGCGATTCCCGATGCGGCAACCGTGCTGGTGTTGTATGGCGATGTGCCGTTGATCCGCAGCGAGAGCCTGCTGCAGCTGCTGCATGCGCCGGGCCGCATGGCGGTGCTGGTCGCCGAACTGGCCAATCCCACCGGCTATGGACGCATCCTGCGCGATGCGGAGGGCAAGGTGGCCGCCATCGTCGAGCAGAAGGATGCCAATGACGAGCAGCGCCGCATTCGCACCATCAATACCGGCATCCTCACCGCTGAATCCACCGCACTGCGCCGTTGGCTGGCTGGCTTGTCCAACGACAATGCGCAAGCCGAGTTCTATCTCACCGACGTGTTCGCCAGCGCCGCTGCCGATTTCACGCCGGCCGACATGGTGCACGTGGCCGACCCGCAGGACGTGGAGGGTGCCAACGACCCGTGGCAACTCGCCCAGCTTGAGCGTGCCTGGCAGCTGCGCGCCGCGCGCACGCTTTGCCTGCAGGGCGTGCGCATGGCCGACCCAGCGCGTGTGGAGCAGCGTGGCAGCGTGCAGGTGGGCCGCGATGTGCAGCTGGATATCGATGTGATCCTGGAAGGCAATGTGACCCTGGGCGATGACGTGGTGATCGGCCCGTTCGTGCGCTTGCGCGACGTCACGCTCGGTGCCGGCACCCAGGTGCGTGCGCACAGCGATCTGGAAGGCGTGATCACCGAAGGCGCGGTGCAGATCGGCCCGTTCGCGCGCCTGCGCCCCGGCACCGTGCTGGCCGATGGCGTGCATATCGGCAATTTCGTGGAAACCAAAAAGGTCACCATGGGCGTCGGCAGCAAGGCCAACCATCTGACCTATCTGGGCGATGCGGTGATCGGCAGCAAGGTCAACATCGGTGCCGGCACCATCACCTGCAACTACGACGGGGTGAACAAGTCGCAGACCACCATCGGCGATGGCGCCTTTGTCGGCTCCAATAGCGCATTGGTGGCGCCGATCGAGATTGGCGCCAATTCCACCATCGGTGCCGGCTCGGTGATCACGAGCGATGCGCCTGCGGGTCAGCTCAGTGTGACGCGTGCGCGGCAGACCGTGATCGAAGGCTGGAAGCGGCCGACCAAGAAATCGCCGTAGCGGCTGCGACTGTTCTCTGCGCGGTGCAGTCTGCGCCGTGCGTGCGCATCGCAGCCAGCGGCATGAATACGCGGAGCGTGTTGCCTGCGTAATGCGGTGTGTTCAAGCCGCCAATGGCAACAGCAAGGTCACGCACAGTCCGCCCTGTTCGCGGTTATGCAGCGAGATGCGGCCGCCGTGCGCTTCGGCGATCTCGCGGGTGAGCGCAAGGCCAAGACCTGTGCCATTGCGCTTGGTCGAATAGAAGGGCATCAGCGCGTTGTGCAGTACCGCTTCGTTCATGCCATTACCACGGTCGAGCACCTCGATGCGTAGCCATTGGGGTACGCGCGTGACCCGCAGCGCCACGTCGCTGTTGGGTGGCTGCGCTTCGCTGCAGGCCTCGTGGGCATTTTTCAGCAGATTGAGCAGCGCCTGTTCGATCTGCGCTGCATCGATCCGGCTGGAGACATCGGTGAGCGTGCCCTGCACCTGGAACGGAATCTGTTGCTGCAAGCGTTGCAGAAACGGCGCCCATTCGATGGTCTGCAGCTGCGGTTGCGGCAATTTGGCAAAGCGCGCATAGCCGCGGATAAAGCCTTCCAGGTGACGCGCCCGCTCTTCGATGGTCTCGAACACCGTCCCCAGGCGATCGGTGCGTTCGCGGCGCAGGAGCTCGGCACCCGAATGCGCCAGCGAGGCGATCGGTGCGAGCGAATTGTTCAATTCGTGGCTGATCACGCGGATGACTTTCTTCCAGGTCTGCACTTCCTGGCGGCGCAACTCGGTGGTCAAGGTGCGGATCAACAACAGCTCGTGTCCGCGCCCGTTGATGTGAAAGCTACGCCGCGACAGGTGATAGATCTGCTCGTCTTCTTCGTCGTCGCCATCTTCGCGTACCGCGAACAGGCAGTCCCCGCCGCGTGCCAATGCGTCGCGCAATTCGGCCGGCATGCGGCCGAGCACATCGTCCAGATGCTGGCCTTCCAGCTTGCGCCCCTCATACAGCAGTTTGCGTGCGGCGTTGTTGGAAAACCCGATCCGCCGCAGGCCATCGCCGCCGGCGACCACCAGCAGCATGGCCACCGGCGTGTTCTGCAGCATGGTGTCGAGCATCAGCTCGCGCTGTACCAGATGGCTACGCTGCGCGCGCAGCACATCGCCAAGCTCGGCATGCGCCTGCACCAGTTGCGCCAGTTCGTCGTTGCCGCGCCAATACACGCCGAAGGTGTACTCGCCATCGCGGTAGCTGCTGGTGGTGCCCGCCAGCGCACGAAACAGCGAGCGCATCGGCGCGGTGGCGCGGGTGAGGCTGAACCACATCGCCGCCAGCAGCACGAGGACCGAAATCGCCGCCACCTGCCAGCCGCGGTCCAGCCAGTACGCCATGAACCACGGCAATGCAGCTGCCAGCGCGAGCACCGGCAGCAAGCGTAAAAACAGCGCAAACGTGAAAGAGCGGCTCCGCATACGAAAGTTCATTCCGAGGTGATGCCGTAGCGGTCCATGCGCCGATAGAGGGCCTGGCGGCTCAACCCCAGCTCGGCGGCGGCTTGTGCGATCACACCTTGCGCGCGTGCCAGCGCCTGCTCGATACGCGCGCGATCCGGCTCGCCTGCAGCCGGCGCCGCCTGCCGTGGGGCGGGTGCACGTGGCAGATTCAGATCGCCCGCTTCGATACGCGCGCCCTGCGCGAGCAAGGCGGCGCGTTGCAGCACATTGCGCAGCTCGCGCACGTTGCCGGGCCAGCCATGCCGTTGCAATGCATCGCGCGCCTGCGCGGACAGCGGCTTTTCGCCGGCAAGGAAGTGCTCGGCCAGCGGGCCGATATCGCCGGGGCGTTCGGCCAGTGCAGGCAGTGCGATTTCCACCGTGTTGAGCCGGTAATACAGATCCTCGCGAAAACTGCCGTCGCGGATCATCGCCGGCAGATCGGCATTGGTGGCGCTGATCACGCGCACCTTGGCGTGGCGTTCGCGGTTGGAGCCCAGCCGCTCGTAACGGCCGGTTTCCAGCACGCGCAGCAACTTCATTTGCCCCGCCAGCGGCAGGTTGCCGATCTCGTCGAGAAACAGCGTGCCGCCATCGGCCGCTTCGAACTTGCCTTCGCGCGCCTTGTTGGCGCCGGTGTAGGCACCGGCTTCGGCACCGAATAATTCGGCTTCGATCAATTCGCCTGGCAAGGCGCCGCAGTTGAGTGCAATGAACGGGCCGTGTCTGGTGGCCGAATTGGCCTGGATGATCTCGGCAATCTTGTCCTTGCCGCTGCCGTTGGGGCCGGTGATCAGCACCGGCAAGTCCGAGCGTGCGACCTGACAGGCGAGGGCGATGGCGCGCTCGCTGGCAGGATCGGCGAACACCGCGCCGCGCAGATCGTAGCGCTGGGTCAGCTGCTCGCGGCCGCGCCGTTCGCGTTCGCGCCGACGTTCCAGCTCGCGGCGTGCTTCGGACAGTTCCAGCAGGTTGTTGACCGTGGTCAGCAGCTTGGTGTCGTCCCAGGGTTTGGCGATGTAATCGGCCGCGCCGGCCTTGACCAGGCCCACCGCGCTGCCCAGATGCGTCCAGGCGGTGAGCAGGATCACGGGCAGGTCCGGATGACGCTGACGCAGTTGGGTAAACAGCGCTTCGCCTTCTTCGCCGGAGGTGGTATCGGCGGTGAAGTTCATGTCCTGGATCACCAGATCGAACGCCTGCTCGTCCAGCAGCGCCAGCCCGGCCTGCGGCGAATGCGCGTGCCGCGCCTCGATGTCGTGCAACGAAAACAGCACCTCCAATGCAGTGGCCACGGCCGTGTTGTCGTCGATGATCAGGATGTGCGGCATCGCATTACTCAAGGAGGCGCGGGAGTGATCGGCACAGAATACTGGCAACACGCAGCGACAACGCGCCGCTCGGCAGGGGTGCGGCAGATCGTCGAGCGGCAACGTCGGCGGACTCAAGCGGCCGGGCGCATGGTGCACCGACCGTGTGCCGGCACGATGCTGGTTATGGAGCCGCGGGCGGCAACAGCGGTGTGTACGTGGCCGCTGTCCAGATCAGATGCACCTGCACACCATCGCGCATGACATCCACGGCGACGGGGTTGCCTGCAGCAGCCCGCAGTGCGGCCAGCAGTGTTGCGACTGTGGTGATCTCGGTTCGGCCCGCCGTGCGCACGCGGTCGCCGCGTTGCAACTGCAGGCTGAGCGACGCGCTGGCCTGGGTCACCAGCAATCCGTCGCTACTGGCGACGAGCTCCAGGATTTGATCGTTATGGCGCCAGTTCAGCCGGGTGTCGTCGATGGCGAGCACCTCTTGCATCGAAGTGCTGGACGAGGCCGACGCCGCGTGCGCCCGCGTTGCCGCATCGGCTAGGCAGGGGTGAAGGAGGCAGCAGGCCGTCAAGGCGATCAATGCCGATGATGCAAGGGAGCAAGGCATGAGGGAATCCGGTTCGTAACGAGGGTAAAAACGCACGGTGGATGGCGAGCCTGGTCGCTTCCCCATCGCCAAGTGACGGGGAATCAACGCCGGCCATCATGCACTGCGGGTGGCCACAGCCGGTGGCACTGCGGCTGCGCGCCGGGCTGGCCAGAACACCGCCAGCTGGCCAAGCATCCATAGCAGCAGCGCGCCAATCGGCAGGTAGATTGCCGGCAGTCGCGGCAATTCATAGCGCGCCATCAGCCAGACGTTGATCGAGTAGGCCATCAGCATGCCGAGCACGATGCCGACCGAGGCAAGCAGGAAATTCTCGATCTGGAAGTAGCGCAGGATCTGGCTGCGCGTTGCACCCAGCGCACGGCGGATACCGATCTGCTTGGTGCGTTGCTGCACCCAGAAACTCGCCAGGCCGACGATGCCCAAGGCGGTCACAATCAGCAGAGCGACGCACACCGCTCCAAGCAGCCAGATCATGGCGCGATCATTGCGGAAATACTTGTCGCGGATTTCGGTGTAGGTCTCTTGTTTCAGCACCAGCCGGCTGTTGTCCACTTTCATCAAGGCCGCCACTGCCGCCTTCAGCACTTCCGCCCGACGCAAAGGGTCGGTGACACGTACGACGTATTGCCCATCCGTGTAAGGAGGACGGATAGGCAGCAGCATCGAATAGTCCTTTGCCGACAGTCCATTGACATTGTTCGGCCGCGCCAGGGTGCGCACGATTCCGACGATACGCAGCGGGACACCGCCAGAGTAGATGGTCTTGCCGAGCGCGCTGTGGTCGGGGAACATCTTGTCCGCCGCCCCCTGCGTCAGGATGACCGCCGCACCTTTCTTGCGGACCTCATCGTCGTTATCAGCCTTTTCCTGGCTGATGTATTCGTCCGGGCTGAAGTCGCGGCCGGCATCCAATTGCATGCCAAGTGCATCCAGGCTGCCTTCGCTGACCAGATACTGCGCGGCATTGAGCGTGGGGCGTTCCTGCTCCGGGGTCAGGGTCAGCCCCGTGTTGGACGAGTAATTGACGAAGGGGATCTGATTGGTGATGACCGCATTGCGCACGCCGGGCACCGCGCGTAGCGCTGCCAGATCCTCCCGGGTACGTGCATCGGCATTGGCCTGCGGGCCGATGCCGTCCAGCTGGACATTGAGCAGCTCCTGCTCGGCGATGCCGCTGGGAGTCTGGAGCGTGTCCAGGCGATTGCCGATCAAAAACAGCGAATTGCAGATGATGGCGCAAGCCAGTGCGATCTCGAGCACGATCAGTGCGGCGGCCGTCTTATGACGGCGCAAGGTGGAGATGATGGGTCGGATGTCCATGGGCTGACCTTGAAGATAGGAAGCATGGCTCGCCGCGGTGCGGCGGGCAGGAGGTTCAGGACGACTTCAACTGCAGTGCCGGTGCGACCTGGATGGCGCGCCAGGACGGCAGGATGCCGGCAAGCAGGCTCGCGGCGATCGCAATGGCGAACGTCAGCAGCAGCATCGTGATATCCAGGTGCGCCAGCGCGGCGTAATCCACCGGTTGCTGACGCACGGCCCACAGCCCCAACCACGCCAGCCCAAGTCCGCCGATGCCGCCGGCCAGGCCGATGGTTCCTGCCTCCACCAGGCACTGCGCAAAGATTGCGCCGCGCGACGCGCCAAGCGCGCGCCGCACACCAATCTCTCCGCTGCGGCGCAGGAATTTGGCCAGCAACAGGCCGACCGTGTTGAGCAGGCACACCAGCAGAAAGCCCATGGCCAACCACAGCTGCAGGCGGACGTCGCTGGGAACCACCTTGTTGTAGTCCAGCCACTGCATCACGTTGCGCAGGCGCACATTGTTGGGCCGGGTAAAGCGCCCGGCGGCACGTTGTTGATCGGAATAATTTTCGAGATAGGCCTTGTAATCGCCCGCTTGCTTGGCATTTTCCAATTCCACCCAGTACTGCACCCAGTTGCAGGGTGCATTCAGCGCGGTGGTGTCGCCCGCCTCGACCTTGCCGGAGCAGTTGGTCCCGCCGTAGTGGCTCAATTTCAGATCCATCGCCGTACTGAACGGCACATACAGCTGTTCGTTCGCGCCGTAGGTGTCTGTGATGTCGTAGAAGCGTGGGTCGATCTTCCAGCTATCCAGGACGCCGACGATACGGAAGGTGTTCTTGTCCACGCGCACTTCGCGCCCGACGCTGTTGCCACCGTCGAACAGCTTTTCGTTCAGCGACTTGCTGATCACCGCAACACGTTCGTGCCGCTCGTCGCTTGTGCCGGACCACGCTTGGCCGTAGAGCAAGGGCACGTCGAACATCGCAAAGAAATCGGCCGAAGTGAAACGAGCGTTCAGCTTGAAAGGACTTAACCCGCTGCGCTGTGGCTCGATCGCGACACGTCCGCCTGACATCATCGCCTGACGCATGGCACGCTTCTCACGCAGCAGCGCCTCGGCGTCGAAGCGGGTGGACTGGTAATCGGGCTCGTCTCCCGGCTGATAGCCGGACTTCGGTTCCGCATCCACCTGCACATAGAACAACCGGTCGCTCTTCTGCGGGATCGGGTCGCCCGACAACACATAGAACACCGTCAAGGTGGTCATGCTGGCGCCGATGCCCAGCGCAATGGCCAGCACCATCAATGCGGTGAGCACCTTGTTGCGGCGGAAGCTGCGCACGGCAAGATGAAAGTAGTAGCCGAACATGGGTGGGCTCCTTAGTCGGCCAGGGTTGCAACGGCGGCAGGCGCGCGCATCAGGCTGGGATTGCGTTCCAGGTCGGTGGCCTGGCCGTCGACGATATGCACGTTGCGCTGCGCGCGTGCGGCCAGTTCCGGGTCGTGGGTGACCATGACGATGGTGGTGCCCTGGCTGTTGATCTCTTCCAGCAGTTCCATCACCCCGCGCGCCATCTGCGAGTCGAGGTTGCCGGTGGGTTCGTCGGCCAGCAGCAGACGTGGACTACCGGCCAGCGCGCGCGCAATCGCAGCACGCTGCTGCTGGCCACCGGAAAGTTCGGTGGGGTAGTGACGCAGGCGCGAACCCAGGCCGACCTTGGTCAGTGCCTCTTCGATGCGCTGCTTGCGCTCGGCTGCTGGCATGCCGCGATACCGCAGCGGCACATCGACGTTGTCGAACAGGTTGAGGTCGGGAATCAGGTTGAAGCCCTGGAAGATGAAACCGATCTTCCGGTTGCGCAGGCGCGAACGCGCATCGTCGGACAGATGGCTGACGTCTTCGCCGTCGAGCACATACTGCCCGCTGGTGAAGGTTTCCAGCAGCCCGGCCAGGTTGAGGAAGGTGGTCTTGCCCGAGCCGGAGGGGCCGGTGACCGCGACGAATTCGCCTTCGCGCACATGCAGGTCCAGCGACCGCAGCGCATGCGTTTCCACCTGTTCGGTGCGGAAGACCTTGGAGACTGCTTGCATCTTGAGCATTGCCGATTCCTTTGCGGAGAGAGTGTGCGACGAGTGGGAACGATCGAATCAGTGGACGGTGACGCGCGGCGCGTCGCCAAAGTTGTCTGCGCCGGAGACCACCACGCGGTCGCCGACCTGTAGCCCGGAGAGCACCTGCACTTCGCCCAGGCTGCTGACGCCCATGCGCACGGGGCGGCGCACCGCCGTGTTGCCATCCATCACATAGGCATAGCTGCCGCCGGATTGTTCGAGGAACGGGCCGCGTTCGACCTTGAGCACGTTGCGGCGCGTATCCATCAGCACGCGTGCGCTCATGCGCTGGCTCTGGCGCAGGCCCGGCGGCTGCTTGTCGGTGAAGCGGATGCGCGCGGTGACTTCGCCGTTGACCACTTCCGGCGACACCGCCGAGACGGCGCCCGCGAACGGTTCGCCGCTGCCGCTGGTGAGCTGGGCCGGCATGCCGATCGCCAGATCGCGCGCGAAACTCTCCGGCACCTTGATCTCCACTTCGAACTTGGACAGATCCACCACGCCCAGAATCGGCGCGTTCGCAGCGACCTGGGTGTGCTGCACGGCCTGCACCTGGCCGACCTGTCCATCGAAGGGCGAGCGCAGCGTGAGCGCGTCCACCTGGCGCTGCACTTCGGCCACCACTGCGCGTTGGCGGTCCGCCAGCAGGCGCTTGTTGCGCGAATCCAGGTCCGCGCCCTGACTCTTCAACGCGGCATCGCGCTGGGCATGCTGCAGGTCGATATCGGTCTTCTTCAAGGTGTCCTGCGCCTTGGCCAGTTCCACCTGCGGCACGGCGCCGCCGTCAAAGCCGCGCTGGTAGCGCTCCAGGTCGCGCGCGGCGGCCTGCTTGTCGATCTGGGCCTGGTCGGTGAGCTTGCTGGCGTTGGCACGCGCCAGGGTGGCATCCAGGGCCGCGCGGCTGGATTCGGCTTCCAGGCCCGCCAGGGTGGCCTGCTCCTGCGCGAGCTTGCTGCGCAACTCGGGGCTGTCGATGCGCGCCAGTTCCTGGCCATGCTTGACCACGTCGCCGGCCACCACGCTCAGCGTCACCGTGCCGGCCGAGATGGCGTACAGCACCGGGCTGTTGGCAGCGATCACGCGGCCGTCGGCGGCGATGTCGCGCACCAGGTCGCCCTGGGTGACGGTGGCGATGCGCACGCGGCTGGCGTCGAACGAGCGGCTGCCGGCGCTCCACGCAGTCACGGCCCAGCCGATGCCGGCCAGCACCGCCGCCGTGGCGATGCCGGGCCACAGCCAACGGCGCCACGGCGCGCGCTGGGCGGGTGTACGGAGAACCTGGTCCTGGGCGGAGGTATCGCGAATCATGATCGGCTGGCTCGGTGGCGTCGCTGCAATAAAGCAGGACCTGTGCCAACGCTTAAGGCATTGAAATAGATGAATTTTATGGCGTGATGACCAGTGTCCGCAGTGTCCGCGGACACTGGTGGCGGACACGCTGTCCGGGCACGGTCATGCAGCGGACAAGAGCGGACACGCTAAAATGTCCGACTTCTTTTGCGAGAGCTGTCTTATGTGCGGCATTGTCGGAGCGATCGCCGGGCGCGATGTGGTCCCGGTCCTGATCGAGGGACTCAAGCGCCTGGAATACCGCGGCTACGATTCCTCCGGCATTGCAGTGCTCGACGGCGCGCAGGTGCGCCGGGTGCGTCGCACCGGGCGGGTGGCCGAGATGGCGCAGGCCGCGCAGGCCGAACAGCTCGGCGCCACCCTGGGCATCGGCCATACGCGCTGGGCCACCCATGGCGGGGTGACCGAGGCCAACGCGCACCCGCACATCAGCGCCGGCGTGGCGCTGGTGCATAACGGCATCATCGAAAACCACGAAGCGCAGCGCGAAAAACTGCGCGCGCTCGGCTACACCTTCGAGTCGCAGACCGACACCGAGGTCATCGCGCATCTGATCCATCACCATCTGGGCAGCGCCGGGGACCTGCTCACCGCGCTGCAGCGCACCGTCAAGGAACTGACCGGTGCCTATGCGCTGGCGGTGGTGAGCCAGGCCGAACCGGAACGCTTCGTCTGCGCGCGCATGGGCTGCCCGTTGCTGATCGGGGTAGGCGAGGGCGAGAACTTCGTCGCCTCCGATGTCTCGGCGATCGTGCAGGCCACACGCCAGGTGATCTTCCTCGAAGAAGGCGATACCGCCGAACTGCGCCGCGATGGCGTGCGCATCTTCGACGGCAACGATGCGCCGGTGGAGCGTCCGCTGCACCTGTCGGACGTGTCGCTGGCCTCGCTGGAACTGGGCCCGTTCCGGCATTTCATGCAGAAGGAAATCCACGAGCAGCCGCGCGCCTTGGCCGACACCATCGAGGCGGCGATCGATGCCAAGGGTTTCCCGGCATCGCTGTTCGGCGCCAACGCAGAAGCGGTGCTGCGCGACATCGAAGGCGTGCAGATCCTGGCCTGCGGTACCAGCTACTACGCCGGCATGACCGCGCGTTACTGGATCGAAGCCATTGCCGGGCTGCCATGCAGCGTGGAGATCGCCAGCGAATACCGCTACCGCGCCGCCTATGCCAACCCGAAGCATCTGATCGTGACCATCTCCCAGTCCGGCGAAACGCTGGACACGATGGAAGCGCTGAAATACGCCAAATCGCTTGGGCATCTGCACACGCTGTCGATCTGCAACGTGCCGGAAAGTGCGATCCCGCGCGCCAGCGAACTGGTCTGTTATACACGTGCCGGCGCCGAGATCGGCGTGGCCTCGACCAAGGCCTTCACCACCCAGCTGGCGGTGTTGTTCCAGCTCACCATGGTGCTGGGAAAGTTGCAGGGCCGCATCAGTGACGCCGAAGAAGCCGAGTATCTGGAGCAGCTGCGCTTTTTGCCCGGCAGCGTGCAGCATGCGTTGAATCTGGAACCGCAGATCATGGCCTGGGCCGAACGATTTTCGCCGAAGGAGAATGCGCTGTTCCTCGGTCGCGGCCTGCATTACCCGATTGCATTGGAGGGCGCGCTCAAGCTCAAGGAAATCTCCTATATCCACGCCGAAGCGTACCCGGCCGGCGAGTTGAAGCACGGCCCGCTGGCGCTGGTGGACGCGGCGATGCCGGTGGTGGTGATCGCACCGAACGACCGCCTGCTGGAGAAGGTCAAGTCCAACATGCAGGAAGTGCGCGCACGCGGCGGCGAGCTGTTCGTGTTCGCCGACCAGGACAGCCACTTCAGCGACTCCGAAGGCGTGCATGTCATCCGCACCCCACGCCATGCCGGCGTGCTGTCGCCAGTGATCCACACCATCCCGGTGCAATTGCTGGCCTACCACACCGCCCTGGCGCGCGGCACCGATGTGGACAAGCCGCGCAATCTGGCCAAGTCGGTGACGGTGGAATAAGCGCTGCCGCGGTGGCGGCTGCGCGCACTGCCTGCTGCGTGCAGTCGGTGCATGCACGCAGTGCATGGTCGGCTCTGTCGCTGTCATGTTCCAGGCTGGCGATTGCTTGCGACGTCGTGCTGGCCGCGCTAGTGCGCAACGCGCGAGGTTCAGTTCCTCGCAAAGCGGTCGCCGACATCTTGCCTTTGCACGTGTCCATGCCCTTTCCAGCAGTGGCCCTATCCGTCCGGCAAAGGCGCGGCAGCACTGCCAGCGGCCGTCCTTAGCGCTCCACCACAGCCTCTGCCAACGCAGTGGCCCAAGTTATGCATAAGCTCCTGGCGAGGGTCCACACCACGCAGGAGGACGTATGCACGAGTCTTTCAAACAGGGGGCGCCGGCCGAATTGTGGCAGGCGTTGGTGCGCGAGGCGGGGCAGCGGATCGCGCGTCCGCTGGACGAATCGCGCGAGCACTATCTGGTGTTCGTGTTGCTGCGCTTCCAGCGCGATGCGCATCTGCTTTCGCGCACGCAGGCGCTGGCATGGCTGCATGCGCAGGACCAGATCGGTAGCGTGCGGGCCGACGCACTGCGTGATGTGGGCGACGGCTGCCTGCTGATTGCAGGCCTGTTTCCCGGTGTGGCGCAACGCCGGCGCCTCAGTGTGGATTACTTCATCGATCTGGGCAGGGGCGCGTATTCCGAAGTGGCCGATACCCGCTGCAGCGATGCGGGTCTGTTCGCGCAACTGGCCCAGAGCTATCGCGAGCTGGTGCGTGTATTGGCCGCATTGCGCACGCCACGCGATTGGCAACCAGGCCCAGGCGGAATCTTGCATGCCTAAGCAGTGAGCATCTTAGAGCGGCTAACAAAACGTAGCGAGCAGCCGTCAGGTGGGCGCGGACGGCGCGCTCAGAATCGCAGTGTAGGAGTGGTAAATGCTGATTCCGAGCACCCGCCGCGCCCGCCTGACGGCTGCGTAGTCGTTTTGTTGGCTACTCGAAGGGGCGGTCCCCACACATGCGTGGGGACCGCCCCGACTGCGATGGCTGCCGTGTGCGGGCACACTATCCCTGCAGGACGATCGGCCGGGTGCGTTGTGCCATTACCCGTCGATCAGAGTCCTGCAGGTTGGAAGCCGTCGTGTGCGAGCGGTGACGCATCGGTCGCGCTGCATGGGGGACATGCAGCGCGGCGTACTTATCCATAGGGACAGGGATTCATGAAGACGTGTATCGCGGCGGTGCTGTTGGCACTGCCGGGGCTTGCTGTTGCCCAAGACGTGCCGCTGGGCTATGCCGGCCAGGGCGGAATGACGCTGCAGGAGATCGACCCTGCCATTTATGCGTATCACTACGACCACGGATTCGTGGGCGAAGATGCGATGGGCTGGGATCCTGCGCTGCAGTTCGCCTGGTCGCGCATCGCAGCCGCCAAGGTCTGTGCACAGCAATCGCCCTCCGATGCGTTGATCGGCAAGCTGGTGGAACAGTACGGCAAGGATGCCGTCGTGCACCAGATCAACGGCATTGGCTTCCATGAAGCACAGATGCGGGCGGCTGGCACGTTCTGTACCTCTGCGCGCATGACCGAAGCCACTGCGGTGGTGCCTGCGTTTGCAAGCGGGGATTTCTCCAAGGCAACTGCGTATGCGGCTGCTGCAGTTGCAGGCACTGTGTCGGTCGCCGCAACAGACGCGCAACCAAATCCGCAGTCCGATGCAGGGGCTGTCATGACGCCCTCGGCAGATTGGGCCTTGCAACTCCCATTGCATTCCAGCATGCGCGTGGGCTCGAACGGCTTGCCCAACGGCGACGAGATGCTACGTGTCGTCCGCCGCGGACATACCGGGATGGTCGTCGGCTTGCAAATCGCTACCAGCCTGTTTGCGCGCGGTGTTGCGGTCTCTGCCTTCGGAAAGGATCAGCTGAAAGGCGAAAAGATGGAAGGCCTGGGGAATCCTGGCTATCAATTGCAGCGCGATGCGGTCAACGCGCATTTGAAGACCTACTTCACTGGGCATCCGGGGGCCGTGCCGGTAGAACCGTTCCCGTTGCAGGTGCTGATGTCGGACTGGCTGCTGGTCTATCAGAGCCTGGCCGATACCAAGTCGCCTTACGAGCTGCGCTACGCAGTGACGATCGGTGGGGAGCGCAGCGGCTTTTTGAAGCGCAAGGCGAGCCCGGTCAGTCTGGACTGTGCGCCGACACCGCGCACTGCCTCGCTGGAAGAATGGGAAGCCAACGATTACGCATTGGTCAAGCAAGCAGCACAGGCCTATAGCGACGAATGTGCAGCGAAATTCGCCGAGCAGTTGCCGCAGTGGTTCCCTGACAGAGCGGCTGTTGCGACGTCCAACTGACGGATCACCCCTGTTGACGCCGGATATCCGGCGCTCGATGTGATTCGAAAAAACAAGCAATGCAGGCGTAACCCGAAGGGGCGCCGATCCATCGATCGGCGCCCCTTCTGTGTTTTTATTGCACCAATCAACCGACGCTGCGCGTCTGGCTACGTTGTTGCTCGTGCTGATCTTGGACCTGCGTTTGCGTTTGCGCATCCTGCCGCACCGCATTGCTGCTTTGCTCCAGCGGACGTTCCGCAGCGGTTGCCTTTTCGGTGTAGATCCGCTGATGCGCCGGATCGGTTGGCTGACCCTGCACGGCAAACAGTCCGTTGCCATCCTTGCTTTGCGCCACCATGTCGATGCGTTGCATGCCGCTGACCTTGGCTTCGAAGGTCATGTGGCCGGCCGCATTTACCAGCTGCTGCCGATTGGCGAAGGCATTGGGGCCGAGCTGTTCCAGCTTGTTGAGGGCCTGATTGAACAGCGGGTGGTCGGAGTTGGTTTTCTCCGAGAGCAGTGGCGTCTTTTCCGCCTGCTTCAGCGCAGCCTGCGTATCGCGGCCAACCACGCCATCGTCCTGCAGCCCATGCGCACGCTGGAATGCCTTGACCGCGTCGCTGGTCCGTTGGCCATAGGCACCGTCAGCCTTGAGTTCGTTGCCGCCTGCGTCCTTGTAACCCAGTTGCTGCAGCGTCTGCTGCAAGGTGCGCACTTCTGCACCACGCGCATTTTCGCGCAGGACACTCGGCGCATCCGCGGCGGCGTGTGCCTGGCTGGGTTTGTGCTCGGACGCTGGGTGGGATTGCTGCTTGTTCTGGCTGCGCTCCTGCAGCAGGTCGCGCGCCTCGGACAGCGGGTCGCTCGCATACAGCTTGACGCCCTTGGCGTGCTTGCGCTCAAGGTAGGAATCCAGCGAGCTGAGCTCAACACCCTCGCCGCCACGGGATTGGCTGATCTTGAGCTGGCCATCCTTGGGGTCGCGCACCACCATCGTGATGTGGTCGATGCCCTTGTAACGCCCCTTGTCCCAACTCTGCGGGCCATTGTCCTCGCCGATGATCATGCCTTCTTTGAGGCTCTGGGCAGTCACGTCCTTGCCTTGGATCAGCACGCCGGAGCGCAGCTCGGCCTTGCGCAGCAGTTCGGACGCGCTGTCGAAACCAGGGCTGAACTTTTCGTCCTTGGTGAAGATGGCCTTGCCGGCGCCCTTGTTGATCTCGTCCATGGTCGCGTTCTGCATCTCGACCACCCAGCCCGAACAATCGACCCTGCCTTTGTCGGGATCTTTCGCGCCCAGGCCGTATTTGACGTGGTCGTATTTATTGGTGAGGTCGTAGGCCGCGTGAAGCGCGATGCCTTGCGCTGCGGGTTTCTCCGGCTGGGCAGGCGCGGAATGCGCTGGCGCAGCGTGCGACGGTGCCTGCTGCGTGGCCGAAATGGGCTCGATGCCTTTTTCGGGAATACGGATACGGTCCATCTTCGTATCCCAGTACTGCACAAACGTCTGTGCCATATCCTTGTCGGACATGCGCCGGAACGTTGCCGAATCCACGCCGGTCAACGACTTCAGCTCTTTCGCGCCGACATTGTTGAGAATATTGGCGCGTGTGCTTTCCAGGCCAAAAGATCCCGTGGCGATCACGGTCTGCAGAGAGCGGTAGCCACCGGCGCCTTGCTGATGGGCCAGGTACATATCCAGGCCATCGGGCTCCGGCTTGCCCGACAGGTAGGGCCGCCCATCGCGTTCGTGCCGATTGACCAGGCTCGTCCGGTTATCCAGATACAGCCGCGCTGCTGCGTCGGTGTTGACCACCGCGTCCAGTTCGCGTCCGGCAATGCCGTACTGCTGGGCGGTTGGCGGAGTGAACTGGAACAGTCCTTTCGCGCCACCGGGGCCGCGGCTGGCCAATTCGTCGAAGGCGCCGCCAGTCTCTACGTGGGCAAAACGCAGGAAGTCGTCACGCGGAATATTCCGCTCGGCCGCTTCGCGTTCGATGATGTCGAGCACTTGGGCTCGTGAATAGTTCGTCGGCATCGCTCAAGGTCCTTGATTGAGTGCCGCAGCCACGCGGCTGCAGCGGTACGCCGCCCGAACCAATTCCTTTGGTCCTGTATCAAGGGGTCGGCAAATACGATTTGCTGGCCGCATCGTAGCGATATTCAACCGTCGCGTCACCCCCGCTCGTCGGCGGATCGGCAGAGACGGTTACCCGCAGCGCGGGCAGGCCGGGCTGCTTCACGAACGCAAGCGTGCTGCTGTTCTTGACGCAGGCAATCTTCCCGGGCGCATCTTCGCCACAATTGGCGCTGTTGTCCTCACCCGCCGGAATGTTGCCGATATAGGTCCAATGCTTGTCGTTGACGTTATCGGTTTCTTTCGGGTTGAACACGAGTGCGTCGTAGGAAAGGATGCGCACGCCCGACTGCAGGCTCCACGTCGGCACGGCCAGCACCAGCCGGCTGTCATCGGTGACAAAGGTCTGTGGTCGACGCGTGGTGTCGACGGTGTTGCCTTGTTCCAAGCCGCCGAATTCGCCGATGTAGGGCTCTGCGCCAAGCAGCTTCCACGGCGTTTTGCTCCCCGGTTCGCTGGTCACGAAAGTGGCATGGGCCAACGTCACCTTGGTGCCGGGCGCAGGAGAGTGGTCTTCGCTTTCTGCGCCGAAGCGCTCGGGCGTTTCCCAGGCGAAGCCGGTGTAATACCGCGTACCACCGAGTTCGAACTGGAAGCCGTACCAATAATGAATCCAGCTGCCATTGGCGACCTCGTAGGAGGTTGCGCCATCGCCGTCCACGTTGCTGATGAAATACAGCACGCTGTCGGTCCGCGGCGGCTGCAGTTGCTGGGTCGATCCCTGGGTTGCGTCCTGCATGGGAGATGCATCCTTTTCTGACGGTTTTGTAGGGGTGCCGGCCGCGGCTGCGGCGGTCTTCGGAGCGGTGGCGTCCGGTGTCGCCTGTGTGCAGGCGGCGATCGTTGCTAGCGCAAGGACCAGTGAAATCTTCCTGACGAGCATTGGGGTGCATCCATTGCGGAGGGCGGCGAAAGTCTACTCCAGCCCGCCGTTGTGTCCAGTCGCTGCACCGGGCCTGGCGGTTACCTCGCGTCGTTGCGGCGCGGGCTTCGAAGCAAGGGACGCGTCGCGTTCGGCCTGGGCATCGGCTGGTTGCCATTCCCGTCCCCGCTGACGCGCCAGCTTGCCGCTGAGCGTTGGACTTACGCCAACGGCGTATTGGAAATGATCTCCACCCAGTAGCCATCCGGGTCCTTGATGAAGGCCAGGTGCTTCATGCGGCCGTCTTCCAGGCGTTTTTGGTATGGCACGTCGAGGCTGTCGAAACGTGCGCAGGCGGCATGGATATCCGGCACCGAGATACAGAGATGGCCGAAGCCGCGCGGGTCGCTGTTGCCGTCGTGATAGACCGGGCCATCCTGGGTTTCGGTGCCATGGTTATGGGTGAGTTCGAGCACGCCGGGGATACCTGCCATCCACAGGCGACGCTGGGCGTCGTCATCGGGAATGGCGGTGCCTTCGGGTAGCAGCGCGAGAAAATACAGGCTGAATTTTGCGTCGGCAAAATCGCGTGCGTCGAGCAGGCGGAAGCCCAGGACACGCGTATAGAAATCCAGTGACTGCGTTGCATCCTTGACGCGCAGCATGGTGTGGTTGAACACGAAGCCGTGTGTCTCGGCGGGCGCGGCATTGGCGCCTGGCACGTGTTGCAGATCGTTCAAAGGCATGGCGGTCTCCTGGTGTGGATTGTGGGGGTGCGGCGCGTTGCGCGAATGGGCGATGTTAGCCAGGGCAGGGTTGTCGGCGTGTCATGGCCGACTGGCAGCGGGTGGGATGCGCGAGCGTTGATGGAGAGGGCCAACCGCGGTACCACCTGCCTCAAAACCAAACGCGCACTCCGGCAACAAAGCGGCTGTCGCGCGCGCGGATATCGTCCATCGCCGCGCGCTGTGCGCTATCGCCGAAGCTGCGGCTGTGCACCCAGCCGATGTACGGCGCGAAGCGGCGGGTGATCTCGTAGCGCAGGCGCAAGCCAAGTTCGACCTGTTCCAAACCGCTGCCAATACCGCGGCGGTTGTCGTCGGTAAGCGCGATGTCGGCTTCCACACGCGGCTGCAGGATCAGCCGGTTGGTCAGCAGTACTTCGTATTCGCCTTCCAGCCGCAGCGCCGCGCGGCTGCCGGTGCCCACATACAGCGTGGCTTCGGTTTCGAACTTGTAGGGCGCCAGTCCTTGCACGCCGAAAGCCGCCCAGCTGCGATGTTCTCCTGCGCCGATGTCCTGGCGCGCGCCGACAAGCACATCCCACCACGGCGAAATGGCATGGCCATAGAACGCTTCCAGCGAGGCGGATTCGGTGCGCCCGTCGTGCCGTTCGCCTTCGCTGCGCAGCCAGAGCCGGTCGACGTCGCCACCGATCCATGCGCGTGATTCCCAGGCCTGGCCGCTACCGCGGTTCGTGTTGGAAGCCTCCAGCCGATCGAGCAGGACATAATGATTGATACCTGCCGAGTGCATCGTATGCGTGCGCAATGGTGCGAATGCAGCGGCGATGTCGTCCGCCGTGGTTGGGGGGATGGGGGCGCGTGGTAGCGGGTTAGTGCGTGTCTCGGTGAGTGATGCAGGAGCTTGCGCAGCGTGTGTTGGCTGCGTGTGGTGCATCTTCGAGTGATCCATCGAAGCGTGATCCATCGCTTGGTGGTGCATGGCTGCATCGTCCATGGATCCCTGCTTCATCGATTCATGGTCCATGGCATTGCTGCCCATCTCAGCGTGCGACATGTGAGTGTGGTCCATGGGTGCGGCCTGAGATGATGCCGGGGTCTCATGTGCGCCATCGGCCATTTGCATCGCCTGTTCCTGCATGTCCTGCGGTGCCTCCTCCATCGCATCGTGCTGATGCTCCTGCGCAACCGCAGATGCGCTCGCCAAGAACGCAGCCGCGAACCAGGCCTGCATGCGAAAGCGGCTCATGCTTCCACCCGCACTTCGCGCATCATGCCCGCTTCCATGTGGTACAGCAGATGGCAGTGATACGCCCAGCGGCCGAGCGCATCGGCACGCACGCGGTAGGTGCGGCGGGTGCCGGGCGGCATGTCGATGGTGTGCTTGCGTACCTGGAAGTTGCCGTGCGCATCTTCCAGGTCGCTCCACATGCCATGTAGATGGATGGGGTGCTGCATCATGGTGTCGTTGACCAGCACGATGCGCAGGCGCTCGCCGTATTGCAGCCGCAAGGGTTGCGCGGAAGCGAACGCGATGCCATCGAAGGACCATGCGAATTTTTCCATATGCCCGGTCAGATGCAGCTCGATGTCACGGCCCGGTTCGCGCCCATCCGGGTCGTCGAACACGCTATGCAGATCGGCGTAGCACAGCACGCGGCGGCCGTTGTCGCGCAGGCCCACGCCGGGGTCGTCCAGGCGCGGTGCGGTGGCATTGCTGCGCATGTCGATCAGCGGGTTGCCGGTTTCGCTGGCGGAATGATGCGGCGCCTTGTCGTGTGCCTTGGCATCGTCATGCGAGTGCATGGTGTGCATCCCATGCGCCGCCAGCATCCCGGGCGCGCCGTGCATTGCGGGCAGCGCGTGATCCATGCCATCGCCATGCCCCATGTCCTGCATGGTCAGGATGGCGCGCGGATCCAGCGCAGGAATCGGCGCCTGCAAGCCGTGCTGCACTGCCAGCGTGCCGCAGGCGAAGCCGGTGCGGCCCATGTCCTGCGCGAATAACGTAAACGCATCCTGGCCGAGCGGTTCGACAATCACGTCGAAGGTTTCGGCCGCGGCGATGCGCAGTTCGTCCACGCTGACCGGATGCACGTATTGCCCGTCGGCGGCCACCACGGTCATGCGCAGGCCGGGGATACGGATGTCGAAGTAGGTCATCGACGAGCCATTGATGAAACGCAGCAGCACCTTCTCGCCGGGTTTGAACAAGCCGGTCCAATTGCCGGCCGGTGCCACGCCGTTGAGCAGGTAGGTGTAGGTGTTGGCGTTGACGTCGGACAGGTCGGTGGGCGTCATGCGCATGCGCCCCCACATGCCGCGGTCGGCCAGCGTGGCGCGCAGGCCGTCGTCGCGCGCATCGCGTAGAAAATCGCCGACGGTGCGCTGCGCATAGTTGTCGTGGCTCGGCATCTGTTTCAAACGACGGAACAGGGCGGCCGGGTCCAGATCGGTCCAGTCCGAGAGCAGCACCACATGTTCGCGATCGTGCCGGTACGGCGGCGGCACCAGCGGGTCGATGACGATGGCGCCATACAGGCCGGACTGCTCCTGAAACATCGAATGGCTGTGGTACCAGTAGGTGCCGGACTGGCGCAGCGCAAAGCGGTAGTGATACTCCTGGCCCGGCGCGATGCCGTCGAAACTCATGCCCGGCACCCCGTCCATGTTGGCCGGCAGCAACAGGCCATGCCAATGCACCGAGGTGGGTTGGTCGGTCAGCGCGTTGCGCACGCGCACGCTCACCGTGTCGCCCTCGCGCCAGCGCAGGGTGGGTGCCGGCAGGCTCTGGTTGATGGCGATTGCGGAGCGGGGGCGCCCGGTGAAGTTGACCGGCAGGCGGCCGATCTGCAGCGACTGGCTGCTTCCGCGCAGCACGGGCGTGTTCGCCTGGGCCGCGGCGCGCGCATCGTTGCGCCACAGGCCGCTGGCGGCGATGCCGCCCAGGGCCAGGCCCTGGACGAAGCGGCGCCGGCTCAGGCCGCTGGCGGTTGAGCCGTGGGAAAACGGGGGATCGAAAGACATGACATCTCCTGCGCGCTCCATCGGCAAGAGATGGGCGCAGCGCACAACTGAGGGAACCCGCGCAAGCACGCGCGGGGCCGAGGGCGGCCAAGGCAGGGCCGCCGGCGCTCAGGCGATGGGAGGTCGCACCGGTTGGTCGGGCAGCGGGCTGCTGCGCCCCTCGGTCAAGGTGTCCGGCAGCGCCGGGTGGCCGAGCAGGCCCGCGGGTACGGCAGGCAAGGTCAACAAGGCGAGGCTGCAGTGCTGCAGGCAATCGCAGCTGCCCAGTTTGCAGCAGTCGGGCGCGTGCGCATGCGTGGCCTTATCGTGCACCTGCATGGCAGCCGGCGGAGGCATCGCCTCATGGCACGGCAGGGCAGCCGGCTGCTCCGTCTGCGTGGTCGCGGCAGTGCCCGCCATGGGCGCGGCGGGCATCGTGCCCGACGCCATTGCCGGCATGGCCATGCCCACCGACGCCCACGCGCCGGTGGCCGTGTTGGCAACCAGGCACAGGCACAGCAGAAGGCGGAGCAGGCGATGCAGCACGGACAGTCGAGGCAGTGACAGGTGCGGCGAGCATAGCATCGGCCCCAGCTGTCCGCCCGATGCGCTGGCTGCGTAGGCGGGCAGGCGACGGCGGTAGAATTACCGCTACTTTTGCAGCCAAGTCCTGCCATGTCGCAGCGCCAGTGGGTGGCCGCCGCCATCCAGAAGATCGAAGCCGATTTCAATCGGTCGGCCGACACCCACCTGATTCCGATGGAACTGCCGGGCTATCCGGGCATCGACCTGTACTTCAAGGACGAGTCCAGCCACCCGACCGGCAGCCTCAAGCACCGCCTGGCGCGCTCGCTATTCCTGTACGCGCTCACCAATGGCTGGCTTCGCGCCGGGCGCCCGGTGATCGAGGCGTCCAGCGGCTCCACGGCCATTTCCGAAGCGTATTTCGCGCGCCTGCTCGGCGTGCCTTTCATCGCGGTGATGCCGGCCTCGACCTCGCCGGAGAAGATCGCCGCGATCGAGTTCCAGGGCGGCCGCTGCCACCTGGTCGAGCGCGCCTGCGATCTGGACAGCGCCTCGCACCAGCTCGCACGCGAGATCGGCGGGCACTTCATGGACCAGTTCACCTACGCCGAGCGCGCCACCGACTGGCGCGCCAACAACAACATCGCCGAATCGATCTTCAAGCAACTGGCCGAAGAGCCGCACCCGATCCCGGACTGGATTGTCTGCAGCCCCGGCACTGGCGGTACCAGCGCCACCCTGGGCCGCTACGTGCGCTATCGGCGCCATGCCACCCGCATCCTGTGCGCCGACCCGGAAGTGTCGGTGTTCTTCGACGGCTATTGCCGCGCAGTGGACGGCCAATGCCCCAAGGAGCTGGCCATCACCGGCGGCTCGCGCATCGAAGGCATCGGCCGCCCGCGGGTGGAATCGAGCTTCATTGCCAGCTGCGTGGATGTGATGATCAAGGTGCCCGATGCGCTGAGCCTGGCGGCGATGCGCCACGTCAGCGCCACGCTGGGCCGCCGCGTGGGCGGCTCCACCGGCACCAACTTCGTCGGCGTGCTGCACGCCGCCCGGCGCATGCGCGACGAGGGCCGGCAGGGCTCCATCGTCGCCATCCTGTGCGATGCCGGCGAACGTTACGCGCACAGTTATTACGACCCGGCCTGGTACGAGGCGCGCGCGATCGATGTCAGCGACAGCGATGCCGCCATTGCGCTGGCCGTGAACGGCGGCGATTTGCCTGCCTTGCCTTGTGCGGCGCTGGAATGACCGCCATATCCGGGACGTGAGCATCAAGGCGCTGCGCTCACCGCCACGCCGGTGCGATCGGTGTCCGCAGTCGGCAGGTACGGGCGGGCACCGTGCCCCTGGCGCCGTGCTCAGCCTGCTGGCGGTTGTGCGCCACGGTTTGCCTGCCACGTTTGCCGATCTTCGAATCTACTTATCCAGTCCATTGCCGGAGCGCTCCATGACCAACCCGCTGCTCGATCTGTCCGGACTGCCGTCCTTCGATGCGATCCGCCCCGAACACGTGGGCCCGGCGATCGACCAATTGCTCGCCGAGGCCGAGGCGGCGGTGAAGGCAGCCGAGCAGGTCAGCCCGGTGCGCTGGGACAGCTTCGTCACGCCGCTGGACGATGCCACCGAGCGGCTATGGCGTGCCTGGGGGCAGGTGGGGCATCTGCAGGCGGTGGTCAACACGCCCGAGCTGCGCGAGGCCTACAACAGCAACCTCCCCAAGGTGAGCCGCTTCGGCAGCGCGCTGGCGCAGAACCTGGCGTTGTATGCGCAATACAAGGCACTGGCGCAATCGCCGGAAGCCGCACACTTCGATGAGGCGCGTCGCAAGGTGCTGGACAATGCGCTACGCGATTTCCGCTTGGGCGGTGCCGAACTCGATGATGCCGCCAAGGCGCGGTTCGCGCAGATCCAGGAAGAACTCTCGGCGTTGGCAGCCAGGTTTTCGCAGAACGTGCTCGACGCCACCGATGCGTGGTCGTACCTGACCGAAGACCAAACCCAGCTGTCGGGACTGCCGGCCGAAGTGATTGCCGCCGCACGCGCGGCCGCCGAAAAGGACGGCGTGCCGGGCTGGAAATTCACCTTGCAGATGCCGTGCTATCTGCCGGTGCAGAGCGATGCCGACAGCCGCGACCTGCGCGCGCGGCTGTATCGCGCCAATGCCGAGCGCGCGTCCGAATTCGGCGATGCCACGCTGGACAACAGCGCCAACATCGATCGCATCCTGGCCCTGCGCGCCGAGTTGGCACAGCTGCTCGGCTTTGCCAGTTACGCCGACTATTCGGTTGCTACCAAAATGGCGCAGAGCCCCGACGAGGTGATGGGCTTCCTGCGCGATCTGGCTGCGCGCGCCAAGCCGCATGCACAGCGCGACCGCGCCGAACTGGAAGCCTTTGCGCGCGACGAGTTGGGTCTGGATGAATTGCAGGCCTGGGACCTGGCCTACGCTTCGGAAAAACTCAAGCAGGCGCGTTACAGCTTTTCCGAGCAGGAGGTGAAGCAGTACTTCACCGAGCCGAAGGTGCTGGCCGGCCTGTTCGATGTGATCCACAGCCTGTATGGGCTCACCGTCAAACCCGACAGCGCGCCGGTCTGGCACCCGGATGTGCGGTTTTACCGGTTGGAAGATGCGCACGGCGCCCTGGTCGGCCAGTTCTATCTGGACCTGTACGCGCGCGAAGGCAAACGTGGCGGCGCGTGGATGGACGATTGCCGCAACCGCCGCAACACCGCCAACGGCGTGCAGACGCCGCTGGTGTATCTGGTGTGCAACTTCGGGCGCGGCAGCGGCGATGCGCCGGCCACCTTTCGCCACGGCGAAGTCACCACGCTGTTCCATGAAATGGGCCACGGCCTGCATCAGTTGCTCACGCGCGTTGGCGAGCTGGGCGTGGCCGGCATCAACGGCGTGGAATGGGACGCGGTGGAGCTGCCCAGCCAGTTCATGGAAAACTTCTGCTGGGAGTGGGCGCGCGTGCAGGCGATGACCGCGCACGTGCAGACCGGCGAGCCGTTGCCGCGTAACCTGTTCGATCGCCTGCTGGCGGCGCGTAATTTCCAGAGCGGCATGTTCACCGTGCGCCAGCTGGAATTCGCCTTGTTCGACATGCAGCTGCACGGCAGCTACGACCCGGCCCAGGACAGCGTGCTGCAATTGATCGAGCGCGTGCGCGACGAAGTGGCGGTCAATCGGCCGCCGGCATGGAATCGCTTTCCGCATCAGTTCAGCCATATTTTTGCCGGCGGCTATGCGGCCGGCTATTACAGCTATAAATGGGCCGAAGTGCTCAGCGCCGATGCCTATGCCGCATTCGAAGAAGCGCCAGATCAACTGGAGCAGACCGGCGCCCGGTTCCGCGCCGAGGTGCTTGCGCGTGGCGGCAGTCGTCCGGCGGCAGAGAACTTCCGCGCCTTCCGCGGTCGGGCCCCGACCATCGATGCGCTGCTACGGCATAACGGCATGGCGGGCTGAGAGGCCTGTACGGCCGATTGGCATCTGCATTGTATTGGTGAACGGTGCAGTCCACGCAAGCGTTATGCGAAATTTATGCTTCATTCCTACTGGATTGCAGCTTTTTTATTTAGGCACTTGCTAGAGTCCGATCGTGTCCAACGTGGCCAGGAGTCAAAAATGGTGATTGGCAACGTGTCATCCATGACGTCGCATGCGGCGACCGGCATTGATGTGGAAGCGGGTATCGATAGTCAAACTGCATCGGTACCTGCCACACCCTCCAGCGAAAATGCGTTGTCTTCGCTTGGACGGGCACCATCCCGTGCGGCGATTCGGGCCAATACCGACGTTTCTGCAGAGCCCTCGCATGCCGCTGCGCCGGGCTTATTGCAGCAGGTGGGCGCATACGGCGGCCCATTAGTGGACGCAGCGGCGTCGGGGCTCTCGGTGGCCGCTGCACGACTGTCTGCGTCGCAGCAGCGGCCAGCCGAGCTCACCAGTATTGTCAGTGGTGCCCTGTGGGCTGGTGGCGCGGTCATCAACCAGGCCGGCAACGTGCCCGCCAATGCATTGGTTTCAAGCGCCAATCTGGTAGGCGCTGCCGCTGGCGTACTCAGTGCGCTGACTCCTTCGCTGAACGGAAACGACAGCACCCGTGTGGCGTATGCATCGGCGGCGGCCTGGGCATTGAACGGTGGGGCCAACCTGGTGCGTGCTGCCAGCGATACCGCCACCGTTCTTCCAAGCCGGGTGCTGCAGGGCGTCAGCGGTGCAGCAAACATCGCCGCTGCCGGGCTTGCCGCTGCCGCCACGACGGCCGCTCAGCAGGACGCGCCGCTCACGGCGGTGAAACTTAGCACCGCCTCATCCGTGGTCTGGGGCGTCGGCGCGGCTGCCGCGTTCGGATCGGCCTGGATGGCGCGTCCGCATGAAACCCCCTCTGCAGCCGCAGGATCGTCTGATGACCGCAGTCGGCCCAGCAGTCTCGGGCAGGACTCTTGATCGGCGGTTTACGTAGGCGCTGCAGCGCGACAGACGACATCGTGTGAATGCCTGCATCGGCTTGGACGGCACCGATGCGGGTAGATGGTTTAGGTTCGCCCGAAGACCAGTGCCGCGTTGGTGCCACCAAAGCCGAAACTGTTGGACATCACCGTGTTCAAGGTCGCGTCCTGCGTCTGCCGCAAGATGGGAAAGCCTTCGGCGCGCGGATCGAGGTCGTCGATATGCGCCGAGCCGGCCATGAAGCCATCGCGCAGCATCAGCAGGCTGTAGATCGCCTCGTGCACGCTGGCCGCGCCCAGCGAGTGCCCGGAGAGTCCCTTGGTCGAAGACAGCGGCGGCACGTTGTCGCCGAATACCTCGCGCACCGCGCACAGTTCGGTGACATCGCCCAGCGGCGTGGACGTGCCATGCGTGTTGAGGTAATCGATGGGACGCTGCAGCCCCTGCATGGCCATGTGCATGCAGCGCACGGCGCCTTCGCCGCTGGGCGCGACCATGTCGGCACCGTCGGAGGTCACGCCATAGCCGAGCAGTTCGGCATGGATGCGTGCGCCGCGTGCGATGGCGTGATCGTAGTCTTCCAGCACCAGCATGCCGCCGCCGCTGCCGATGACGAAGCCATCGCGCTGCGCATCGTACGGGCGCGAGGCCACGGCGGGGCGATCGTTGAAACCGGTGGACAGCGCGCCCATCGCATCGAACATGACGCTCATCGTCCAGTGCAGTTCTTCGCCGCCACCGGCGAACATCACGTCCTGTGCGCCATGCCGGATCAGATCTGCCGCCGCACCGATGCAATGCGCAGACGTCGCGCACGCGGCCGACAGCGAGTAGCTCAGTCCGCGTATTTTGAACGCAGTGGCTAGCGATGCGGACACCGACGAACACATCGTGCGCGGCACCATGTATGGGCCCACCTTGCGCACGCCACGGTTGCGCAGCAGATCGGCGGTTTCCACCTGCCATTGGCTGGAGCCGCCACCGGAGCCGGCAATCACGCCGGTACGCAGGCCGCTGACCAGCTCGGCATCCAGGCCCGCATCGGCGATCGCGTCGCGCATTGCCAAGTACGCGTAGGCCGAGGCATCGCCCATGAAGCGTTTGAGCTTACGGTCGATCAGGCTGTCCAGATCCAGCGCCACCGCACCGCCGACCTGGCTACGCAGGCCTGCTTCGGCGTGATCGGGCAGCGCGGTGATGCCAGAGCGGCTCTCGCGCAATGCGCTGGAGACGGTGTCCAGATCGTTGCCCAGGCATGAGGTGATGCCCATTCCGGTAATGACGACGCGACGCATCAGAAATTCTCCGTTGAAGTGAACATGCCCACACGCAGATCCTTGGCGGTGTAGATCTCGCGCCCATCCACCAGCATGCGTGCATCGGTCTGCGCCATCACCAGCTTGCGGTTGATGACGCGGCTGACATCGATCTCGTAGCGCACCAGCCTGGCGCTGGGCAGCACCTGGCCGGTGAACTTGACCTCGCCGCAGCCCAATGCGCGGCCACGGCCCGGCGCGCCGATCCAGGTGAGGAAAAAGCCGGTGAGCTGCCACATCGCATCCAGGCCCAGGCAGCCTGGCATCACCGGGTCGCCGATGAAGTGGCAGCCGAAGAACCATAGGTCCGGGCGGATATCCAGTTCGGCACGAATCACGCCCTTGCCATGTGCGCCGCCGGTGTCGCTGATCTCGGTAATGCGGTCGAACATCAGCATCGGATCATTGGGCAGACGGCCACTGTCGGGCGCAAACAATTCCCCACGCGCGCTGGCCAGCAATTGGTCGCGCGAGTACGTACTTTGACGAGTCATGACGAACGTTTCCTGCAAAGGAGCGAAAGGCGAGGCCGGGAAGGGTGCATGAGGTCGCGCGGTTCAATCAAACGTTTTATCCGTACGCATGCGTGCTGTTTTCCGCTGACTGCGCAGCGCGCAGATACGCTGCTGCATGCCACATCACAGCGCTCGGGCCTGCGGTCGATGCGTGCGTGCAGGCCCGCGTTGTCGGCTTTGCACGCGCTGTCGTCGGATGCGCAACCATTGGTGTTCGGCGCGCGCTCGTGCTCGCTTTACGAATGCGCGGTGATGTCTCTCGACGCAAGATGTGAGACGGCGCTGGCTTATCATGGGCGCAGACCTGCAACAGAGAAATCCGCTTGATGCGCAAGATCGTGCACGTGGACATGGATGCGTTCTACGCGTCCGTGGAGCAGCGTGACGACCCTAGCCTGCGTGGCAAGCCGGTGGTGGTGGCCTGGCGCGGTGCGCGTTCGGTGGTGTGCGCGGCCTCCTACGAAGCGCGGATCTTCGGCATTCGCTCGGCAATGCCGGCCGTGCGTGCCGAACGCCTGTGCCCGGATGCGATCTTCGTGCCGCCGGATTTTGCGCGCTACAAGGCGGTGTCGCGGCAAGTGCGCGAAATTTTCCATCGTCATACCGACTTGGTGGAGCCGTTGTCGCTGGACGAGGCATATCTGGACGTCACGCACGCCAAAACCGGCATGCAGCTGGCCACCGAGGTCGCGCAGTTGATCCGCACGCAGATCCGCGAAGAAACCCAGCTCACGGCATCGGCCGGCATCGCGCCGAACAAGTTCCTGGCCAAGATCGCGTCGGATTGGCGAAAGCCCGATGGCCAGTTCGTGATCGCGCCCAGCCGCGTGGATGCATTTCTGCTGCCGCTCAAGGTCAATCGCATTCCCGGCGTGGGCAAGGTGATGGATGGCAAGTTGGCGGCGCTGGGCATCGTCACCGTGGCCGATCTGCGCCAGCGGCCATTGGAAGAACTGCAGGCGCATTTCGGCAGTTTCGGTCAGAGTCTGTATCGCCGCGCGCGCGGCATCGACGAGCGCCCGGTCGAGCCGGATCAGGAAGTGCAATCGGTCTCCTCGGAAGACACCTTCAGCGAAGACCTGGCGCTTGATGCGTTGGCCCCGCACATCCTGCGCCTGGCCGAAAAAACCTGGCTGGCCACGCGCCGCACCGAACGCATCGGCCGCACCGTCGTGCTGAAATTGAAGACCTCGAATTTTCGCATCCTGACGCGCTCCTACACGCCCGAGCATCCGCCTACCTCGCAGGAGGCGCTGGCGCAGATCGCCCTGGCATTGACCCGCCGCGTGGAGCTGCCCGCGCAGACGCGCTATCGCCTGGTCGGTGTGGGCTTGGGCGGTTTCAGCGATGTCGAGAATGGCGCGGTGCAGGGGCAGCTGTTCGGCCAGATGCCGCCGTTGGAGTGAGCGGTCCGTGCCGCATTGCGTGTCGCATGCGGCGATGGCTGCATCTGACGTAGGCGGCGAGCAATCCCCAGCGCTTCGCAGTGACGCGCGCTGAATCTTGCACTGCGTACACTGCGCCTCTCCCGCACACGAGGCCGTCCGAATGTTTCCGTATTCGCTGGTGATCTTCGATCTGGATGGCACGCTGGTGGACAGCGCACCCAATATTGCCGAGGCTCTCAACGGCACCTTGCAGGAATTGGGGCTACAGCAGTTCAGCGAAGAAACGATCCGCGGCTGGATCGGCGAAGGTGTGCATGTCCTGCTTGCCATCGCACTGCGCGAAGCCGGCAGCACCTGCGATGCCGATGCGGCGATGCCGGTGATGATGCGCCATTACGAGGCGAGCCTGCTGCACGACCCGCAGTTGTATCCCGGCGTTGCCGAGGCGCTGACGGGCTTGCGCGATGCGGGCGTCACGCTGGCCTTGTGCACCAACAAACCAGCGCGTTTTATCGCGCCGTTGCTGGAGCATCTGGGCATCGCCGCGCACTTCAGCCGTGTGCTCGGTGGCGATTCGTTGCCGCAGCGCAAGCCCGACCCGGCGCCGCTGCTGCAGCTTGCCAACCATTTTCAGCGTCGCCCGCAACAGTGTTTGATGGTCGGCGATTCGGCCACCGATGCCGCCGCTGCGAACGCCGCGAACATGCCGTTGGCAATGGTGCGTTACGGCTACCTGCGTGGCTTCGATGTGCAGACCGCCGGTGCCGTGGCCATCATCGACGACATGCGCGCGCTGCTTGCGTTGAGGTAAGGCGCGCTGCGCGATTGGCGTGTGTTGCAGACACCGCCTTTATCAAGGCGTAGCCAGCAACACCGCTCTGCGTCACGGCGTTCGGCGCGTTTGATTGACACCATTTGCGCGACCGTCGCGTCTATACGCAGTTGATGCAGATGCCCGCGATGCGTGCGCCGGACGTGACTGTATGCGGTGCCGCAGGACTGCACTGCCGGCATGCGGCTGCGCCATCATCACGATTCGATTTGAGAATGAATCGCATCTGTGTAGAATGCCCGGACAATCTTGACTGCTGCACTGCCTCGCACACGCGTCGTGAGCCTGCTGCACGCAGCACCCCCACCGTCTCACCTCAAGCCGTCGCCAGAGGTCTATCTCCTGTCGAGAGGTTTGAAAATGTCCGCATCACGCCGGCCATGGATGCCCGTGCCTGCACATTGTCCCATCTTGTCCCATCGTCAGCTGGTGCTGGCCGTTGCGGTGGGTTGCGGCAGCTGCATCTTCAGCGCTTCCGCCGAAGACACTGTCGCCGATCCGCAATCGCTGGACACCGTGCACGTTACTGCAGCGCAGATTGCGCGCCAGGCGCTGGGTACTTCGGTCATCACCGCCGAAGATATCGAACGGCGCCCGCCGGTCAACGATCTTTCGCAGCTGCTGCGCAGCATGCCGGGCGTCAATCTCACCGGTAACAGTGCCTCCGGGCAGTACGGCAATAACCGCCAGATCGATCTGCGCGGCATGGGGCCGGAAAACACGCTGATTCTGGTCGATGGCAAGCCGGTGGGATCGCGCGATGCGGTGCGCATGGGGCGTAGTGGCGAGCGCAATACACGCGGCGACACCAACTGGGTGCCGGCCGATGTGGTGGAGCGCATCGAGGTGCTGCGCGGCCCGGCGGCAGCGCGGTATGGCTCGGGCGCCTCCGGTGGCGTGGTCAACATCATCACCAAGAGACCCACCGGCGATCTGACTGGTGCGATGACGCTGTTCGGTCTGGTCCCGCAGCACAGCGCCGAAGGCGGTGGTCATCGCACCGGATTCCAGTTCAGTGGCCCGCTGTCGGACACGTTTTCGTTCCGTCTGTACGGCAATCTCAACAAGACCGATCCGGATTCGCTGGAGCTCAATCGCCGCTTTGCGAGTAACGCCGCCGCAGTGCCGCCGGCCGGACGCGAGGGCGTGCGCAACAAGGACATCAATGGCCTGTTGCGCTGGGATCCGATGGAAGGGCAAGTGATCGAACTCGATGCCGGCTTCAGCCGCCAGGGCAATCTGTATGCGGGCGATCGCGCGGTCAGCGCCGATGGTCTGGCCGGCGCAGATCTCACTGCCTTGTTCGGCAGCGAAACCAACACCATGTTGCGCCGCACGTTCTCGCTCACCCATCGCGGCACCTGGGCGCTGGGAACCTCGCGCCTCACCGCTGCCTACGAAGGCACCGACAACACCCGCCTCAACGAAGGCCTGGCCGGTGGCCCGGAAGGCTCCATCGCCGCCAACCTGCTCGATTCCACCGCCACGCTCGATAACCTCAACATCGACGGCGAGTTCAACCTGCCACTGCAGGCATGGGCCGAACAGGTGCTGACATTCGGTTTCGAGCGCCGCCAGAGCCGTCTCAACGATGCGTATTCGATGTCGCAGACGGTGAGCGCCGGTGGCGGCTTCCCCGGTCTGGATGCAGGCACGCGCAGTCCACGCAGCCAAGCCTCGCTCAGTGCCGTGTATCTGGAAGACAACATCTACGCCAGCGAGCGGCTGACGCTGACGCCAGGCGTACGCCTGGATCACCACAGTCAGTTCGGCAACAACCTCAGCCCCAGTCTCAACGTGCAGTACAGGCTCAGCGAAGACTGGTTGCTCAAGGGCGGCATCGCGCGCGCCTTCAAGGCCCCCAACCTGTATCAGTCCAACACCAATTATCTGTATTACACGCGCGGCAATGGCTGCCCGGTGCTGTTCCCCAACCTCGGTTCGGGCTGCTATATCCAGGGCAACGACACCCTCGATCCGGAAACCAGCATCAACAAGGAGATCGGCATCGAGTGGGCACCGCAGAGCGGCCACCATGCCTCGCTGACTTACTTCCATAACGCGTACGACGACAAGATCGTCGCCGGTCTGGTGCCGGTCGGCACCACCGCCGATGGACGCGGGCAGGTCTTTCAGTGGACCAATGCATCGGAGGCGATCGTGCAGGGCGTGGAAGGCAATCTCACCCTGCCGTTGCTGGGTGAGCAGGGTCGCGTGTTGAAGTGGAATAGCAACATCACCTACATGATCGAGAACAAGAACACCGCGACCGGTCAGCCGCTGTCGGTGATCCCGGAATACACGGTCAACACCACGCTGGATTGGCAACCGACGCAAGCGTTGTCGCTGCTGCTCGCCGGCACGTTCTACGGCAAGCAGGAATCGGCCACGCAGTCGAGCACCAGCGGCGGCGCCATCGCCTCCGACACGCGCGAGCCCTACGATGTATGGAGCATCAGTGCGCGCTACCGCGTCACCCGCACGGTCAGCCTCGGCGTGGGCGTGGACAACCTGTTCGACACCCGGCTGTTTCGCGAGGGCACCAACAACACCGGTGGTGCAGCAGGCGCCGCCACCTATAACGAACCGGGGCGCGCGTATTGGGCGACGTTGCGCTTTGGTTTCTGATGTTTGGCCACCACAACGCTGCCGCTGCCGGGCGGGCGGTGCGCGTGAGGAGAGCTTCGATGCATCGCTATCGGTGGACCGTTTGGGTTTGCATGTCGCTATGGCTCGTGTGTGCCACGCCGGCACTCGCGCAGCCGGATCTGTCTCGCACGATCGGCAGCACCGTTGCCGACCGTGCCAGTGCGTCCTATGCGTTCAGCGCGCTGCGACTGACGGCTGCCGATGGGCAACGGCGGTATCGCATACGGATCGCCGTGCCAAAAACGCCACCGCCGGCGGCCGGTTATCCGGTGGTGTATCTGCTGGATGGCAACGCGGCATTGATGGAGCTGGACGCGCATCTGCTCGACAGCCTGTCCACGCACGGCGATGCACCGGTATTGGTGTTCATTGCCGATGACAGCGCGCTACGCATCGATGCGATCGGCCGCAGCCTGGATTACACGCCCGCGCGTTACGGCGATGGCCGCGTGGAGACCGATCCGTTGAATCCGCAACGTCGAACCGGCGGCGCGGCCGCGTTCGCGCAACTGATCGCGACGCGCATTCGCCCGCAGGTGGAGGCGCGCGTGGCGGTGGACACTCGCCGGCAGACCGTGTGGGGCCACTCGTACGGTGGGCTGTTCGTGTTGCACATGCTGCTGACGCAGCCGCAGCTGTTTCAACACTACGTCGCGGTGGATCCGTCGCTATGGTGGGGCGATGGCTTCATCGTCGATCAGGCGCACCGCCTGGTGGATGCTGCGCAAGCGACAGACGCATACACGCCGCAGGTATTGCGGAGCGTGACGGTGATGGCAGGCGAGGGCGAACCTCCCACACGCAACCCAGCAGCACGCGCCATGCCAACCGAGCGGTCCGGAAGGCCACGCGCAGATCCGCACGCAGTCCCCAAGCTCGTCGCGCTGTTGTCCTCGTTACCGGGCATCAAGGCCGACTATCGGCCGCTTCCCGGTCTTACGCACGGACAGACGCTGGGTGCCTCGCTCGCACCCACGCTGCGGGACGCCGCCGCGCGTTGACGCCACGCGCCGCATGGACGGTGCCGCACGCCGCGCGCTCAGTCGTCGTGTGCCGTCTCCGCGGCGTCATCGGCTGCAGTGTCCGCATCGCCGTGCATATCGTCGTCGGCACGCGCGTAATGCACGGTTTCCACCGGTCCGCCGATGGCGCGGCCGCGCACCGGCAGCAGCGCGCTGGCCGCTTCGTATTCGGCCAGCAAGGCATGGCGTCGCGCTTCGGGCACGTCCTGCCAATGGCAATCGGCCAACGCACCTTCCAGCGAATACAGCAGATTGAGGCTGGGCTTGAAGCCCGCGCGGCGCACCTTGACGAATGCGCCCACCGCACCGACCGCTTGCAGGTCCTGCTGCGTGCGCAGCCCGACCTGGCGCAGCCACGCCGCGCTCTTCGGGCCGATGTTGCGCATCCGCTCGGTGGTCACGCCAGCGCGTCTACGAAGAGTTGCGCAACGGCTTCCAGGCCACGTTGGTCGTCGGCATCGAAGCGGTCCAGCTCCGGGCTATCCAGGTCCAGCACGCCGATCAGCGCATCGCCCTTGACCAGTGGAATCACCAGCTCCGAGCGCGATGCCGAATCGCAGGCAATATGCCCAGGGAACGCGTCCACATCGGCAATGCGCTGGCTCTGCCGGGTACTGGCAGCCGCACCGCACACGCCCTTGTCCAGCGGAATGCGCACGCATGCCGGCAGGCCCTGGAACGGCCCCACCACCAGCTCGCGGCCGTCGTAGAAGTAGAAGCCGGCCCAGTTGAGCGACGGCAACGAATGGAAGATCAGCGCGGCCAGATTGGCGGCATTGGCGATCCGGTCCGGCTCGCCGTGCACCAGTGCCTGGGCCTGGGCGGTGAGCTGGGCATATTGTTCCGGCTTGCTGCCGGTCAGCGAAGAGGTGGTGAACATCGGCAAAGTTTAGCAGTGGCCGTCTTGCAGCGTGGTTGCGAGCGGGCGGGGAACGCGCAAGAGCTGCCATCCGCAGGGCGCTCCGACCCGCGGGCATCACAACATGCAGAATGCTGCGGTATGCATGTTCGACACCGCGCTCTTATCTCGCGTGCCCGACCGCGGACATCGGCATCTGCTCCAGCTGGTTCCACCGCTGAATCGCCATCATCGGCCAAGGCAGCCAGGGCCGCGCACGTAGGCAGCGTGCTCCCGCAGGCAAACGAGAAACAACCGGCCTCAGCCATGGATCCGGTGTGCACGTTATGCTGCGCGCCCTCACGGCAATGGCGGCGCGGCCGCAGGATCAGGCGTATGCAGCATCCAGCTTTTTATGTCACCGGCACCGATACCGGCATCGGCAAGACCATGGGCAGCACCGCGCTGTTGCACGCGTTGCGCGCACGCGGCCATCGCGCCGTCGGCATGAAGCCGGTGGCCAGCGGCTGCGAACACACGCCCCACGGCTGGCGCAACGAAGACGCGCTCGCGCTGCAGGCGGCCAGCGATCCTCAGCCGGATTACGCCGTGCTCAATCCCTACGCCTTGCCGGCGCCGCTGGCACCGGAGCTGGCAGCAGCTGAGGTCGGCGTGACGCTGGCGCTGGAGCCGATCGTGCAGGCCTTCGCACAATTGCGCACGCAGGCCGAGGTGGTGGTGGTGGAAGGCGTCGGTGGCTGGGCCGCGCCGCTGAGTGCGACGCTGGATCAAGCCGATCTGGTGTGCGCCTTGCAGCTGCCGGTGGTGCTGGTGGTCGGCGTGCGGCTGGGCTGCATCAACCACGCGCGCCTCACTGCTGCTGCCATTGCTGCCGATGGGCTGCAGTGCATCGGGTGGATCGCCAATGAAGTGGATCCGCAGATGGAGCGCATCGAAGAGAACATCGGCATGCTGCGCCAGCGCCTGGCGATGCCGTACTGGGGCCGGATCCCGTGGCGCCCGGGCGCCGACGCTGCCACCCAGGCGCACGGGCTGCAGTTGCCGCGCTAGCTGGCACGGCGCGCTTGCGCAGGCAATAAAAAAGCCCGACAGAGGGAGGGATCTGTCGGGCCGGATTGCACGGGGGGAGGGACCCATGCAAAGACGCTGAATTTTATTGGCGCTTACTTACGCCGGGTCTTGCCTGATGCGCCGGCCTGATCGCTGCCGTTTTCGAACTGTTGCTTGGCAAACTGCCCAAGCTCGCTGGACATCTTCAATCCAAGCCCGACCACTTCCTGGTTGACCGAGGCCAAGCGTTCCAGGTTGTCGCGCGCTACCTGCAGGCCTTTCGGCCAAAGCGTCTGATACGCGCCCAGATCGCGTGCCTGCGCAAACTCGCCGAAAAAGCTGCTGGTTGCGTTGACGTTGCGTTCCAGCGTTTCCAATGCCAACTGGTTGGCACGTGCTGCGGCAGAAGCGAACTGGCTGGTGAAACTGTTTTCGAACTGCGCCGACATTGCGAACCCCTTGGGGAAAGCCGTGACCGTTTGTTGCGTTGCAGCATACACTCATATTGTTGCGATGCAACACGTTTGCTGAAGATTTTCGAAACAGCTGTCAAAGTGCTTGCATATCAACCGGTTAGCTGGCTCCGGAAACGACGAAGCCGCCCCAGCGGGCGGCGTCAGGTCACACAAGTGCGCCGTGCGCTCAGCCGCGGTAGCGGCAGCCGGAGGTGCAGGTTTCATGCACCACGATCTCGCTCAGCTGCGGCAGCGCCGGCTTGAGCTGCTGCCAGATCCAGATCGCCAGGCGCTCGCTGGTGGGGTTTTCCAGTCCCTCGATTTCGTTGAGGTAATGGTGGTCCAGGCGGTCGTAGATCGGCTGGAAAGCGGCCTTGATGTCGCCGAAATCCATGATCCAGCCGGTCTCGGCGCCGGGTTCGCCGCTGACATGCAGCTCGACGCGAAACGAATGGCCGTGCAGGCGCGCGCATTTATGCCCAGGGGGCACGTTGGGAAGCCGGTGCGCGGCTTCGAGGGTAAAGACTTTGAAGATATCCATGCGCGGCATTGTAAGTGCGCCGGGCCGTATGGAGCCCAAGGCACGCGCAACGCTGCAGTACTTTTCGCATTTCCAGGCGATGGCGACCGCTTGCACGCGATAGGTCAGGGCAGCAACGGGCCAGGTCCGGTGCGCTGGCAACGTCCTCGTGTGTCAGCGTGTGTCACCGTGACGCATATCTGTATGAAGATATGTAATTTTTGTTAGTAAAGCGTACATGGCCCACTGCACGGCCCCCCCTGTTCGTGGATGCCGTGCGTGAAGCGCCCTATGCCTTATCTGCTGTCTCTTGCCGTGTTGTCGGTGCTGATTCCGCTTGCACATGCGGACGAGGCAACACCCGCCACCGGCAAGACCCTGGCTACCGTCAGCGTCACCGGTTCCAACATCAAGCGCAGCGACAGCGAAGGCCCAAACCCGGTGCAGGTGATCGACCGCCAGCAACTGGAGCAGTCCGGCAAGGTCACCGTGGCCGACGCGCTGCGTTCCATCTCGGCCAACACCGGCAACGCCACCAATGAAACCACCAACAACGGCTGGGCGTCCGGCTCGGCGGGCATCGGCCTGCGCGGGCTGTCGCAGAAGAACACGCTGGTCCTGCTCAACGGTCGCCGCCTGGCCAATTACGGCTTTCCCGCCAATGGCCTGGGCGACACCTTCGTCAATCTCAACGCGCTGCCGCTGGTGGCAGTGGAGCGCATCGAAGTGCTCAAGGATGGCGCCTCGGCGGTGTACGGCTCCGACGCGGTGGCTGGCGTGGTCAATATCATCACCCGACAGGATTTTCAGGGCGCCGAACTGGGCCTCAGCGGTGGTACCTCCGATCAGGGCGGCATGGACACGCAGCGTGCCAAATTCGTCGGCGGGATCGGCGATCTGGACAGCGACGGTTACAACATCCTTTTCAGCTTCGACGCCTACAACCGCGACCGTCTCGATCAGGACCAGCGCGCACTGACCCGCTCGGGCATCTATAGCGATCTGCCGGGCGGGCGCTGGAATGGCTGGTCGGCCAAGGGCGCACGTTACCTGGTCGGCGGCCGCTCGGTGCCGATGCTCGATGCGCAGGGCAACTGCCCCGCCGGCACGGTGCTGACCGCCAGCGCGCCGATCGACGGGCTGGCCGGCGACACCTGCGGCTTCAACCAGGCGCCGTTCACCACGTTGATTCCCTCCACCAAGCGCTATCAGGCCTACACCAACGCCACCTTCCGGCTCAGCGATTCTGTCGAAGCGTTCGGCGAGGCGCTCTACAGCGAGGTCAAGGGCGTGTCGATCTTCGGCTCCAGCCCGTACTTCACCTTGGAAGGCGGCCGCTTTGCGTTGAACGCCAGCACCGGTCTGGCCGAGCCGGTCTCCAACCTGCTGCCGGCTTCCAGCCCCTACAACCCGTACGGCACGGCGGTGCCGATCGAATACACCTTCTTCGACCTGGGCCAGACGGTCAAAACCAATCGCTCGCAGTCCTACCGCTTTCTCGGTGGCGTGCGCGGCACCACCGAACGCTGGGACTGGGAGGCGGCGGCGTTCGCCGCACGCAGCACCGAGCACGAAACCGTGTCCGGCGGTTTTGCCAACCGCTTCACCTTGGCGCAGGCGTTGGCCGACGGCAGCTACAACCTGCTTGATCCAGCGGTCACACCGCAGGCGGTGATCGATGGCATCAACCTCAGCACCTTGCGGCCTGCGCAATCGACCTTGCGCGGTGTCGATGCCAAGGTGTCGGGCAATCTGTTCGAGCTGCCGGCCGGTAGCGTCGGGTTCGCCGCCGGTGCCGAGTGGCGGCAGGAAGAACTGGTGTCGCGTAATCCGCTGCAGATCGATCAAGGCCTGCAGATCCGCCCGGCAATTGCTGCGGTGGACGGCGAGCGCAAGGTGTCGGCGCTGTATGCCGAAGTCAACGTACCGCTGCTGCCATCGCTGGAGCTGCAACTGGCCGGGCGTGGCGATCACTACAGCGATTTCGGCGATGCATTTTCGCCCAAGGCCAGCTTGCGCTGGCAACCGCTCGATGCGGTGCTGGTGCGCGCGGCGGCCTCGCGCGGTTTTCGTGCGCCGTCGCTGTCGGAGAATGCGGCCAGCACCAATATTTCCTACGGCTCGGTGGTGGATCCCTACGATCCGGATGTGCCGGGCTCGCGCCAGAACCCGACTTTTTTCACTGTCGGCAACACCGCGCTCGACCCCGAGCGCACCCGCAGCTACAATCTGGGGGTGGTGTTGTCGCCATGGGCGGAGACCAGCCTGAGCGTGGACTGGTACAAGATCGAACTGGACAACCTGGTCGGCACCGGCAACAACGCCACCATCGTGCAGAACAATAATCCGGCCGATGTCGTGCGCAACGAGCGCGGCACCCTGGTGGCGGTGTACAACCGCTATCAGAATCTCAGCGAGCTCAGCACCTCCGGAATCGATGTCGAACTGCGCCAGCGTTGGCGCACCGAGGCGGCCGGCAACTTCGGGCTCAATACGGCTTACACGCATGTCCGCGATTACCGTCGGCCCACCGTGGTCGGTGGCCCGCTGCAGGATTACGCCGGCAGCAATCTCGGCCCGTCGCTGCCCCGCAACAAGGCCACCACCACGCTGGACTGGAATCTGGGCACCATCAGTGCCGCGTTGACCTGGTACTACACCGGCGGCTACGACCAGAAGGCCAGCGCGGCAGCGAGCGCCGTGCAGTCGCGCGTGGGCGACTACAACCAGTTCGATCTGTATCTGGGCTACACCGGCATCGACGCGCTCACGCTGTACGCCAAGATCGAGAATCTGGCCGACAAGCAGCCGCCGGTCGATGCGTCGTTCCCCGGGATTCGCGCGCCTTACGACTTCACCCAATACGACTTGCGCGGCCGCTATTTCACGGTGGGGGTGGATTACCGGTTCTGATTCGCGCACGCAGCGCCGATGCGCGTGATGGAGAGTTGCCACTAACACCGCCATCGCGCCACCGCCCGCTGCACCGTCAGGTTCGCGACCTCGTTCGTGCGATGGTGGCCTGCCTGCCATCGCTTTGAACGACTAATCGCGCTTCGCCTCGAACCCTTTCTTCAAGGACTCACAATGACTTCTTCGCAGCATGCCTGGCTGATCGCCATGGCCCTGGCCGCACCTTCTGTAGCCGCGCAATCGGCCGCACAACCTGCAGCTCACGCGGGCGCGCTGCCCGGTTACGACGCCGCGGCCGCCCAGGCGCAACGCGCGCTGGAGGCACGCTTCGACGACGGGCTGAAGGACGCCGATTATCGTGGCTGGTTGAAGCAATGGTCGTCGGCGCCCAATCAGGTCGGCGCACCGCACAACCTGGAAAACGCCCGCGATCTGCAAACGCGCCTGCGCGACTACGGCTGGGATGCGCGGATCGAAACCTTCGAGGTGCTGTGGCCGTCGCCCAGGAGCTCGCAGCTGGAATTGCTTGGCCCCAAGCCCTATATCGCGCGCTTGAAAGAGCCGCCGCTGGCAGGCGACAACACCTCCACGCAGACCGAACACGTGCTGCCGCCGTACGTGATCTATGGCGGCAACGGCGATGTCACCGGCGACCTGGTCTACGTCAACTACGGCATTGCCGAAGACTACGAAGCGCTGGCGCGCAACGGCGTGGATGTGCGCGGCAAGATCGTCATTGCGCGCTACGGCAAGGGTTGGCGCGGGCTCAAGCCGCGGCTGGCGCAGGAGCATGGCGCGATCGGAGCGATCATCTATTCCGATCCGCGCGACGACGGCTATTTTCAGGATCAGGCCTATCCCGATGGACCGGCGCGCAATCAGTGGAGCGTGCAACGCGGCTCGGTTGCCAACTTCGCCATCTACCCAGGCGATCCGCTGACGCCGGGCGTGGGCGCAAGCAAGGGCGCCAAGCGCCTGAAGATCGAACAGGCCGGCAGCGTGTTGAAGATCCCGACCCTGCCGATCAGCTGGGGCGACGCACAGCCGCTGCTGGCCGCGTTGGGCGGCCCGGTAGCACCGGAAGACTGGCGCGGCGCCTTGCCGATCACCTATCGCATCGGCGGCGATGCAAAGGCACGCGTGCATCTGAAGGTGGATGCCGACTGGGGCAGCCAGACCATCTACAACGTCATCGCCACCTTGCGCGGCAGTGAATATCCAGACCAATGGGTGGTGCGCGGCAATCACCGCGACGGCTGGGTATTCGGTGCGGCCGACCCGCTATCGGGCACCACCGCGCTGCTGGCCGAAGCCAAGGCGATTGGCGAGCTGGCCAAACAGGGCCAGCGTCCCAAGCGCACGCTGGTGTACGCCAGCTGGGATGGCGAAGAGGCCGGCCTGCTCGGCTCCACCGAGTGGGCCGAGCAACACGCCGACGAGCTGCGACGCAAAGCGGTGCTGTACGTCAACACCGACGGCAATGGACGCGGCTTTCTCAACGCCGGTGGCAGTCACGCGTTGCAACGCCTGGTCAACAGCGTGGCGGCCGACGTGCAGGACCCGGACAGCGGCGTGAGCGTGCTCGAACGTCAGCGCGCGCGTGCGCGCATCGACGCACTGGCACCCGCCGCCAAGCCGGCGCAGAAGGACATCGCAAAAACCGCTGCGGGCGGCGGCGACATTCCGCTCAAGGCGCTCGGTTCGGGCAGCGACTACAGCCCCTTCCTGCAGCATCTGGGCCTGGCCACGCTGGATCTGGGCTATGGCGGGCAGGGCGGAGGCAGTGGTGTCTATCACTCGCTGTACGACTCCTACGATTATTTCGCACGCTTCATCGATCCGCAGTTCGCCTATCTGCCGCTGTTGTCGCAAACCGTGGGCCGTACGGTCCTGCGCGTCGCCAACGCACCGGTGTTGCCGCAGCGTTTCGGCGACTTCGCCGATGCGGTGGCCGGTTATGCGCAGGAGCTCAAACAACAGGCAGACAGCGACCGCACTGCGGCGCGCACGCAGGCCGAGTTGCTGCAGGCCGGCGCCTACGCGGCGGTGGATAACCCGAACCGGCCGCAGCGTGCGCCCGAGCCGAAAGCGGCGGTGCCGCAGATCGATTTCGCTGCACTGGATCAGGCGATCACGCGCCTGCAGGACAGTGCCAAGCGTTACGACACGGCATTGGCCGCACGCGGAGGCAATCTGGATGCGCACGTACGCGGCAAGCTCAACGCCTCGCTGCAGCGCATCGATCAAACCCTGCTGGCCGAGGCTGGTCTGCCGGGCCGGCCGTGGTACCGCAACCTGATCTACGCCCCCGGTCTGGCCACCGGTTACGAGGTCAAGACCTTGCCCGGTATCCGCGAAGCGCTGGAAGACCGCCGATGGGAGGACCTGAGCCGGTACATCGTGCAGACCGCCGCAGTGCTGGACCGCTACCGCGAGGCGATCGATCGCAATACTGCGCTGATCGAAGGCTGACTTGGCGCTGCTGCACAGCACGACTGGCAGCACTGCATGGCAGCGATGACGCCACGGCCGCCAGGCGTGGACGATGCGTGTTGCACGCGGCCCGGTTCGCCACAGCGCGGTTGCTGCAGTGCGCCCACGAAAAAAGCCGCCCCGAAGGGCGGCTTTTCAGTTCAACGCCAACCTGGCGCCGGACGTGCCGGCGCGCAGGATTCAGCGCGTACCGCTCGGACGCTGACCACCACGACCACCATCGCGCCGGCCTGCGCCCGCGCCAGTGTTGGCCTGACGCGGCCCGTTGCTGCGCTGGCCACCCGGCTTCTTCGGGCCGGCATGCGCGTGCGCCTGACGTGGTGCATCGCCGTGCGGACGACGGGCATGGCTCTTGCGCGGCGCGCGATCGCCACCCGGCTGCTCGGCACGACCCGGCGCGCTGTTGCCCCAGCGGATCGGGGTCTGCGGCTCGTAGCCCGGCACGTCGCGGATTTCCACATCGCGGCCCAGCATGCGCACGATCTGGCGCAGCAGCTTGGCTTCGTCCTGCGCCACCAGCGAAATCGCCTCGCCGGTTGAGCCATTACGGCCGGTGCGGCCGATGCGGTGCACGTAGTCCTCGGCCACCATCGGCAGATCGTAGTTGATGACCTTCGGCAGCTGATCGATATCGATCCCGCGCGCGGCGATATCGGTGGCCACCAGCACGGTCACGCGGCCGGCCTTGAAGTCGCTCAGCGCACGCATGCGCTGACCCTGGCTTTTGTTGCCGTGGATCGCCGCGGTCTTGATGCCGGACTTCTCCAGGAACAGCGCCAGCTTGTCGCTGCCGTGCTTGGTACGGGCGAAGACCAGGGTCTGCTCGCGGCTATCCTGCGCCAGCAGGTGCAGCAGCAGATCGCGCTTGCGCGCGCCGTCGACCGGGTGCACGCGGTGGGTGATGCTCTCGGCCACGGTATTGCTCGGGGTGACCTGGATCTGCATCGGGTTGCGCATGAACTCCAGCGCCAGCTGCTTGATGTTCTCTTCGAAGGTCGCCGAGAACAGCAGCGTTTGACGATCCTGGCGCGGCAACTTGGTCAGGATGCGCTTGATGGAGGGCAAGAAGCCCATGTCGAGCATGCGGTCGGCTTCGTCCAGGATCAGCACTTCGATGCCGGACAGGTCCACGCTGCGACGTTCGATATGGTCGATCAGGCGGCCCGGGCAGGCGATCAGCAGGTCCACGCCACGACGCAGCGCATCGAGCTGGTTGCCCATGCCCACGCCGCCATAGATCACCGCGCTGGGGATGCGCAGGTACTTGCTGTAGCCGCGCAGGCTGTCGTGCACCTGGGTGGCCAGTTCGCGGGTGGGGGTCAGGATCAGCGCGCGCGGCTTGCGCGGGCCGTTGACGGTCTGCGGCGCGGTGCCCAGGTGCTGCAGCAGCGGCAGGCCGAAGGCAGCGGTCTTGCCGGTGCCGGTCTGCGCGCCGGCCAGCAGGTCGTGACCGGCCAGGACCAGCGGGATCGCCTGCTGCTGGATCGGGGTGGGGGTTTCGTAGCCCTGCTCGGCCAGCGCGCGCAGCAGGAAGGGCGCAAGGCCCAGGGATTCAAAAGACATCAGGAAGCTCCAAGTAAAGCGTCGCCGCCAAGCCAAGCCCGGAGCGCAAACGCATTGCAGATGCAAGAAAGTGAGGCTCGGAGCGTTCCCGTGAACCGCGCTGCGAGATGGTGGATCAACCCGATCAAGAAGCGATGGGTTTGTCGGCACCACGAAAGGCGTCGGGTGGGGCGGGCGAGCGGATCGATCGATCCTGGCCTCGCCGGCTATCCCTAAGGGAAACGGACGGCCGCATGCAGACCCGGCAAGTGTACTCGCGTTTGGCGCGCTGCACAAAACCGCGGTTTCGCGGTTGTGGCCACGGTCAGTTGTTTCAGTTGCAACCACTGTTGCGGCAGGCCGTACAATCGTCCGATCAGCCACAGCACAGCACAGGATGGTCATGAAGCTAGGTTCCCTGAAGGAAGGCGGTCGCGACGGCTGCCTGGTCGTGGTCGCGCGCGACCTGCGCACCGCCGTGCGCGCCACCGGCATCGCGCCCACGCTGCAACGCGCGCTGGAAGACTGGAGCAATGTGGCGCCGCGCCTGAATGCCTTGTCGGGCTCGCTCAACGACGGCAGCGCCGATGGTGTGTTCGATCTGGATGTGCAGGCCTTGGCCGCCCCGTTGCCGCGCGCCTACGAGTTCGTCGACGGCAGCGCCTACCTGCCGCATGTGGAGCGGGTGCGCCGCGCGCGCAATGCCGAAGTGCCGGAAAGCTTCTACACCGACCCACTGATGTACCAGGCCACCAGCGCCGGCTTCTATGGCCCGCGCGATGCCATCAAGGTGATCAGCGAGGACTACGGCATCGACCTGGAAGCGGAGATTGTGGTCGTCACCGACGATGTGCCGATGGGCGCTTCGCCCGAGCAGGCAGTAGCGCACATCCAGTTGGTCGGGCTGGTCAACGATGTTTCGCTGCGCAACCTGATTCCGGCCGAGCTCGCCAAGGGCTTTGGTTTCGTGCAATCCAAGCCGCGTTCGGCGCTGTCGCCGGTGTTCGTCACCCCCGACGAGCTGGACGATGCCTGGCGCGACAGCAAGCTGCATCTGGCGCTGGTGACGCACGTCAACGGCGCCTGGTTCGGCGCTCCCGAAGCCGGCAACGACATGCAGTTCGACTTCGCCCAGTTGATCGCCCACGCCGCCAAGACCCGTCCGCTGTCGGCCGGCACGATTGTGGGCTCGGGCACCATCGCCAACCAGGACACCACCTTGGGCGCCTCGTGTTTTGCCGAGCAACGCGTGGTCGAGACGCTGCGCGACGGCAAGCCCAGCACGCCGTTCATGGCGTTCGGCGACGTGGTGCGGATCGAGATGTTCGATGCCAGCGGCGCCAGCATCTTCGGTGCGATCGAACAGCGCGTCGAGCGGCAGCCGCTGCCATGACCTGCGGTGCAGCGACGGCGGGCGGTCGCGCATGAGCGCGGCCCTGGAGCTGTTTTCGTACTGGCGTTCGAGCGCGGCCTATCGCGTGCGCATCGGTCTGGGGCTGAAGGCGCTGGACTACATCGCCCAGCCGGTGCATCTGGTGCGTGACGGGGGCGAGCAGCACGCGCCGGCCTATGCGCAACTCAATCCGCAGGAACTGGTGCCGACGTTGCGGCATGGCGCTGTGGTGATCGCGCAGTCGCTGGCGATTCTGGAGTATCTGGAAGAAGCATTCGCGGACACCGCGGCGCTGCTGCCGCGCGCGCCTGCCGAACGCGCCCGGGTGCGCGCACTGGCGCAGCTCATCGCCTGCGATGTGCACCCGCTCAACAACCTGCGCGTCCTGCAGGTGCTGGAGCGCGAGTTCGCGCTGGATGGCGCACGACGCCAGCAGTGGACACGGCGCTGGATGGAGCGTGGCTTTGCGGCACTGGAAACGCAGCTGGCGCGCGATGCGCAGACCGGGCGCTTCTGCCACGGCGATGCACCGGGCCTGGCCGATTGCGTGCTGATTCCGCAGCTCTACAACGCGCACCGGTTCGAGGTGGATCTGGCGCCATATCCGACCCTGCGGCGCATCGAGCAGGCCTGCCTGCAGTTGCCGGCCTTCGATGCGGCGCGCCCGGAGATGCAGGCCGACGCGGTGGCCTGAGGGAAGGCTGTCACAGCCCTCATCCGCCCTTCGGGCACCTTCTTCCGTCACACGGGAGAAGGGCAGGCGGGCACCCATCCGGTTCGGGCTGTTGGCACCACGCCAGGCCGACGTCGTAACGTAGGTTCGAAGGCTTCGAAACCGACACCCAAAAGCACTACGAGGCCGCCGATCTTCCCTTCTCCCGCAAGCGGGAGGCCACCGATCTTCCCTTCTCCCGCAAGCGGGAGGCCACCGATCTTCCCTTCTCCCGCAAGCGGGAGGCCACCGATCTTCCCTTCTCCCGCAAGCGGGAGAAGGTGGCGCGCAGCGCCGGATGAGGGCGCTGGTCGCATCGGCATCGCGAACGAGGGGCCCGTCGCAGAGTCGCCCTGAAAGACCAGGGCCAGCAGCCCCGGCGCCGCGAGATCGCCGCTCGTTGCCGCCGAACCGATTAAATGAACCCGTGACTGATCTTCGGTGCCGCGGCCGCTTCGTAGTCCGCGTACGGGTCGTGCTCGCCGGAGCCGCCTTCGGAAAGGCGGAACTTCAGGGCCAGGCCGTCGCGCGAGTCGGCGGCGCGCAGCGCTTCTTCCTGCTCGATTTCGCCCGACTTCACCATCCGGAACAGGCATTGGTCGAAGGTCTGCATGCCTTCTTCCAGCGACTCTTCCATCGCCTGCTTGACCTCGTGCACTTGGCCGCGGCGCAGCAGGTCGCGGATCATCGGCGTGTTGAGCAGCACTTCGGTGGCCGGTCGACGACGGCCGTCCACGCCCTTGACCAAACGCTGGGAAATGACCGCGCGCAGGTTCAGCGCCAGGTTCATCAACACGTTCTTGTGCGCGCTTTCCGGGAAGAAATTGAGGATGCGCTCGATGGTCTGGTCGGCATTGTTGGAGTGCAGCGTGGCCAGGCACAGGTGGCCGGTTTCGGCAAAGGCGATCGCCGCCTCCATGGTTTCGGCGTCCAGGATCTCGCCGATCAGAATCACGTCCGGCGCCTCGCGCATGGCGTTCTTCAGCGCGCTCTGGAAGGCGTGGGTGTCCAGGCCCACCTCGCGCTGGTTCACGATCGACATCTTGTGTTTGTGCAGATATTCGATCGGGTCCTCGATGGTGAGGATGTGCCCGGTGGTGGTGCTGTTGCGGTGGTCGATCATCGACGCCAGCGAGGTCGACTTGCCCGAGCCGGTCGAACCCACCACCAGCACCAGCCCGCGCGGGGTCATGATGACGTCCTTGAGCACCTGCGGCAGGTTCAGTTCTTCGATGCTGGGAATCCGGCTGCGAATGGCGCGAATCACCATGCCCACCTCGCCGCGCTGCTTGAACACGTTCACGCGGAAGCGGCCGGCGTCCGGCAGGGCGATGGCCATGTTGAGCTCGAGCTCGCGCTCGAACTGCGGTACCTGGCCTTCGTCCATCAACGAGTAAGCGATTTTCTTGACCATCCCCGGCGGCAACCCCGTATTGCCGAGCGGGTAAAGCTTGCCTTCGATCTTGATGTACACCGGCGCGCCGGTGGTCAAGAACATGTCCGAGGCATTCTTTTCGGTCATCAGCTTCAGGAAGTAGCCGATATCCATGCGCAATGGTTCCCCAACAAACAGCAGCGTCTCGTTGCAAGTCCGCCGCAGGCTTCCGACAATGGCCGTGCTCGAGACTTCTCGCTACGGCTCCCCTAATGACGGCTAGCTTCGCATACTTGCGGCGATCCCTGTACGGCATCGCCTGTTTCATGGTTCTTTCCTCTCCGGCTGCCGCCCAGGTGGCACCGGAGCTCACCGCCGCCGAACAGGCCGTGCAACGCGCCACCCAGGCCGATGCCGACCAATACGCCCCGGATCTGGTCAACCTGGCGCGCCAGGAATTGATGCAGGCCCAGCAGGCGCAACTGGACAAACGCCAGCGCAAGCAGGTGCCCCAGATCGCCTTGCGCGCAGCTGCCGACGCCGACCTGGCCAAGGCCCGCAGCGAAGAAGCGGTGGTCACCGCGCAACTGGAACAGCGCAGGAAGGAAGTGGCGCAGTTGCAGAACACCCTCAATACCGGGGAGGGCGGCCGATGACACTGCGCCCCTTGCTGTATTTCGGTGTGTTGAGCCTGGTCACGTTGCCGCCGCTGGCGATGGCGGCCAAGGACGACCCGCAGGCCGACGCGCTCAACCGGCGCCTGGCCGCGCTACAGAACGACCCGCAGACCAATGATCTGGCGCGCTTTGAGCGGCTGCAAGCACAGCAAAGCGTGGCTGCGCTGGCCGAAGCCAAGCGGCGCGACCGCGACGAGCTGGTGTTTCTGGCCGACCGCCGGGTCGAAATCGCCGAACTCACCGCCCGTACCGCGCTGGCGCGGCGCGAGTTGGACCGCCTGGAAGGCACGCGCAACGACTTGCTGATCGAAGCCAGCCGCCGCGACGCGGCACGGGCGCGCCAGGAAGCCGAACGCTTGCGCGTGCAGGCGCAGATCCAGACCGAGGCTGCCGAGCAGGCACGTCAGGCCGCCGAACAGGAAGCGCTCGCCCGCCAGGACGCCGAGCTGGCGTTGACCAGCGTGGCCGGCAAGCAGACCGCCAAGCTCAACGCGGCCCAGCAGAAGGCGGTGCAGCTGGCGCATGAGGAGGCCGAGCTGGTGGCCGGGGCCAAGCTGCCGGCGGCCAAGTTCGACAGCCGCGGCGAAGTGTTTTCCCTGGGCAGTGGCGCCTTCGGTGGCAAGGCGGCGTTGTCCGGGGATGCCGCCGGGCAGGCCAAGGCATTGGCCGAATATCTGAACATCGGCAAGAAGGGACGGGTCAGCATCGTCGGCTTCGACACCGATGCGGCCATTGCCAAGAAGCGTGCCGAAGCGCTGCGCGATGCCTTGGTGGCAGGCGGGGTGTCGGCGTCGCGGCTGCAGGTCAGCGGCACCAAGGGCGCGGCCAGCAAGGCCCGCGCGGCCGAGGTCGTTGTCGCGCCCTGATGTCGATTGTTGCAAGTGATTGGAAGTTAAGGTCTTTTAATCCGGGCATGACGCCTGGTTGAACCGCGGTCACTGATTGAGGCAGGGAACGGCAAATGCGGCCGTTTCGGTCTTGAACCCCCTTCGCGACCGGCGTAGGGTCGTACCTCCGGGCAGCAACTTCGCCGCCCGGGAAGTACGGAGGGCCGGGTCAGTGATGCAGAGGCACGCAACGAGACAAGATGGTGGAGTAGTAGTTGGTGGTTCCGCCCATGTGTCGGCCTTTGCAACGCGTTGGTCTTCCATCCCCAAGCTGCGCCCCGTGCCTTCGCTGGCCGGGGCGTTCTTGTTTTAAGTGAAGGAGGTAACGCCATGTTCGAAGGGCAACCGCAGACCGAAATCGACGCATTGATGAAGTCCGATCCCCAGTTCAAGCAGCTCTACCAACGCCACAAGCTATTGAACAAGAAATGCATGGATGCCGAACTCGGGGTGCTCCCGATCGACGACGTGACCTTGGGCCAGATGAAGCGCGAGAAGTTGCAAGCCAAAGAAAAGCTCACCCGCATGTACGACCAGCTCACCCACTGATCCTTCCCCACCGTTAGAACAAGTTCACCGTCGCGGGCGGTGGCGGCCTCCTCGTCGGCTTGCCACCGTCCGCGTCTTTATGTGGAGCGCTATGTTTCCTGGCGAAGGGCGTATCGGCGGCCGGTTGAGCCTGTTTGTTCATCGGCCTGCGCAATCGGTTCGATGCTGAATGAGCATTCCCCCGCGGTTCGTCGGATAATGACCGGTCTAGCCCGCGTGGCGCAGCGACGATACTCCGATGGCGATTCATTCCTCCGTACTCGAGCTGATTGGCAACACGCCGATCGTCAAGGCCCAGCGCCTGGACACCGGCGTCTGCGAGCTGTTCCTCAAGCTGGAGGCGAATAATCCCGGTGGATCGATCAAGGACCGCATCGGTCTGTCGATGATCGAAGCGGCCGAGCGGCGCGGCGATCTCAAGCCCGGCGCTACCCTGGTCGAGGGAACTGCCGGCAACACCGGTCTGGGCTTGGCCCTGGTGGCGCAGCAGAAGGGCTACCAGTTGATCCTGGTGGTGCCGGACAAGATGAGTCGCGAGAAGATCTTCAATCTCAAGGCCATGGGCGCCAACGTGGTGCTGACCCGCTCGGATGTAGCCAAGGGCCATCCCGAGTACTACCAGGACCTGGCTGCCAGGATCGCAGCCGAGACTCCTGGCGCCTACTTCATCAACCAGTTCGGCAACCCGGACAACCCGGCCGCGCACGAATTCGGCACCGGCCCGGAAATCCTGGCGCAGATGGACGGCCAGCTGGACGCCATCGTGTTCGGCTGCGGCAGCTCCGGCACCATGACCGGCCTGTCGCGCGCCTTCGCCAGCGCCTCGCCGCACACCGAACTGGTATTGGCCGACCCGGTCGGCTCGATCCTGACCCAGTACATCGAAGAAGGCACGGTCAGCGAAAAGTCCGGCAGCTGGTTGGTCGAAGGCATCGGCGAGGATTTCCTCCCGGATATCTCCGACTTTTCGCGGGTCAAGAAGGCCTACTCCATCAGCGACGCGGAAAGCTTCCATACCGCGCGCGAGCTGCTGGCCAAGGAGGGCATCCTCGGCGGCTCGTCCACCGGCACCCTGCTGGCCGCCGCATTGAAGTATTGCCGCGAACAAACCACGCCCAAGCGCGTGCTGGTGTTCGTCTGCGATACCGGCAACAAGTACCTGTCGAAGATGTACAACGACTACTGGATGCTCGACAACGGCTTCCTGGAGCGCCCGCAACACGGCGATCTGCGCGACCTGATCCTGCGCCCGTACAACAAGCGCGACACCGTGGTGGTGGGCCCGAAGGATCTGCTGACTACTGCCTACCAGCGCATGAAGTTGTACGACGTGTCGCAGTTGCCGGTGATCGACGACGGCGAACTGGTGGGCATCGTGGACGAAAGCGACGTGTTGCTGCATGTCTATGGCGACGAAGCCCGCTTCCGCGACCCGATTTCCACGGCCATGGTCAGCAAGCTGGATCGTCTGGACGTGGCTTCGCCGATCGAAGCGCTGCTGCCGGTGTTCGACCGTGGCCAGGTCGCCATCGTCATGGACGGCACGCAATTCCTTGGCCTGATCACCCGCATCGACCTGCTCAACTACCTGCGCCGCCGCGTGCAGTGATCGTGCAGTAATCCGGCACCGCCGCGCGCTCGGATGCGACGCGCGGCACGGGCCATTCAGACCTGCTTGTTACAATCGCCCACTTTTTCGGGAACCTCCATGTCCAATCGCACCACTCATAGCCATGACGGCGAGCGCGCGCTGTCGCTCGCAACGCTGGCGATCCATGGAGGGCAGTCGCCAGATCCGAGCACCGGCGCGGTGATGCCGCCGATCTACGCGACGTCCACCTATGCGCAGTCCAGCCCCGGCGAGCATCAGGGTTTCGAGTATTCGCGTACCCATAACCCCACGCGCTTCGCCTACGAGCGTTGCGTCGCCGCGCTGGAAGGCGGTACGCGCGCATTTGCGTTCGCCTCCGGCATGGCCGCCACCTCGACGGTGATGGAGTTGCTGGATGCCGACAGCCACGTGGTGGCGATGGACGACCTGTACGGCGGCACCTTTCGCCTGTTCGAGCGCGTGCGTCGCCGCACTGCCGGCCTGGATTTCAGCTTCGTCGACCTGACCGACCCGGCTGCGTTCGAGGCGGCGATTCGCCCCGATACCAAGATGGTGTGGATCGAGACCCCGACCAACCCGATGCTCAAGCTGGTCGATATCGCTGCCATTGCCGAGATCGCGCGCAAGCGCGGCCTGCTGATCGTGGTCGACAACACCTTTGCTTCCCCGATGCTGCAGCGCCCGCTCAGCCTGGGTGCGGATATCGTCGTGCACTCGGCCACCAAGTATCTCAACGGCCACTCGGACATGGTGGGCGGTATCGCGGTCGTTGGCGACAACGCCGAGCTCGCCGAGCAGATGGCGTTCCTGCAGAACTCCATCGGCGGGGTCCAGGGCCCGTTCGACAGCTTTCTCGCCTTGCGCGGCCTCAAGACCCTCCCGCTGCGCATGCGTGCGCACTGCGAAAACGCCCTGGCGCTTGCGCAATGGCTGGAAACCCACCCTGCGATCGAAAAGGTCATTTATCCCGGCCTTGCCTCGCACCCGCAACATGCGCTCGCGAAAAGCCAGATGTCCGGCTTCGGCGGCATCGTCTCCATCGTCCTCAAGGGCGGCTTCGACGCAGCCAAGCGTTTCTGCGAGAAGACCGAATTGTTCACCCTGGCCGAATCGCTCGGTGGCGTGGAAAGCCTGGTGAATCATCCCGCCGTCATGACGCACGCCTCCATTCCCGTGGCCCGCCGCGACCAGCTCGGCATCAGCGATGCGCTGGTGCGGTTGAGCGTGGGGATCGAGGATGTGGAGGATTTGCGTGGGGATTTGGAGCGGGCGCTTGCGCGCTAAGCAGCACATCGAGGTAACGGAAACCTGCCGCCCATCGCGCGGCTTGGCAGCGTCCAAATGAAGGCGCGCTCGTCGCGACCTTTGCTGAGCACCGGGTTTCTACGTGCGGTCCTGGCTGGGGCAATTCGCTACGTCCTTGTGCGCCCGTCGCTGAAACGCCGGTTGATGCGTGCGTTGTCAGCGACACCGGGCCTGCTCATGGCAATCAAACGCCTCGGGGTACGTTTCGGGCTGGGCGGCCTGATGGGGCCCGGTCACCTGGCGATCAATGGGAGGGCGAGTGGTCTAGCGTCGCAAGGACGCATGACTGCGCGTGCCGCCCGGATCTACGAAGATCTGCGTCGGGCGATGGCCGCCAGGGATCGTTGAGTCGTGCGCATCGCCATTGATCTACAGGCAGCCCAGACCGCCAGCAGGCATAGGGGGATCGGGCGATATTCGCTTGCACTGGCTGAGGCGATGCTGCGTGAGCCGCGCGCGCATGAGTTCTGGTTGGTCGTCAATGGCGACATGGCCAGCGACGGGATCGATTCGCTGGCCGCTCTGTTGCCGCGCGAACGCGTGGTGGCGTTCCGCACGGCCCAGCCCGTGCATTGGCGCGATCCGGCGAACGCGTGGCGGCGAACGGCCTCCGAGCATATGCGCGAGTCGTTCCTGCAGGCCTTGCAGCCGGATATCGTCCACGTCACCAGCGTGATCGAGGGTGCGAGCGATGGGGCGGTGACCTCCATCGGTCGCGGGATGGGGGGGGCACGCACTGCTGCGACCCTGTACGACCTCATCCCGCTCCACGATCCGCGATACATTGCCGCCCCATGGGCTGCAGAATGGTACGCCGACAAGGTCGCCTCGCTGCAGCGGGCCGATGTATTGCTCTCGATCTCCGATTACGTTCGGAACGATGCGATCGAACGGTTGTCGGTTGCGCCGGAGCGCGTGGTCAATATCTCGTCTGCGGCCTCACAGATCTTCAGGCCGATCCATGTCGATAGCGCGATGCGTGGACGATTTGCGCACGAGCATGGGATTGTCGGCAAGTACTTGATGTACAGCGGGGCAATGGATCCTCGCAAGAATCTGGAGGCTCTGGTCGCAGCCTATGCGCTGCTGGGTCAACAGAAGCAGGAACGTTATCAGCTGGTGGTCACCGGCGACCTGGACGAGTTGGAGCGCGCGCGGCTTGCGCTGGTTGCGCGTCGATTGAAGTTGTCGCCGGACCGGATCGTCTGTACGGGACACGTGACTGATCAGTCTCTGGTCGAACTGTATTGCGGTGCTGAGCTGTTCGTCCTGCCTTCTTTGCAGGAAGGATTCGGCCTGCCGTTGCTCGAGGCGATGGCCTGTGGAACTGCCGTGATTGGTGCACGCGCCAGTAGCATTCCGGAGGTGATCGGGCGCGACGATGCCTTGTTCGATCCGACCGATCCTGCAGCGATCGCTGGAGCGATGCGGCGCGTTCTGGAAGACACGGACTTTGCGCGCAGCCTCCGCCATCATGGGCCACAACGCGCCCGTGCATTCTCATGGGCAGGCAGTGCGTCGCGCGCGCTGGATGCGTTCGAGGCCTGCGGCCAGTTCCATCCGGCCGCCAAGTGGGGCTGGCGAGAGACAAGCGAGGCGTTGCAGAAAACGCGTGCTGCGCTCGTCACGGACTTGGCGCATGCGTGCGGCAGCCGCGTGCCTGCGGATACGGACCTGGTGCAAGTGGCCGTCGCCATGGATGCAAACGAAGATCTGGTGCGCGACGTGTTGCGAAGGCAATATCCGCTCCCCCAGCTCCCCTCGTGGCGTGTCGAAGGGCCGTTCGACAGCAGTTATAGCCTTGCCCTGGTGAACCGTGAACTGGCGCGTGCGCTTGATGCGCAGGGGCTGGATGTGCTCCTGCATTCGACCGATGGCTCGGGAGACTTCGACGCCGATCCAGAATTCCTCGCTTCCGATCAGCAGATTGCGCGGCTTCATTCGCGCGCTTCTGGAAGCGCGCCGGTTGCGGCCGATGTGTGCAGCAGGCTGCTGTATCCGCCTCGCATTGCCGACATGGACTCCCGCTTCAACCTGCTGCATGCCTATGCCTGGGAAGAATCGGCCGTTCCCGAGGCTTGGGTTGCCGATTTCAACGAGTTCGTCCAAGGCATTTCCGCGCTGTCCACACACGTGGTCAAGACGTTGGTGGACAGCGGGGTCGCGATCCCGCTTGGCGTCTGTGGCGCCGGGGTGGATCACTGGGAATCAATCGCTACGGCAGAGGGTGCTTCGTTGCAGCAGCGTGGTTTCAGTTTTCTCCATGTGTCTTCCTGCCTTCCTCGCAAGGGTGTGGACGTCCTGTTGCAAGCGTACGGCGATGCCTTCAGCGATCGCGACGACGTGTCGCTGATCATCAAGACCTTCGCCAACCCTCAGAACGAGGTTCGTCGTTTGCTGCATGACGCACGACGCGCCCGGGCTGACTTTCCTCATGTGATTCTGATCGAGGAAGATGTCGACAGTGCCAGCCTGAAACGCCTTTACTCGCAGTGCGACGTGATGGTTGCGCCCAGCCGGGCCGAGGGCTTCGGGCTGCCATTGGCAGAGGCGATGTTGTCTGGCCTTGCTGTCATCACCACTGCGTGGGGTGGTCAATGCGATTTCTGCAACGACCAGACCGCCTGGTTGATTGATTACACATTCGCGCCTGCTGAAACGGTATTTGGCCTCCCTCACTCGGTCTGGGCTGAACCCTCCCGGGCGGGGCTAAGCCGACTTTTGCGCGAAGTTCACCGCCTCCCCGCCGAGCAGCGCAACGAGCGAACCCGTCGTGGTCGACAGCTCCTGCAGCGCCACTTCCGGTGGACGGATGTGGCGCAGCGGCTTCTGGCGTTTGTTCGCGACCTGTGGGCTCGGCCGATTCGCACTGCCACGCCTCTCATCGCCTGGATTGCGCCCTCCTCGCCAGCTCAGGGCTCGGGTGGCGTCTTCGCTGAGCTCAGCGGCCTGGCTGGCGAGTTAGCGCTATTCGAGATCGACGCATCGATCATATCGTCAGGCGCGACGATGCCGGCAGGCTTGGATTCCCTGTCTGAATCGCGCCATTGCGCAACCCGCTCCCTTCCTGTCATCGGCCATCAGCTGACCAATGCGGTGGTAATCGATTATCCTGACATCCTGCATCATGGTCATTGGTTCGCTGGCCTGCTGGAGGATCAACTCGATCGTGGCCGGGTTGTCGTTGTGCTGTTGCGTCGAGTTGCCGCATCCGATCCTTGGGAGCCTGCGCTGATCCGTGCGCTCAGGCGATGCGATCGCGTCCTGGTCGCGGGGGTTGCCGATCTCAACCTGCTCAAGAGCCAGGGCGTCAGTGCGAACACGGCGATCCTGCCGACCCTTGGGGGCAACGTGGAGATCCAGCAATCTGCGTTGCGCTTATGGAGCATCGTCCGTGCACTGCTGTGGCAGCGGCATGCTGATCCTTCGATTTTCTCGCCGCGGCCTGCAGAGGTGGTCTGCTCGTGATGGTCATCCTTTTCGGCCTCTCTCTTTCGGTTTCCGCGATCGTGGCAATTCTGATCCCGCTCTCTTCGGTAAGCTTAATCTCATGAAAGACCTGCTGCGACCCCTATGGGTATACCGGTACTTCATCTTCTCTTCGATCAAGAACGAATTGAGGATGCGCTTTATCCAAAGCAAGCTTGGTGCGTTGTGGATGATCATCCATCCGCTGATGCAGGTATTGATTTTCGCAACGATCCTCTCCGAGGTCCTCGCAGCGAAGCTGCCTGGAATCGACAATAAATATGCCTATGCGCTGTATTTGATGTCCGGAACACTATGTTGGAGTCTGTTTAGCGAGACTATCAATAAATGTGTCTCGCTATTCGTGGAAAACGGAAACCTGATGAAGAAAATGGCGTTCCCAAGAATATGCCTTCCCTTCATTGCCGCAGGAGCGATGCTGGTGAACAACCTCCTGCTGCTGCTCGCCATCTTCATCGTGTTTGCGGTGCTTGGTCATTATCCGGGGCAGCAGGTCCTCTGGTTGCCGTTCCTGATGGTGCTGACATTGACCTTCGCGATGTCGTTGGGCTTGTTGCTGGGGGTATTCAATGTATTCATGCGCGACATCGCCCAAGTCGTGCCAGTGGTGTTGCAGGCGCTTTTCTGGCTGACGCCCATTGTCTACAACATCAGCATTCTTCCCGAGGACGTCGCCAGGGTCTTCAAACTCAACCCCCTGTTTCCGCTGGTGACGGCGTATCAGAAGGTACTGCTTTACGGCACAACGCCGGATTGGCGCTCATTGATGCCGCTGTGTGCGGCCACTGCGATATTGGGCCTGATGTCGTTGGTGGTGTTCCGACGTGCCAGTCAAGAAATGGTGGATGCGCTATGAGCGATGTCGTAATGCGTGTCGAGGGCGTTGGCAAGGCCTATCGGGTCTGGAGCAGTCAATGGTTGCGGGCGGCCAGTTGGTTTGGTGCTCCAGTGCAGGCGCGCGAGGAACATTGGATCCTGCGCAATGTGTCGTTTTCGATCAAGACCGGCGAATCCGTTGGCGTAGTGGGGCGCAACGGTGCGGGGAAAAGTACGCTGCTGAAACTGATCACCGGAACCGTGCAGCCTACTGAAGGCGTCATTGCCCGGTCCGGGCGAATCGCGGCGATCCTGGAGCTGGGCATGGGATTCAATCCGGACCTGACAGGCAGGCAGAATGCCTACCATTCAGCAGGTTTGATGGGGTACTCCCAACAGCAAATCGATGCGGCCATGCCCGGCATCGAGGGGTTTGCCGAGGTTGGCGAATACTTCGATGCGCCAGTGCGGACCTATTCCAGCGGAATGCAGGTGCGGGTGGCGTTCGCCGTAGCGACGGCGTTCCGCCCCGACGTGCTGATCGTCGATGAGGCGCTTTCTGTGGGAGACGCCTATTTTCAGGCGAAGTGCTTCAAGCGCGTGCAGGAATTCAAGGAGCAGGGAACCACATTGATCCTGGTGAGTCACGCAGTAGGTGACATCGTCAAGCACTGCGAGCGCGTGCTATTCATCAAGGATGGCGGCGTCTATGCCGACGGCCCGGCGCGTGAAGTTTCCAATCTGTATCTGGACGAGCTTTTCGGGCGAAAGAGCAGTTCGGACCCTGCGCGTGCGGACGCTCCGATCGAAGCGATCCCAGGCGAAAGCATCGATGACGTATTCCACACCCGCCCTTCGTATAACCGCAACGAGCACCGTTGGGGTCAGGGCGGAGCGAAGATCGTCGACTATGCGGTGACGAGTAGTGGTGAGCGTTTTCCCGCGCGTATCGACAGCGGTGCGGTCACGAAATTCCACATGAAGATCGTTTTCGAGCGTGACTTCGACAACGTGGTCCCAGGCCTGCTGTTGAAGACGCTCGAAGGGCTGTTCCTCTATGGGACAAACTCATTTTTGGCGAGCGACGGGCGGAAGACGCTTTCTCCACGCGCAGGCGATGTGGTTACCTGCCATTTCGCATTGCCGCTGAGCGTCAATGAGGGGCATTACATGGTGTCGTTGGGGATATCGAGCGGCGATCCGCTCGGCGAGTTGGTGCCCCTGGACAGGCGCTATGATGCCATCTTGCTGGATGTCAGTCGTCCCATGCAGTTCTGGGGCATCGTTGACTTGAATGCCGAATTTTCCGCCGACGTTCCTTGATTGCCGTCCGTGTCCGCGCCGCCGGCGTGCCGCTAATTCCAGGTTTCCATTGATGACGCATTCCGTTTCCCCGGGCAACAGTTCTATCGCCGATCTCGTTGCTGCGTTACCCGAAAAGTACCAGCCCATTTTTGGCCATCCAGAAATTTCCGACGGTAGCTCCCGTGGTTGCGAGGACCGCCTGGAGGTCATCCTCGATGTGGTCGACCACCTGCGGACGGCACTGGGGCGTCCGATTCGGGTGCTCGATCTTGGATGCGCACAAGGCTATTTCTCCCTCAACCTGGCGGCGCGGGGGGCCATCGTCCATGGTGCGGATTTTCTCGATCGCAACGTGGCGGTATGCCGGGCGCTGGCGGAAGAGCAGGGCTTTGTGGCCGCCACCTTCGAATGTGCCCGGATCGAGGACATCGTCGGGGGGCTGGAGGTTGGCAGATATGATCTCGTCCTCGGGCTGAGCGTCTTTCATCACCTGATCCATGAGCATGGTCTGGAGCCCGTTGTCGGGTTGATTGGGCAGATCGACGCTTGCATTGCAGTTGGCATATACGAGCTTGCTGTGCGGGAAGAACCGCTGTATTGGGGTGCATCGCAGCCGGGTGACCCGGCGCAATTGCTGCAGCGCTATGCGTTTCTCCGAGTGCTGGCCCATCAGGGAACGCATCTGTCAGGTATCGCCAGGCCCTTGTATTTCGCAAGCAGCCGTTACTGGCTGCTTGGCAATGATTTCCGCGAATTTCTGTCGTGGCGCACGGAATCACACGCTCATGCGATGAACAGTCACGCAGGGACGCGGCGCTACTACTTTGCCGATGGCGTGATTCTCAAGCAGATGTCCTTGGTTGAGACGACGAGGAAGAAGATCAACCTCGCAGAATACGAAAACGAAGTGGGCTTCTTGCGCGATCCGCCTCCTGGAGTGGTTGTGCCGGCTCTGATGCACAACCTGCAGGACAGTCGCGACGTATGGATTCTGCGAGAGCAGCTGCCTGGGCGCCTGCTTTCGGAGATGATCCAAGACAACACCCCGTATTCCTACGAGGAGATAGCCGATTCCATCATTGCGCAACTTGTTGCGCTGGAGGCGGCCGGGCTTTACCACAACGATCTGCGCTGTTGGAACCTGCTTGTCAATGACAACGGCACTGCCACCTTTATCGACTACGGTGCCGTCTCGACTAGCGCAGTTGATTGCGTCTGGCCAGACGACCTGCTTCTTTCGCTCTTGATAACGCTGCGGGAATTGGTGCAGGGGCAGATCGCGCCGCCATTGCCCGTTCGCCGCCCGCTCCTCGATATCTCCATGCTGCCGGCTCGCTATCGGGTCGCGTTCTATACGATATTCAATCGCCCGCGTGGGGAATGGACGTTTCGCGCTTTGAGGGAGGCGATCGCCCAGAAGGATGATGAGGCAGGGCGAGCCGGCTGGGTATGGCTGCTGCGAAAGCAGGAGCACGCGCTGCTCATCTATGAGCGCTCCATCCGGGCGGCCGAAGCACGCTCGGTAGAAGTCGAGACCAAGCTCGGTGAGTCGCGGAGTAACGCCCATCACTGGTATCTGCGCGCAAATGAGCGCGAAGAAGCTATCGACAAGCTCAACAGCGAGATCGATGGGCTGAAAGATACTATCGGCGAGTTGCATCATCTGCAGCTGTCGGGCACCTCGAACATGCATGATCTCCGCCGGAGATTGGAGACGTCCGGTGCCAGCTTCACGGTCGTCCGTGAGCAGCTGGATGAACTCCGCATGCAGCTCGATTCTTCACTTCAAAATGCCCACCATTGGTACCTGCGTGCCAGCACTGCCGAGCAAAATCTGCACGATATCCAGGCTAGTGCGTCATGGCGTCTGACGCGTCCTTTACGAGGGATGTCGCGTTTGGTGAGGTGGCCTCGCGCATCGCTGAAGCGGATCCTGCTTGCTCTGGTTCGTCGTGTTCTCAAGCGCCCGGCGCTTGCCCGTGTGCTGAATAACTGGGTGCGTATGGCGCCATCCGTCCATGCCAGGATCAGGGGCGCCGTCGCGGCCGATATAGGGATTGATAGTGTGATTCAGCCAGTGGTGGAGGATCGGCCGCGTCCCGGCCAGGTCGTGGATGTCACCGTGGTTGCCGAGCCGATCGCGGCAGCGAAGCTGTCTGCCCGTGGTCATAAGATCTATGAGCGCATGTTGGCCATACGCAATGGGGAGTCTGCTTGATGCGCATCGTAATGGATCTGCAGGGAGCGCAGTCGGAGAGTCGTTTCCGGGGTATCGGGCGCTATAGCCTGGCGTTGGCGCTTGCAGTAGCCCGCGATGCACGGGGGCACGATATCCATGTCGCATTGAACGGTGCATTTCCGGAGGCAGTGAAGGATATTCGGGCTGCCTTCAAGGGGCTCATTCCGCAGAGCAATATCCATGTATGGTACGTGCCTCTTCCCGTGCATGCCTGCGATACTGGAAATAGCGCGCGGTGCAGTCATGCCGAGATCGTGCGGGAGGCAACGCTGGCTTCATTGCAGCCCGATATCGTGCATGTGTCCAGTCTATTTGAGGGCTACGGCGACAACGCATTGACCAGCATCGGTCGTGTCTTCCAGATCCCGACCGTGGTGACGATGTATGACTTGATTCCGATGATGAACCCAGAGGTTTATCTCAATCACGACCCGGTCTATGCCAAAGCTTACGCGGAGAAATTTTCTTTTTTGCAGCGGGCGGATGCGGTATTGGCGATCTCGGAAAGTTCAGCTGACGAGGCGCGCCGGGTTGGAAAATTTGGCAGCGATAAGGTCTTCAACATCTCTGCAGGATGCGATGCTGTGTTCTCGCAGTTGGAAATCCAGCATCCGGCGCGTCGCTTGGTCCGCGCCAAGTTCGGGATCGAAGGTGAGTTCTTTCTCTATACCGGTGGAGCGGATCGGCGCAAGAATCTGAACCGCTTGATCGATGCATATGCGGCACTCCCCGTGGAAACGCGCAAGATTGCCCGTCTGGTCATGGCCGGACGCATGCCTTCGTCGTTGGTGGACGATCTCAAACGCGTCGCGTTGGAGCGGGGGCTGCAAGCGGACGAGATCATCTTTACCGGTTATGTTTCAGACGAAGAGCTGGTTGCGCTGTATAACGAGTGCCGCTTCTTCGTGTTTCCGTCCTGGCACGAGGGATTTGGTTTGCCGGTATTGGAAGCAATGGCATGTGGTGCAGCGGTCATTGCAGCCAACGCTTCAAGTGTTCCGGAGATTGCCACGGAGCCGGCCATGCTGTTTGATCCGTATGACACTGCCGAGATGTCCGAGCGGATCCGCTGGATGCTTGAGGATGATGCAGCCGTAGCAGAAGCTCGCGCTTTTTCGGAGCATCGGGCTACTGCGTTCTCTTGGGAGAGAAGCGCAACAGCGTTTCTCGACGCTTGCGAGAGCGTGCATATGCGATCCTTGCCGCGCACCGATGCTGGTCAGGCACTCAATCTAGCCATGGCCGCACTTGGCCGGAAAAGTACGCAAACGCTCGCACTGGTTGCAGCAGCAGATGCGTTGGACCGCAGCATAGCGCCAGAGGAGCGCATGCTCATGCTCGACGTTACCGAGCTGGCCGCGCACGATCGTGGGACGGGTATCCAGCGCGTGACGCGCGCCATCTCGAATGAATGGCTGCGCCGGCCGCCGCATGGCTACCGCATCCAGCTCGTCAGGTTGGATCGCGAGTCACGTCGCTATGTGTGCGCCAATGCCTACGCCGGCCACCTTTTAGGTCAGGATCTCGGTGAGGATGCGGCACTGGTGTGCCACGCGGGCGATGTCTTCGTCGGCCTGGATCTGGTGGGGCACGCTGTCGACCTGGCCTCCGATTGGTTCGATTACTTTCATGTTGCAGGAGTAGGGATCAATTTCGTGGTCTATGACATCCTGCCTGTGCGGAATCCACAATGGTGGCCCGGGCCCGGCGGGCAGCACCACGAGCGCTGGCTGCGAGGTATCGTTTCCGTATCGGACCGGTTGATCTGTATTTCGCAGGCCGTTGCAGATGATGTGACTGCATGGATGCTGGAGAATGGAATCGGCAAGCAGCCGGACGTCGCATGGTTCCACCTTGGCGCTGATCTTGAAGGAAGCGCTCCCAGTCGGGGCATACCGGATCACGCCGACGCGCTTCTCTCTCGCCTGCAGCAGGTGAGGAGTTTCTTGATGGTGGGCACGCTCGAACCTCGCAAGGGGTATGCCGGCGTGTTGGCCGCATTCGAGCATCTATGGTCTGCAGGGCAGGAGATCGCCTTGGTGATCGTCGGCAAGAAAGGCTGGATGGTGGACGAGCTTTGCGAAAAGTTGGAAACGCATCCCCAGCTTCATCGCAATCTGTTTTGGCTCAGCTCCGCCAGCGACGAGCTCTTGGAAAAGCTCTACCAGGCCTGCACCTGCCTCATCGCCGCCTCTGAGGGCGAAGGTTTTGGCTTGCCACTGATCGAGGCGGGACAGCGACGACTGCCGATTCTGGTCCGCGATATCCCGGTGTTCCGCGAGGTTGCTGGCGAGCATGCAACGTACTTCGCAGGACACACGCCGGTGGAGATAGCGAGCGCCATCGAAAAGTGGCTCGAACTGCATACACAGAACGCGCATCCGCGGACTGACGAGCTGTCCTGGTTGACCTGGGCGCAGAGTGCCGATCAGCTTGCCGCCGCACTTCTGAAGCCGGCCGCCAGTCTGGTATATCCGATCCAGGAGGCCGATTGAGGTCAGGCAAGTTATGATGGCGCCGTTGCTTTCCTGCACGGCGATGCTCCGGACGCGCATGGGCGTGATCCAGAGCGGGGCTGCTTTCACCAATTTCCGAAGAGAATGTAGATGACTAACAAGATTGCAATCATTACCGGCATCACCGGGCAGGACGGTGCCTACCTGACCGAGCTGTTGCTTGGCAAGGGTTACAAGGTATATGGCACATACCGACGGACCAGTTCAGTCAACTTCTGGCGCCTCGAGGAGGTTGGCGTCGCGAAACATCCGAATCTGGAGTTGGTGGAGTACGACCTCACGGATCTGGGGACGACGATCGCGATGGTCCAGAAGATCCAGCCCGACGAGATCTACAATCTCGCTGCCCAGAGCTTTGTTGGAGTCAGTTTCGATCAGCCGACCACGACAGCGCAGATCACCGGTATCGGCGCGCTGCACCTGCTTGAGGCGATTCGTCTGGTGAACCCGAAGATCCGGTTCTACCAGGCATCGACTTCGGAGATGTTCGGTAAGGTCCAGGCGGTCCCTCAAAAGGAAGACACGCCGTTTTGGCCACGTAGCCCATACGGCGTTGCCAAGCTGTATGCCCACTGGATTACGGTGAATTATCGTGAGAGCTACGATATCTTCGGATCCAGCGGAATTCTGTTCAACCACGAAAGTCCGTTGCGCGGCCGGGAATTCGTTACCCGAAAGATCACCGACTCGGTTGCCAAGATCAAGTTGGGCCAGCTCGATGTGCTGCAGCTCGGAAATCTGGACGCCAAGCGCGACTGGGGCTTTGCCAAGGAATACGTCGAGGGCATGTGGCGGATGCTCCAGGCTGACGAGGCCGATACGTTCGTGCTTGCAACCAACCGAACCGAAACGGTGCGTGATTTCGTCCGCATGGCCTTCAAGGGAGCGGGGATCGACGTCGAGTTTCGGGGCAAGGATCTCGACGAGACCGCAGTCGACACAGCGACCGGAAAGCTTGTCCTGCAGATCAATCCGAAGTTCCATCGTCCAGCAGAAGTGGACTTGCTCATCGGCGATCCGGAAAAGGCAGAGAGGGTGCTTGGCTGGAAGCCGCAGACCACGCTCGAACAACTTTGTCAGATGATGGTTGAGGCGGATCTGAAGAGAAATGAACGTGGCTTTTCATTCTAAGCTGGCGGGTAAGCGCATACTTGTTACCGGCGCGTCCGGTTTCACTGGACGCTACGTCGTTGAGGAACTGATCCGGTCGGGGGGCCAAGTCATCTCGCTTGGCACTTCGGCGACTAATGTCGCGCGGCCTCCGATTGAAGGCGAGTCCTACTATCAAGCCGATTTGCGTGACTGCGCATCCTTGACGAAGGTTGTCGAGGTGAGCGAGCCCGATATCGTTGTCCATCTGGCAGCGCTTGCTTTCGTAGGCCATGGGCGGGCGGAAGATTTTTATAACATCAATCTTCTTGGGACACGCAACCTACTCCAGGCGCTTGAGTCACGCGCCTCGAAGATAGAGCGAGTTCTTCTTGCCAGTAGCGCGAATGTCTACGGAAATCTTTCGTCCGGACTGCTGGATGAAAGTGTCGCACCACTGCCTGCCAATGAGTATGCGATTAGCAAGCTCGCGATGGAGCACCTGGCCAGGATTAGGATGGGTGTGCTTCCGATCACCATCGCTCGCCCATTCAATTACACCGGAGTCGGCCAGTCGAGCGAATTTCTGATTCCGAAAATCGTCTCGCATTATGCAAAGCGCTCTGAGTACATCGAGTTAGGTAATCTGGATGTCGCGAGGGATTTCGGCGATGTTCGGGCGGTCGCACAGGCCTATCGTTTGTTGTTGGAAGCGCCGCAGGCTGAAAGCCTTACGGTCAATGTATGCACAGGGCGTGGGCATTCCCTCAGAGATATTCTGGAACTATGTGAGGGGCTGAGCGAATGGTCGCTGGATGTGCGGGTAAACCCGGCCTTCGTAAGGGCGAATGAAGTCAAGGTATTGCTCGGCGACAACAGCTTGCTACTGCGGCTTGTAAAACAGTGGGACTGCCCTCCTATTGAAGATACGCTTCGATGGATGTTGAAAGCTGAGCTTTCAGCAATTCAGGCTTGATGCTGGTTATGGTGTAACGTGGGTGGATATGCGCGCTCTATCGATTGAGGGGAATAATGCTGGCGTACGCGACTAGGGGGGCTCTGCGCCACCAACGCGCCGGGCAGAGTCAGGTAGCAAATCGGCATGAAGAATTCCTTGGAATATTTACACTTGGGTTCCTCTATGTGTTCATTCCATCCACGGCTCTTTGGCTTACATTCTGCCCATGGCCCTTTTTAACGATACCGTCGGCTTTATTGGCCTGTTTTTTTGCGCTTGGAAACACCGGGTACTTCCGGTTTATTGATGCGCGTGGCATGGCTCTACCGATTGCGGCTGGCGCAGTGGCTGCTCTGCTGCCAGGCGTTTTGCCGCCGTTAGCAGAGAATTCCGATTGGCTGAAGCATTACGCGTTATTCAATGCACTTGTGCTGGGAGAGTGGCCTGTAAGGGTATCCATTCCCGAGGGTGATGGTTTACTTCGCTATTCCCTAAGCTATTACGTCTTGCCCGCACTTGGTGCCAAGATATTGGGCATGAAGACGCTGTCCTTGTTGGTCTTCATCTGGACTGCTTTAGGGATGGGTCTGGTTTTTTCGCACGTAGTCGCCAGCGGAGAACGCAATCGTAGCAAGGTTGTTGCTGCCCTGACTGTTTTCATGGCTTTTAGTGGGGCCGACATTCTGGGAACTTTGATTACCGGATATACACGAGGTCCACGTTTTCACCTTGAGTGGTGGGCTGGCTTTGGGGAGCTTTCTGCTTCGGTAACCAACCTGGTCTGGGCGCCACAACACGCCCTTCCTGGATGGCTTGTAGCTCTGATGATATATCGCTGCCCCGAACGCAGCGTCGCGCATGCCGGTGTTCTCCTTGCTGCGGTCGCCCTATGGTCACCTTTCTGTGCTATCGGCTTATTGCCTCTATATGCCTGGGCAATGGTATCTGTCGGCCCGAGAGTGGCGCTCACTCTCTCCAACTGTCTACTTGGCCCCATCCTGATGGTCTCGGCGGCCAGTTACTTACTAGGAGGCTCAGGCGGCATTCCATTCGGTTTTAGTTGGTCGCATCCCTTGTTTACTTCTACAAAGTGGATTTTTTTCGTCCTTCTGGAATTTGCTCTGGTGACATTTTCGTTGTTATTCGCTCAAACAAGCGCGCGACCATGGGTGATTGTTGCGACATTGTTTTTGGCGCTGCTTACTTTGCTGAGCTTTGGTAATAATAACGATCTGCTTATGAGAGGTTCCATTCCGGCGCTAGGAATTTTGGCGATGGCTTGTGCCTCAGTGACGGTTGATCCCCGGTTGCCCTTGTTACGAAAATTACCTGTCCTGGGCCTATTGGGTGTAGGGGCTGTTACTCCGGTCGGGGAACTGAGCAGGGCGTTGATCACGCCCCGCATTGAATCGCCAGCCCAAATCACTCTTGGCGACATTGTTGCGAATAATAAAGCTGCTATCCCGCAGTATCTGGATATGGATTCCGGTGAGCTCCCCGAAAGGAGTCCTTGAACGACTCGCACAGATCTTGGGAGCGGCCGAGACATGACCGGGACTCGCCCCGGCAAGAGCGGCGATACTCCAAATGTGTGAAAGCACTTCAGTGTGCTCAGACAGTTGGGCAGTGCGGGAAGCGGCGGCACCGCTTCCGCCGCTTCCTTCAATGGATTCTATAGCCCCCCGGACTAGTTGCGGGCCGGGACTTGAATCAGTTCCCTATATCTGCGTGGGCAACTTCGTATGGATTTAACCCAACCAGTCCAGCTCCCGCTTTTGGATCATGGGAATAGCTGGCTAGAAGGGGAGGAGTTTCAGATTCCGCCAGCCCTGCACGCCATCAACACGGATCTCTGGTTTCCCTGCAATCAGGGTGAATATTGCAGCGCGCTCCATTTCAAGAGCCCAGCCAGCCTGCAATAATGCGTCATATAGCCGACCTTCAATCTGCTTTGAATGGGTGCCGATGACCATGTAGGCTACGCTGCGACCTAGCAAATCAAGCGATTGTTCGACCAGGTCGGCTTCTCCGCCTTGAATATCGATATGCAGCAGGTCTATCCGAGGCTGGTCCCCAATCAGTGCTTCAAGCGGCACCATCGTGACTCTGTCGAACATTCCACCCGATAACAGAGTCTCGCATTGTTGCTCGCTGGCGTCGAAGATCGGCTCGTTGCCCCATGACGCTCCGGGCAGATCCTGTTTAGGAAACAACGCTGTACCAGCGCGCGAAGCGGCGATACCCCGCATCAGTGAAATCTGTTCGGGTAAAAAACCATTCATGGTCAGCGCTTCTTCGGCGAATTGGAGGTGGTGCGCATCCGCCTCGATGCCTATGACGCGCACGTCACGACCTAACGCGCGCGCAGCAACGCCAGTATTATTGAGCCAGCACCCCCATCCGCAGCCCAGCTCAATGACCGTAAAGCTGCCCTGCGACAAGTCCACGGCACGTAAGGCCGCGCCCCACTCAGCAATATCAGCGTGCCAGTTTGCGGGAATTGGAATACCTTCTACCTCCCCGCCTCGCTCGGAGAGTACGGACGGGAAAAACTTTGGGTCTATGGCCACGCCAAGGAAATTTGTGAGTACGCCTACCCGAGGTTCCAGATCGGGCACAGCATGGTTTTGCATGACTCCAATCGCGTCAAAAGTCGCCGCATAATGGAAGAAAGGACTCTGGTCGCTTCTGTAGCGGTGGCTTTGGTCCTGTGCAAACTCCCTTGATCGAAGAAGGTTTAGCCGCAGCTCGTTAATGCTTGGCAGTGTGGCAGAAACCTGCTTGATTACATCTTGGTTTTCGGGTTCCCTTCCAAGAATGAACCGATAGGCCCAGGTAACAGCTTCATCTGTAACTTCCTTCATGGCATCCAATCTCCCAGGTAAGCGGTTGCTGCGTTCAAGGCTTTGAGCGCATAACTTCTGAACGAGTCAATCATTCCTGCTTGGTATTGGTCTGCTTTATCTCCATAGACGTCAAGCCGATAGTGATGCGACGCGCGTCGGCGGATATCCCCAGCTCTGCCGGTGACGCGGGCTTATCGTAATGCAACTCAACACTCACGGCCGCCTTCGTTGAAAGGGCGGGCAGATGGATTGCAAGGGCGCTAGGTGCGGGTGATGATGCCGACAGCCGGTATGACTGCCACTCACCTTTGTTGACCCTGGCCTCAACTTTCGCATCTCGGCGCGAGGCGTTCCACAAGCCGTTGACGTAAAGAATTAGCTCAGTGCCAGGCTGGAGTGGATCCGAAGTTTGAAAGGAGATCGTAGAACTGTCACCCTCGGACCATACGCCCCACGGTTCATCGACCGACCAGCCATCCCGTAAATAAGCGCGGAGTTCAGCTGCAGGAACCGATGTCCCGGTAGCAAGCGCGCGCATGTAAGCGTCCATTTCCCCCGGAGCCAGCGTGAAGTATTTGGGCTCATCGGGAAGCTTTGGAAAGTGGCGGTGGATCAAGGTATTGGCATTGGCCGCGCTGATGATGCAAGTGCCCTTAGGATATATCGCTATGGCCTTGTTTATGCCCGGAAAGTAGAGAGCTTTACGGCACTTCGGCCCAAAGACCAGGGCAGGTCCTTCAGGTACATTTTCGCCAATTCCTGCATTCCGTTCACTAAATACTTCAGGAGCCGGATCCCATAGCCATGGCAGATGGGTGTAGATCCACTTAGCAGGCCTACTGGGAGCAGTGTACGCCTCGGGGCCCCAAGGCTCATAAAATTTGACCGCATACATCCCACCCAGCAATATCAGCATCGCCCAGGTGCCACGAATCCATTTCTGGCCAGTGCCTTCACGCGAGAAGTCAGCCAGGACAAGTAGGGGGTAGAAGAGGCAAAGATACCAAAGCCCGTAACGTGCCGGACCGGGTGTACCACCAGAATTTATATTATTGGTGGCTGCTTGCGCCGCAAGTGCGGCCATTAGGTAAATAATGAAGAGCGCGACTGCTTCCAACGGCGCTCGTTTGACCTGTCTACGGATGAGCAAGATCGCAAACCCGCCAAGAATAGCGAGGCCCGTAGGCCAGTTGGGCAGCAGGCCTATATCCGGATCAAGTAAATACTGTAGAGATGAGAGCGGATTTAGATGAGAAGTGTCCGCGCCGACATTGATGAGTTGTGGCGTCAGGCCGCCAAATCGAAAAAAATAATAGGCCGGATGCAGCGCGGCCGTCAGGGTTGCCAGACAAAGCCCGGTAACCTGCCACACCGGGGCTAGACCTGGCTTAGCGCTGTTACGGAAAGACATAAGCGCAATCAGGCAGGCCACGAATGCAGGAATTATGAAGCTGATATTCTGCGTCGTAACTACAGCTAGTAGCAGGCCTGCCGTGGTCCATCTGGAGCGAAGGGCGCAGGCGACAGCCGCGATCGATAGGAGAATGGTGAAGAGTTCAGTGTGTACCTTGTTGAGGTACCACAGTGACGGCGAGGAAAAAACGATGACTAGGCAAGCGCATACGCCGAGGAAGCCGTGGAGTCGGAAGCACAGCAGGATCAGCCCGGCGAGCAACGTGGCATGCAAAAGCATGAAGTGCGCATGCGTCGTTGAAGTAAGGCCAACAAAGTCGCCAACCTTGCCGACTACTGCTGCCAGTGCCGGGTAAAGCCAGAAATGGTTGAAGTCCGTGCCGCTTCCCAACGTCAGAGGCAAATACGTGTGCCTCAGGACTTCCGCAGGCTGTAATGAGGCGATAGCGCCGCTCGCGCGAATACGCTCGTAATCCTCCCATGCCGCCGCCTGCACGTAAGGGCGGTGCTCAATACTGATTGCACGCTCCATTGCATAGTATTCGGCGCCGTCGCCAACTCGCACCGCAGGCAATTTTTCGAGTGTCGCATAGCTCGCAAGCAGGATAAGTAATCCTGCGAATGCGTACATCGCAGCGACCAGCAACTTCCAGGTTCTGGGAGTCATCGGTCGCTGCAGGCGATCGGTGCCAACGATGTTCGTGAACTGTGTCACTGAGTGCCCGCTTCCAGGATCTGTTGGGCTAGTTCCCTGCCTTCGCGCACGGCGTAATTAGTACCGCGGTCTTCTGGATAGACCTGAGCCATGCTGGTGACGAAAACATTCGGTAGCGGGGTCGTACGGCCAGGAACAAAGGTGGAGTAATGCTTCTCCGCAATCGGTTGTGCATACTCGGCCCGCCAGACATGGACGTCTTGAATCCAGGAGCGCTCAAAGGACGGAAACATCTTCTGTAGATGGGGGATGGAGAAGTCAACGAGTTCCTGGTCATTCATCGTGTACATCGAATGCGTGGTCGGCAGGTACTTCGACAGATACACGATGTGCCGCCCGCCGTAAGAGCTCGGCGGCTCGAAATTGGTGTGCTCAATGACTCCCACGTAGGGAAAACCGGGATCGTTGACGTTCAGCCAGTAAGTGTCCGATAGGCTACGGTCCAGGGAAAGCACCATGCAGACGTTGGCCAAGTAACGCACCCTGCGAAGCTTCTGCAGGTAGTCTGCGGGAACCTGTCCTTCGAGCAAGTCTGCAGTGATTGGGAACGCAGTCGAAAGTACGACGTTTTCGGCCGTTATCTGGCGATCCTGCAGCGCAACTCCGGTTGCTCGTCCGTTGGCGCTCGTTACGGAAACTGCAGCAGTCCCCATGAGAATTTCGCCACCGAGTGCACGAATCGCCTCTCCCATCTTCTCCGCAAGCGCAGCGAAGCCACCTCGATAGTACGCCAGGACCTCGTCGCCGGAGCTGCTACGGCTGCCGCCACGCAGGACCAGCTTCTTCCAAAACCAAACCGCAGAAACATCATCTGCAACCGCGCCGAATTTACCGACCAGAAGCGGATCCCAGACTACGTCGTAGACCTTCTGGCCGCAAAGGCTGATCAACCATTCTTTCGCTGTCAAATTCTCAAGCTGCCGCCAATCTTTGACCTGGCGTGCTCGCAACACCGAGATGCCCAAGCGAATTCGATCAATGAACGGCAGCGCTTTGAAGCGAAGCAGATCCATCGGCGTGCTGAGCCGGAAGAATTGCTGGGCATAATACATTCCAGTGCGCGTCGGTCGAAGCAATACATTGTCGCGCGCGCCCAACTCATCAATCAGCTGAAAGATCTCTTTATCGTTGTTGAACCAGTGATGGTAAAACTTCTCCAATACCTCCGAACCAACGGTGAAGCCGCCGGCAAGGCCACCCAGCTCGTGGTCCTGCTCTACCAGAATGACCCGTTTACCGGCTCGGGCGAGCGCATAGGCAGTCGCCAAGCCTGAGAAACCGCCGCCAACAACTGCGGTGTGATAGATTGACTGAGGGGTGGTCATGCTTATTTTTTTTCCGTGTTGATGCGAAAAGTGATTGCCCGATTAAGCGAGAATTGAAGGACCAGGACAAAACCAAGCGTTGCAACTTTCGCCAAGATGGGATTGATTTTCAGCGTTGATACCAGCAGCCATAGCAAGGCGCTGGAAGACAGATAGCCAATGAATGCCATTCCGAAGAACATCAATAGTCTCAACAGAGTCCGATCGTATGTCTGGAATGTGAAATGTCGATTGAGGACGAAGCTGATCAGCGTTCCTACTGCATATCCTGCGGCATTCGCCAGCTGGTAGCCTACGCCGTTAAACAAGGCCAGCGAATACACCGCCATATCGGAAAGAACCCCTGTTCCACCGCAAAGCGCGTAAAGAAACAGCTGACGCAAGCGCGGATCCTGGCTGATGACGCTAAGCCGGCTCACTCCCCATTTCCCGTGTCGATATTGCAGGTAGACTCAATGCTGGCTTGTGGCCGGCCATTGACATGCAAAAGCACCCGGCCAACGTATTCTCCTATGATTCCAACTGCCATCAATTGGACGCCGCCTAGAATCAACGCCGAAACCATTAATGAGGACCAGCCGACAGGCATCGCGTTCACGGTAAAGCGCTGAACGATGAACCCAAGCGCAAGCAAGAAACCAACGCTCGCAAAAATGATTCCTGTCAGCGAGGCAACGCGCAGCGGTAACAGCGAAAAACTGGTCGCCATCTTGAGCCAAAGCGAGATCGACTTGCGTAAGCTGTAACCGGATTGGCCATCAATGCGCTGATGGTGATCGATCGTAATCGTCGTAATTCGGCTTGTCGAGGAGAGTATCAATCCATCGAGATAAACATGGGGGCCGGTAAATTTGACGATTTCGTCCCGCACGCCCCCGACCATGGCCTTGAATGGTGATAGATAAAGGCCTTTGGGCTTGCCGAGCAATTTGTTGGCAACCAGGTCATTGAAGCGACTGCCCAATCTTTTCCATAATGCATGTTGCTTAGAGTGGAATTTGGCGTATGACACGTCATATGCGCCATCCAAGGAGGCAATTAATTCGGGGATGTCCGATGGTGAGTGCTGCAGATCGTCGTCCATGGTCACTACATAACGTCCCTTAGACATTCTAAGGCCGGTAAGAATGGCGTTGTGTTGGCCTGCGTTCTTGCGCAGGTTTATGATTTTCCACCACGGGCGCGTCGCGGCTATTTCCTGAAGGGCTTGCCACGATCTGTCCGGGCTGAAGTCATTGACAAGGATGACCTCGAAACTATCTCCATACAACGGGATGAGCGTCTTCTCCAGCTGCTCGGCTAAGCGGGGCAGGATCGATGCGCTGCGATATACTGGAATTACGATTGATAGATCAAGCGTCTGTGCGGCCATAGTACTTCCGTATCACGCGCTCAGTATAGCCGGGTGAAATATCAATGCCGAGCGTGGGGGCAAGATTGAGCATGAGTGATGGATCGGGGGTGGATCCACCGCCGCGGTCCTGCAGTGTGCAGCGTGCCTGCTGATTTGTTGCGTGTTCCATAATTAGGACAAGTTGCTGCATCGAGACCGTTTCTGGCGGCGCGATATCGTGACTGGCTGCGGGGGAGTTCTGCTCAAGCAAATGCATCGTGATGGCGGCGACATGTTCCACATCGACTAAACAACGCTGAGCCCTGGCCCAAATGTCGATATTGGCCCCCGTGCTCAACTTGTGCGCCAAGAAATTCGTGAGTGTATGGGGGTTGGCCGTATGTCCCACCACTTGCGGCAGCCTGAGGATCAAATGACCACGATGCGAGCGGACAAGACCTTCCATGCTCTTTTTATGCATGGCATAGGGGCTTGAGGCACGATCATTGTCGTGGATGCTGCAAGTGCTGAAATAGACAAATCGCCCATGTTCCTGGGCAAGTGCAGAGCTCAATAAGGCTTCTTCACGTGCAAAAGCCTCTGCTCGGGTTTCCCCGGAGTTGGAAACCCCGGAAGCAAAAATGCTGGCCGACATACTGGTCGGTGCCGACGTGAACGCGCTGGCCAATAGTCCGCCGCCGATAACGCGAAGCATCGGCGGCGCGGAGTGGGCCTGCACCTCAACCATAATGCGAATACGACGTTCTGGCTTCCGGCGCAATGTGCGTCATTGCGTGATTCAGTGGGAGCGCAGCTTCACCAACCTGGCCGCAGGTCGAATCCGGCCCGAATCGACCGGACTGTAAGTGAAATCTATTCATCGCTCTCCCCATTGCAATAGACTCTCCAGTTTACCCTAGTTTCATCTCCAGCTGAGGTAATAGCTCAAACAGATCCCCCACCAGCCCAATATCGGCGATCTCGAAGATCGGCGACTCCGGGTCCTTGTTGATCGCCACGATCGTGCCGGCGTCCTTGATGCCGGTCAGATGTTGGATGGCGCCGCTGATGCCGATGGCCACGTAAAGCTCCGGGGCGATGATCTTGCCGGTCTGGCCGACCTGCAGCTCGTTGGGCACGTAACCGGCATCCACTGCCGCGCGCGAGGCGCCCACGGCGGCACCGAGTTTGTCGGCCAGGCTGTAGATGTGCTGGAAGTTCTCGGCCGAGCCGACGCCGCGACCACCGGAGACCACGCGTTTGGCGCTCTGCAAGTCGGGGCGATCAGAGGTGCCTGCGGCCAGCCCGATGAAGCGGGTATGGGTCGGCAGCGTCGCATCGACGGTCACGGACTCGACAGCGGCGCTTCCGCCGGCCGCCGCTTCCGGCCACGAGGCGCTGCGCACCGTCGCGACCACGATCTGGTCGGCCGGCGCCTTGACGGTGATGATGGCGTTGCCTGCGTAGATCGGACGCTTGAAAGTGTAACCGTCTTCGACCGACATCAGATCGGAGATCTGGTTGACGCCCAGCAGCGCAGCCACGACCGGCATCAGGTCCTTGCCGAAGGTGGTGGAGGGGCCGAAGACATGCGTATAGCCCTGGCCGGCAAGCTGGGCGATCTGCGGTCCCAGCACCTGCGCGATGGCATGTTCGTTTGCGGGGTTCGCCACCGTCAGCACTCGGGCAACGCCGGCCAATTGCGCGGCCTGCGCTGCAACCGCTGCCGGGTCCGCTGCCAGCACAACCACATCGATGGATTCGGCCGAGATCGCCAGCGCAGCGCTCAGCGTCTTGGCGGTGGCCGCATTGAGCTGACCGTTGAGATGTTCGGCAACAACGAGAACTTTGGCCATTACAGCAACCCCTTCTGCTTGAGTTCGGCCACCAGCTCGGCGGCGTCCTTAACCATCACGCCGCGGCTGCGCTTGGACGGCGCGGCGTAGTGGGTGGTGGTCAGGCTGTCATGCGCGTCGACACCCAGGTCGGCAAACGCCAGCGTTTCCAATGGCTTGCTCTTGGCCTTCATGATGTCCGGCAGCTTGATGAAGCGCGGCTCGTTCAGGCGCAGATCGGTGGTGATCACCGCCGGCAGGTCCACTTCCAGCGTCTCCAGGCCGGCGTCGACCTCGCGCGTGACCGTGGCTTTGCCATCGGCAACGACGAGCTTGCCAGCGAAGGTGGCCTGCGGGCGGCCCCAGAGTGTGGCGAGCATCTGGCCGGTCTGATTGGCGTCGTCGTCGATCGCCTGCTTGCCGAGGATGACCAGATCCGGCTGTTCCTTCTCGACCAATTTGAGCAGCGCGCGTGCGGCGGTCAGGGGCTGAACAGCCGCATCGGTCACCACATGGATTGCGCGATTGGCGCCCATTGCCAGGCCGTTGCGCAGGTGCGCAGCCGCATCGGCCGGCGCCAGGGTGGCGACCACGACTTCCGTGGCGACGCCGGCATCGCGCAGGCGCAATGCTTCTTCCAGGGCGATTTCGTCGAACGGGTTGGGCGAGAGCTTGACGCCCTCGGTCACCACGCCGGAGCCATCCGGCTTGACCTGAATGCGGACGTTGTAGTCCACCACGCGCTTGTAGGCGACGAGGATTTTCATCGTGTACGAGATCCTTCAGCTATTGCGGGAAGGCCCGGCCGCGGCGGCAGGCACGGGAGTGGGGGCATTCTAACCGGGGTAGAGCTACCATGCGATGGCGTATGGATGGTGCGGTGCGGGAATGGGCCTGCGAGGGCGACTTCGACCGCTGTTGCGCGCAACGTATATCCTGTCGGGCTTGAAATTGAGTGCGGCGAACGCGCGATCAGGAGATAGGCAGTGGCAACTTGGTTAGTGACCGGCGGAGCGGGCTTCATTGGCAGCAACTTCGTGTTGGAGGCGGTCGCGCGTGGCGTGCGCGTCATCAACCTGGATGCGCTCACTTACGCAGGCAACCTGAAAACCCTGGCGTCTTTGGAGGACAATCCGAATCACGTCTTCGTCAAAGGCAATATCGGCGACGGAGCGCTGGTGGATCGTTTGCTGGCAGAGCACCAGCCTGACGCAGTTCTGAACTTTGCCGCCGAGAGCCATGTGGACCGCTCGATTGATGGTCCGGGTGCGTTTATCCAGACCAATGTCGTCGGTACCCTGGCCCTGCTTGAATCCGTGCGGGATTACTGGAAGGCGCTGCCGCAGGAATCCAGGCATGCGTTTCGCTTCCTGCACGTGTCGACCGATGAGGTGTACGGCACCCTGGGAGAAACCGGAAAATTCACCGAAACCACGCCCTACGCTCCGAATTCGCCTTACTCCGCATCCAAGGCCGCATCCGACCATCTGGTGCGGGCGTTTCATCATACGTACGGCCTGCCGGTGTTAACGACCAATTGCTCGAACAACTACGGCCCCTACCATTTTCCCGAGAAGTTGATTCCGCTGGTCATCGCAAAGGCCTTGGCAGGGGAGCCACTACCCGTGTACGGGGATGGAAAGCAGGTGCGCGACTGGCTGTTTGTCAGTGACCACTGCGATGCGATTCGCACTGTGCTTGCAAAGGGGCGGGTTGGGGAAACCTATAACGTCGGCGGCAATGCCGAACGGCAAAACATCGAGGTGGTGCGTACGATCTGCGCGCTCCTAGATCAACAACGTCCGCGCTCCGATGGTCAACTTCGTGCCAGCCAGATCACGCACGTGACCGACCGGCCCGGCCATGATCGCCGCTATGCCATTGATGCCAGCAAACTCCGGAACGAGCTCGGGTGGCAACCGGCTTATACCTTTGAGCAGGGCATTGCACTGACAGTGCAGTGGTATCTGGATAACCAAGCCTGGGTGCAAGGAGTGTTGGACGGTAGCTATCGGTTGGAGCGAATCGGGGTCGCAGCGTAACGCAGTCATCGTCACGGCCCGCGGACACGGCGGGCGCCAAAGGATATATCCATGACACAACGCAAAGGCATCATTCTGGCTGGCGGATCGGGGACACGCCTGTATCCGATTACCAAAGGCGTCAGCAAGCAGCTGCTGCCAGTCTATGACAAGCCGATGATCTATTACCCACTCAGCGTGCTGATGCTGGCTGGTATCCGTGAAGTGCTGATCATCAATACGCCACACGAACAGTCATTGTTTCAGACGCTGCTTGGCGACGGTGAACAGTGGGGCATGCATATCCGCTACGCGGTGCAGCCCAGCCCTGATGGGCTGGCTCAGGCCTACTTGATCGGGCGCGACTTCATCGATGGCAAGCCCAGCTGCCTGGTATTGGGAGACAATATCTTCCACGGACATGGCCTGACGGACACGTTGCGACGTGCTGATGCGCGTCAACAGGGAGCCACCGTGTTCGGCTACTGGGTCAACGATCCTGAGCGCTACGGGGTGGCCGAGTTCGATGCTCAGGGCAAGGTAATTGATATCGAGGAAAAGCCCCTGCAGCCACGCTCGAATTATGCGGTCACCGGCCTCTATTTTTATGATGCCAGGGCTTGCGAGTACGCTGCGCAGCTGAAGCCTTCCAGCCGGGGAGAGCTGGAGATTACCGACCTCAATCGGCGCTACCTGGAAGCAGGAGACCTGCACCTGGAGCCGCTTGGACGTGGATACGCCTGGCTGGATACGGGAACGCATCAATCCCTGCACGAGGCATCCAACTTCATCGAGACGATCCAGATGCGGCAAGGGCTGCAGGTGTGTTGCCCGGAAGAGATCGCCTTCGCCAAAGGATGGATCGATGCTTCCCAACTGGAGCAACTGGCCGCCCCCTTGCGCAAGAATGCTTATGGTCAATACCTGCATTCGCTCGCACAACGTGGAGTGGTTCCTTGAAAGTCATTGACACGTCCTTGCCCGGTTGCTTCGTCATTGAGCCAAGAGTCCTGGGCGACGAGCGGGGTCAATTCTTCGAAGCCTGGAATGCCGAACGCTTCGACCAGCACGGATTTTCCGCGCGGTTCCTGCAGAGCAATATCTCCACTTCGACCAAGGGCGTGCTGCGAGGTCTGCACTACCAATGGCCACGGCCACAGGGGAAGTTGGTCAGCGTGCTGGAGGGCGAGGTCTACGATGTGGCGGTGGATATCCGGCGCGGATCACCGTACTTCGGTCAGTGGACTGCCGCCATCCTGAGCGCCGAGAACAATCGGCAGTTCTGGATTCCGGAAGGTTTTGCGCATGGCTTTGCAGTTCTGTCCGAACGTGCGGTCTTCAGTTACCTGTGCACCGACATCTACGTCCATGACGCCGACGCAAGCGTGCGCTGGGACGACGCCACCATCGGTGTGGATTGGCCGATCAGTTCGCCAATTCTGTCTGCGAAGGATAGGGCTGCGCCGTTTCTTGAGGATATCGCCGAAGAGCGCCTGCCGGTTTATCAGGGATGACCACGCTGGTGATTGGTGCCAACGGGCAGGTGGGCACCGAGTTGCTGCGGGTGCTGGCGCCGCTGGGTACCGTCGTGGCTGCGTCCCGCTCAGGGCAGTTGGCCGATGGACTCTCCTGTGAGCGGATCGATCTGGACGAGCTTGCGTCGTTGGACCTGGCATTAAATAGGGTGGGGCCGGCGTTAGTGGTCAACGCAGCCGCCTACACCGCCGTCGATCGTGCCGAGCAGGAGCGCGATGCGGCCTTCCGCGCCAATGCCGAAGCGCCTGGCGTGATAGCGCAATGGTGCGCGCGCGCCGATGTGCCCCTGGTCCATTACTCGACCGACTATGTCTTCGATGGGCAGGGCAAGCGCCCCTATCGGCCGGACGATGCCACCGCGCCGCTCGGCGTGTACGGGCAAAGCAAACTGGCGGGCGAGCAGGCAGTGCAGGCGGCCGGCGGCCGTCATCTGATCTTCCGCACTGCCTGGGTCTACGCGGCGCATGGACACAATTTCCTGCGCACGATGCTGCGCGTGGGCGCCGAGCGCGAGGTGCTGCGCGTGGTCGCCGACCAGATCGGCACGCCAACGCCAGCGGCGTTAATCGCCGACATCACGGCGCACGCGCTCCGCCAGCCGGGCGAACCCTCCGGCTTGTGGCATCTGACTGCCGCCGGGCAGACCACCTGGCACGGTTTCGCCGAAGCCATCTTCGCGCAGGCGCGCGCGCGCGGCCTGCTCGCCCGCACGCCGCGCGTGGAGGCGATCGGCACCGCCGACTATCCCACGCCGGCCACGCGCCCGGCCTATTCGCGACTGGATACCCACAGCCTGCAGGACACCTTCGGCGTCCGCCTGCCGGACTGGCAGGATGGACTGAGCCAGGTGCTGGACACGCTCGCCCAACGGTGAGCCTTGTCGGTGCTGCCATCGGTCGGTGCGGCTTCAGCACCGACTCATAGCTTGCACTTCGCTTCGGCTACCATCAGGGCTGATCCGCGCCGTATCGGCGAGCTGCTCCGCGCAGGTCGCGGCCGACGTGGATGTGCCGCTGAAGCGGATGCAACGCACGACGCATCCGCTGGATGCATGCAGGTGTGCGCCGTATCGCATCGGTCGGCACCGTGCAGGTTTTCGCGTGTCCCCCAGCGGGCGCGCCAGCCCCATTGCGGGCTCGGCCGCACCGTCATCACGCCATGGCCTGCATGCAGCGCGCTACATCCTCCCCCATCCAATGTCGCAAGGAATTCCAATGAAGATCGCTGTCGCGGGTACCGGCTATGTCGGTCTGTCCAATGGCGTGTTGCTCGCCAAGCACCATGAAGTGGTGGCGCTGGACATCGTCGAGTCCAAGGTCAAGTTGCTCAACGAAGGCCGCTCGCCGATCGTCGACAAGGAACTCGAGGCCGCGCTGGCCCAGGGTGGCCTGAACTTCAAGGCCACCCTGGACGCCAACGAGGCGTTTGCCGGCGCGGAGTTCGTGATCATCGCCACACCCACTGACTACGATCCGGACACCAACTATTTCAACACCGGGTCGATCGAGGTCGTGATCGCCAAGGTGCTGGAGATCAATCCGCAGGCGACCATGGTGATCAAATCCACCATTCCGGTCGGCTACGTCGCCAAGGTGCGCGCGCAGTTCGGGACCGACAACATCATCTTCTCGCCGGAATTCCTGCGCGAAGGCCGGGCGTTGTACGACAACCTGTACCCGTCCCGGATCATCGTCGGCGAACGTTCGGCGCGCGCGGAGACCTTCGCGCGGCTGTTGCAGCAAGGCGCGCTCAAGCCCGACGTGCCGGTGTTGTTCACCGAGCCGACCGAGGCCGAGGCGATCAAGCTGTTCGCCAATACCTACCTGGCGATGCGTGTGTCCTACTTCAACGAACTGGACACCTACGCACTCACCCATGGGTTGGACAGCCGCCAAATCATCGAGGGCATCTGCCTGGATCCGCGTATCGGCAGCCACTACAACAACCCGTCCTTCGGCTATGGCGGTTACTGCCTGCCCAAGGACACCAAGCAGCTGTTGGCCAACTACCAGAGCGTGCCGCAGACCATCATCCGGGCGATCGTCGATTCCAACACGACCCGCAAGGACTTCATCGCCGCCGACGTGCTGCGACGCAATCCTAAGGTGGTCGGCATCTATCGGCTGATCATGAAGGCCGGGTCCGACAATTTCCGTTCGTCCAGCATCCAGGGGGTGATGAAGCGCCTCAAGGCCAAGGGCGTGGACGTCATCGTGTACGAGCCGACCTTGAACGATCCTGAGTTCTTCCGCTCGCGCGTGGTCAACGACCTGGAGACCTTCAAGCGCGAGGCCGACGTCATCATCAGCAACCGCATGGCCGAGGCGCTGCAGGACGTGCAGGACAAGGTGTATACGCGCGACCTGTTCGGCGACAACTGAGCCAGACCGGCGCTGAGTCCTGGCGGGTGGTGCCACCCGCCAGGCCACCCATGAAGCCCACGGCGCTGCGGCGCTATTTGCTGCCTCACGCAGCTACCAGCGGTGTCGAACTGCGGGCGATGCAGCTGCGTTGCACGCATGCACAGGTATGCGACATCGCCAATGGAGGCATGCGACCTCTGATCTGCGCGCGCAGCGTGCCGCCATAAAGTGGGCCATGGATAATGCAGGACGGCGGCCATAGGCCGCCGTCGATATTGCAGTCTACCTTGAGACGCGCGATTAAGCGCGGCCGTAGGTGTCTTCGAAGCGCACGATATCGTCTTCGCCCAGATAGCTACCGGACTGCACTTCGATCAGTTCCAGCGGCAGCTTGCCCGGATTGCGCAGGCGATGGGTGACGCCCAGCGGGATGTAGGTGCTCTGGTTTTCGGTCAGCAGCAGGACTTCTTCGCCACGCGTTACTTCGGCAGTGCCACTCACCACGATCCAGTGTTCGGCGCGGTGGTGATGCATCTGCAGGCTCAGCACCGCACCCGGTTTGACGGTGATGCGCTTGACCTGGTGCCGCTGGCCCATGTCGATGGAATCGTAAGCGCCCCATGGACGATAGACCTTGCGATGCCAGGTGGCCTCGGAACGGCCAGCGGTCTTGATCTGGCTGACGACGTCCTTGACCTCCTGAATGCGGTCGCGGTGGCCGACCAGCACGGCGTCCGGCGTTTCAACGACCACCACATCCTCAAGCCCCACCATGGCGATCAGGCGCGAGCCGTACGCGTAGGTGTTCTGGCAATCGAGCTGGATCACGTCGCCATGGTGCGCGTTGCCTTGCGCATCCTGGTTGGAAACATCCAGCAGCGAAGACCACGAACCGACGTCGTTCCAGCCCGCGTCCAATCGCACCACGACCGCATCGGCGGTCTTTTCCATCACGGCATAGTCGATCGAATCCGACGGGCTGGCGGCGAAGGCGTCCTTGTCCAGACGAGTGAAATCGGCGTCGCGCTTGCCGTTTTCCCACGCCTTTTGGCACGCATCGGCGATGGCCGGATGGAACTTGCGCAATTCTTCCAGGTAACGCGACGCACGGAACAGGAACATGCCGCTGTTCCAGTAGTACTCGCCGCTTGCCAGGTAGCTTTGCGCGGTCGCGAGATCGGGCTTCTCGACGAAGCGCTCGACCGCGCTGGCACCAGTCCCGGTCCCTGCCTTGATATAGCCATAGCCGGTTTCAGGCGCGGTTGGCTTGATGCCGAAGGTCACCAGTTTGCCCTGTGCCGCCGCTTCTGCGGCCACCTTCACTGCCGCCTGGAATGCAGCTTCGTTGCCGATCACGTGATCGGAAGGCAGCACCAGCAATAGCGGATCGGCGCCATCGCGGGTCGCTTCCAGCGCTGCAACGGCAATCGCCGGCGCCGTGTTGCGTCCCTTGGGTTCCAGCAGGATGGCCGAAGGCTTCACGCCCAACTGCTGCAGCTGCTCGGCGGCCATGAAGCGGTGTTCTTCGTTGGCGACCACGATGGGGGCGTGGCCCGCGACGGGAGCCGCGCGCAGCCAGGTGGACTGCAGCATGCTCTTGTCGCCGACCAGCGGCAGGAATTGCTTGGGATAGGACTCGCGCGACAGCGGCCACAGGCGCGTGCCGGAGCCGCCGGACAAGATAATGGGTAGGACGTCGCTCATGGGCGGGGGAAACTCCAGTGCGTCAAAGGTGGGGGAGAATGGAAGATCAGCCGCGCAGCAGGTTAGAAATTTCCTGCGTACGCGTTTCCAGCAGTGCGGCATCGCCGCGCGTTTCCACATTCAGGCGCAGCAGCGGCTCGGTGTTGGAGCTACGCAGGTTGAAACGCCATTGGCCAAAATCGGCGCTGATGCCGTCGGTGTAGTCCAACTCCGGCGACAGCGAGGCGTAGTGCTCCATCACGCGGGCAACGGAGGCCTTGGCATCGGCCACCTTGAAGTTGATCTCGCCGCTGCAGGGGAATTTCTGCATGCGCGCTTCGACCAGATCGGCCAGCGAACGGCCCGACTGCGACACCAGCTCGGCGATCAGCAGCCACGGAATCATGCCGGAGTCTGCGTAGGCGAACTCGCGGAAATAATGGTGTGCGCTCATCTCGCCGCCGTAGACGGCATTTTCGCTGCGCATCTTTTCCTTGATGAAGGCGTGGCCGCTCTTGCACAGCACGGGAATGCCACCGGCTTCTTCGACCTGCTCGACCGTGTTCCAGGTCAGGCGCGGGTCGTGTACGACCTTGCCGCCCGGCTGTTTGGCAAGGATGGCTTGTGCCAGAAGGCCAACCAGGTAATAGCCTTCGATGAAGCGGCCGGTGTGATCGAAGAAGAAACAGCGATCGAAGTCGCCATCCCACGCAATACCGAAATCGGCGCCATTGTCCTTGACTGCCTTGGCGGTGGCATCGCGGTTTTCCGGCAGCAACGGGTTGGGGATACCGTTGGGGAAATTGCCATCGGGCTCATGAAACACGCGCACGAACTCGAACGGCAGATGCGGCGCCAGCAGGTCGACGATCAGACCGGCGCCGCCGTTGCCGGCATTGACCACCAGCTTGAGCGGCTTGAGCGTGCTGCGGTCCACGTAGCTGAGCAGGTGCTCCAGATACGCGGTCTTGTCGGTGCGGCTCTGCTCACTGGCGGTGGGCTCGCCTGGCGCTGCGGTATCGGCCGCGACCGTGTCGCGGATGGCGAACAGCCCGGTGTCCGAACTGATCGGTCGCGCTTGCTCGCGGACCAGCTTCATCCCGTTGTAGTCCATCGGGTTGTGACTGGCGGTCACCATCACGCCGCCGGCGGCCTTGAGGTAATCGGTCTGGAAATAGACTTCCTCGGTGCCGCACAGGCCGATGTCGATTACGTCACGGCCACTGGCGCGCAGGCCGGCCGACAGCGCTTCCTGCAGCGCCGGGCTGGCCAGGCGCACGTCATGGCCCAGGACCACCGGCCCTTGATCCAGCTGCGCCGCCAGCGCCACGCCGATGCGGCGGGCCAAGTCCTCGTTGAGTTCATCCGGCACACGGCCGCGAATGTCGTAGGCCTTGAAGGCGGGTAGCGTCATGGGCAAATCCTGAAGTGGGGGACGCCCGAGTTTAGCGGCTGCGCTGTGTCTTGGGTGTGGCGGAATTGCGACCGGGGACAGGGAACAGTCAGCGGATAGAATGGGCGCTTCACATCAGCGAGGTGAGGGCGGTGATGCGCAGCGAAGGACGTGGTGCGGCAAGCGGCAAACGCTATGCCGATGCCAAGGCAGCACTGGGCGGGGTACTGGCCAATGGTCAGACCCTGGCGGTGGGCGGCTTTGGGTTGTGTGGAATCCCGGAGGCATTGATTGCAGCCGTGCGCGACAGTGGGGTCGGCGGGTTGACCGTGATCTCCAACAACGCTGGCGTCGACGGATTCGGGCTTGGTCAATTATTGGCCACCCGGCAGATCCGCAAGATGATTTCGTCCTACGTGGGCGAAAACAAGGAATTCGAACGCCAATACCTGGCGGGCGAACTCGAGCTGGAGTTCAATCCGCAAGGCACCCTGGCCGAGCGTTTGCGCGCCGGTGGCGCGGGCATTCCTGCGTTTTACACCGCCACCGGCTACGGCACGATCGTGGCCGAGGGCAAGGAAACGCGCGAATTCGACGGCAAGCATTACGTGCTGGAAACCGCGTTGCAGGCCGACGTGGCGCTGGTCAAGGCATGGCGCGCCGATACCGCTGGCAACCTGGTATTCCGCAAGACCGCGCGCAATTTCAATCCCGCCTGCGCCATGGCCGGACGCGTGTGCATCGCCGAGGTCGAGGACATCGTGGAGTTGGGCGTCATCGATCCGGATCAGGTGCATCTGCCCGGCATTTACGTGGACCGACTGGTGCTCAACGCCAGGCCGGAAAAACGCATCGAACAGCGCACCGTGCGCGAAGGACAGCAGTGATGGCCTGGACCAGAGACCAGATGGCCGCACGCGCGGCACGCGAACTGACCGATGGCGCCTACGTCAACCTAGGCATCGGCTTGCCGACGCTGGTCGCCAACCACATCCCCGACGGCGTCGATGTGTGGCTGCAGTCGGAAAACGGCCTGCTTGGCATCGGCCCGTTTCCGACCGAAGACGAAGTGGACGCGGACCTGATCAATGCAGGCAAGCAGACCGTGACCGCCCGCGCCGGTGCCAGCTACTTCGGGAGCCACGATTCGTTCGCGATGATCCGTGGCGGCCACATCGACCTGGCGATTCTCGGCGCGATGCAGGTCACCGAGCGCGGCGACCTGGCCAACTGGATGGTGCCCGGCAAGATGGTCAAGGGCATGGGCGGCGCAATGGATCTGGTGGCCGGCGTCAAGCGCGTGGTGGTGTTGATGGAGCATGTCGCCAAGGATGGAAGCCACAAGATCTTGCGCGAATGCGACCTGCCGCTGACCGGCGTCGGCGTGGTGGACCGCATCATTACCGATCTGGCGGTGTTCGATGTCACAACGGATGGCTTGGTGCTGTTGGAACATGCCGATGGAGTGGAGCTGGAGGAACTGCGCAACAAGACCGGCGTTGCATTCATCGCTGCTTAAATAGCCAGGGGCCTGTCATGCCCCTGGCTTTTAGAGATTCTGGTAGTTCGGGCCCGAACCACCCTCCGGTGTGACCCAGGTGATGATTTCGTACGGATCCTTGATGTCGCAGGTCTTGCAGTGCACGCAGTTGGCCGCGTTGATCTGCAGGCGCTTGCCGGAGGGGCTGGCGGTGTCTGCGACCATTTCGTAGACGTTGGCCGGGCAAAAGCGCGTGCAGGGGTTGTCGTATTCCGTCACGCAGCGGGTGGCGCACACATCGGTGTCCAGCACCTTCAGATGCACCGGCTGGTCTTCATCGTGCTCGGTGGCGGCGAAATAAACGGCTTGCAAGCGGTCGCGGGGGGCCAGGTCGCGGGTGACGTAGTCGCGCTTGGGCTGCTCGTACTCGCCGAGCTTGTGCAGCGCCGACCAGTCGGGTTTGTTCTTCAGCGTCCACGGCGAAGCGCCCTTGAGCGCGGTTTCCCAGGCCGCGTTGAGCAGGCCGAACCACAGGCCTTTCTTGAAACCGGGTTTGATGTTGCGGACTTGTTTCAGCTCGGCCATGACGTCGGAGGCGCGCAATGTGGCATCGAAACCCTGCGGCGCCAGCTGCGACTGCACCAGGTGTTCGGCGGCCAGCATGCCGCTGCGAATCGCCTGGTGGGTGCCCTTGATCTTGGGCACGTTGAGCAGGCCGGCGGTGTCGCCAATGAGCAAGGCGCCGGGCATGTCCACTTTCGGCAGCGATTGCCAACCGCCACTGACCAGTGCGCGGGCACCGGCAGACAAGATGCTGCCACCTTCCAGCAGCGGCTTGATCATGGGGTGGTTCTTCCATTGCTGGAAGGCTTCCCACGGCTGGTAGGTCGGGTCGCTGTAGTCCAGCCCGCTCACATAGCCGAGCGCAATCTGGTTGTTGTCCAGGTGATACACGAAGCTGCCGCCGTAGGTACGGTTGTCGGCTGGCCAGCCGATAGTGTGCACGATCTTGCCGGGCGTGACGCGGCCTTCCGGGACCTGCCACAGTTCCTTGATGCCGATCGAATAGCCTTGCGGGTCGCTGTCGGCGGTGAGGTCGAAGCGCTTGAGCAGCCGCTTGGTCAGGTGACCACGCGCGCCTTCGGCAAGCACGGTGACCTTGGCACGGATATCGATGCCGGCGGTGTAGCCGGGCTTGTGCGAGCCGTCTTTTGCAATGCCCATGTCGCCAATGCGCACGCCCAGCACCTGGCCGCTGTCGTCGTGCAGCGTCTCGGCGGCGGCGAACCCGGGGTAGATCTCCACGCCCAGCGCTTCGGCCTGCGGCGCCAGCCAGGCGCACATCGCGCCCAGGCTGACGATGAAGTTGCCATGGTTGCGCATGCCCGGTGGCACCACCGGGAACTTGCGCGCGCTGTCCTTGCCGAGAAACCAGAATTCGTCGTCGGTGGCCGCCACGCAGATCGGCGGCGGATTGTCGCGCCAGCCTGGCAGCAGTGCATCCAGCGGGCCGGGCTCGATCACCGCACCGGACAGGATATGCGCGCCGATGGTGCTGGATTTTTCGATCACGCAGACGCTGATGTTCGGATCGAGCTGCTTGAGCCGGATCGCGAACGACAGCCCGGCCGGACCGGCACCGACGGTGACGACGTCGTATTCCATGACGTCACGCTCGACCGCCTCTGACGCGTGTGCGCCCACTCCCGCTTCCGACATTGCTCCGCTCCCGTTGGCTCGATGGCTGTCGCGCATTTTCCGGGATTGCATGTGACGGCGGCAAATCGTGCCGATTCATCCGCAGTGCGCAGGCCTGCGTGCTAGCGTGTCCGGCATGAGGATTCGGGTGGCATTGCCGGGAGCGGAGATCAACTGGTGGCGGGGTTGGCTGCAGCCTGCGCAGGCCGATGCGCTGATGCAGGCGCTGCTGGCGCAGGCGCAGTGGGAGGTGCACCGCATCCGGATGTTCGGGCGCATGGTGGATTCGCCACGCCTGAGCAGCTGGATCGGCGATCCGGAGGCGAGCTATCGCTACTCGGGCACGCGGTTCTCGCCACAGCCGTGGCTGGACGTGCTGCAGCCAGTGCGCATACGGCTGGAGGACGAGACCGGTCACCGGTTCAACAGCGTGCTGGTCAATCGCTACCGAAGTGGCAGTGATGCGATGGGCTGGCACAGCGACGACGAGCCTGAGCTGGGCGCGCAGCCGTTGATTGCCTCTGTGAGCCTGGGTGCCACGCGGCGCTTTGCGTTCAAGCACCGCGACGATGCGGCGGTGAAGCAAACGCTGGAGCTAGGCCACGGCGACCTGTTGTTGATGGGCGGTGATACCCAGCGCCACTACAAACACGCGTTGCCGCGCACGGCGCGGCCGATGGGGGAACGGATCAATCTGACCTTTCGGCAGATTGCGCCGGCTGAAGCAGGTTCAGGCTAGCGCCTGCGGGACGCTTGCCGAGGGATGGTGTATGCGACTCATCCGGCGCTGCGCGTCACCTTCTCCCGCGTGCGGGAGAAGGCAGGGCGACGTATCTGGGCGCCAGTGCCGGGTGGGATGAGTTCCGGCTACAGGCGACGCGTCGGCTCAGAGCAGCTAACAAAACTCCTGCGCAGCCGCTAGGCGGGCGCGTTTTTTTAGCCGCTCTCAGGGTGTACGCGGCAACGCGCTGCTGTCCTGCTGCCCGGTGGTCAGCGTCCAGCCGACCAGCTCGGTGGTGAGCTGGGTCAGCGCCTGCTCGAACGCCATTGCCACTGCGGCGGTATCGGTGCCGCTGGACGGGCGTGCGACCAGGAAGGTGCGCGAGGCGACCACGCGTTGATCGGCCGAATGCAGCAGTTTGGCGTTGAGTTCGATCGTGGCCGAGGGCAGCGACTGGCCGGCGTAATCGGATTCGAAGCGGCGCAGGTCGATCGCCAGCTTGTAGTCGGAGCGGATGCCGGTGCCGATATGGGCCACCGCGGCAATCTTGCCGGAGTCTTCGAACGCGCGCACCACGCTGTCTTCCAGCATGTCGGTGGCGGGCTGTGCCCAGCCAGCGCCGTGGTAGACCTGCAGTTCGCCAGGGGTCGGGCGCACATTGATGCGCGGGCTGTCGATGACGCGTGCGGCGCTGGGCTTGGCCACCACCAGCTGCCAGTTCACCTGTGGCCACGCCGGGTTCGGGGTCACCCGCACGGTGGGCGCATAGATGGTGGCCGGTTTCTGGTCGCCGCCGGTCAGGACCGAGCAGCCGCCCAGCGCCAGCAACGAGACGCACAGCAAGGGACGCAACACGCGCATGGCAGTCATTTCGGTTCGAACTCCTTGGGTGCGTCGCGGCCGAGCAGGTAGCGCGCAGGGTTGTTGTCCAGTTTGTCGCTGACCCGGCGCAGGTCGCGGATCAGGCCACGCAATTCGGTCAGTGTGGGGCCGAGCTGGCCCAGCCCATCATTGGCAAAACTATTGATGGCCGCGCGGTTCTCGCCAAGGATGTTGTCGGCGTTGCCGGCCGCCGAATCCAGCTTGACCAGGGTGGCATCGAGCTTTTCCAGGATGCCCGGCAGCTGCTGCACCAGATTCTGATCCAGCCGCTTGATGGTGCCGTTGGTGGTGGTCAGGGTGGTGTCCAGATTGCGCGCGGCGTCGCGCGCGCTGACGATCAGCGCCTGCATGCCTTCGTCGCGATCGGCAATGCCGCCGCTGATCTTTTCCAGGTTCTGCAAGGTGGCCGAAATGCTGGCCACGTTCTTGTCCGAGAGCATCTGGTCCATGCGCTCGACGATGCGGTTGGCGGTGTCGGTGATGTTCTGCAGCGCCGATGGCGTGGTCTGGATGATCGGCGCATCGCTCTTGTCGATAGTGGTCAGCGCCGGCGCTTCGGGCGTGCCGCCGGAGAGCTGGATGATCGACGGCCCGGTCAGGCTGGTGATCGCCAGCTTGGCGCGGGTGTCGCTCTTGATCGGCGTGGTCGAATTGACGCGCACATGCGCGACCACCTGCCGCGGGTCGTTCGGCGCCAGGGTCAACTCGGTGATCGAGCCGACCGCGATGCCGTTGTACTGCACCGGGCTGCCGACCGACAGGCCGGTCACCGCCTCGCGGAACACCACCCGGTACTGCTGCCAGGTGCGGTCGGAGGAATATTTGGCGGCCCAGAGCCCGAACAGCAGCAGGGCCAGGCCGGCCACGATGGTGAAGGCGCCGATCAGGACGTAATTGGCTTTGGTTTCCATGCTCAGGCGGTCTCGGTGGAATCGGTCTTGGCCGCGCGCGCAGCGCGGGCGCGCGGACCGTGAAAATAGTCCTGGATCCAGGGGTGATCGATCTGCTCGACCTCGGCCAGCGGCGCATTGGCGATCACCTTGCGATCGGCCAACACCGCGATGCGGTCGCAGATGGCGTACAGCGTATCCAGGTCGTGGGTGATCAGGAACACGGTCAGGCCCAGGGCCTGCTGCAAGGTGCGGATCAAACGGTCGAAGGCGGCCGCACCGATCGGGTCCAGTCCGGCGGTGGGTTCGTCCAGGAACAGCAGCGGCGGATCCAGCGCAAGCGCGCGGGCCAGGCCGGCGCGCTTGCGCATGCCGCCGGACAATTGCGAAGGCAGCTTGTCCAGCGCATCGGCGGGCAGGCCGGCGAGCTTGATCTTCAGCAGCGCCAGTTCGAAATACCAGCGCTCGGGAAACTCGCCGTGGTGTTCCTTCAGCGGCACCTGGACGTTTTCGCCCACGGTCATCGACGAAAACAGCGCCCCGTCCTGAAACAACACGCCGGTGTTGCGGGTGATGTGCTGGCGGTCGGCGAACCGGCCCGAGCGCGCGTCCGCGCCCAGCACCTGGATGCTGCCGGCGTCGGGTTCGCGCAGGCCCAGGATGCTGCGCATCAGCACCGACTTGCCGGTGCCCGAACCGCCGACCACGCCGAGGATTTCGCCGCGCCGTACATCCAGATCCAGGTCTTCGTGCACGGTCTGGCTACCGAAACGGTTGGTGAGCCCGCGCACGGAAATCGCCAGCTGTTCGTCGTCGACATCGGCCTGTGGGCCGGGATCGGGGCGTGGGGATTCGGGATTGATCACGGCACCTTCCTCTCCGATACCAATGCAAGCGCCGCGCTGCGGCTTTGTGCGAATCCCGAATCCCGAATGTCGAATCCCGGCTCCATCACCACCCCATCTTCATGAACCACAACGCCGCAATCGCGTCGAGAATGATGACCAAGGAAATCGTCTGCACCACCGAGGAGGTGGTGCGTTCGCCCACCGATTGCGCGGTTCCGCTGACCTTCAGCCCTTCCAGGCAGCCGATCAGGCCGATCACCAGCGCAAACAGCGGCGCCTTCGAGAGCCCGACCAGGAAATGCCGCAACTGGATGGTGTCGTGCATGCGCGCCAGGTACATCTGCGGCGGAATATCCAGGTCGAACGCGCCCACGGTGACGCCACCGGCCAGGCCGGCGATCATTGCGATGAAGGTCAGCAGCGGCAGGGTGAAGATCAGCGCGAGCAGGCGCGGGATCACCAGCAGGTCGATCGGGTCCAGGCCCAGCGTACGGATCGCGTCCACTTCCTCGCGCGATTTCATCGCACCGATCTGCGCGGTGAAGGCGCTGGCGGTGCGGCCTGCCAGAACAATTGCCGTCAGCAGCACCGCGAATTCGCGCAGGAAGGCGATGGACACCAACTCCACCACATAAATTTCCGCACCGAAGTCGCGCAGGATGGTCGAGCCCAGGAAGGCGATCACCGCGCCCACCAGATACGACAGCAGCACCACCAGCGGCACCGCGTCCAGGCCCACCTGCTCCATGTGATGCACGGTGGAGGTCAGCCGGAAGCGCCGTGGCTCGTGGATCAGCCGCATGATCTTGACCAGGTTTTCGCCCAGAAAACTGTTCAACTCCAGGATGTCCTGGCCGACGCGATGCGTGGCCCGGCCCAGGCGGTCGAGCGCGGCGACGAAGCCGTAATCGCGTTTGGGCTTGGGGCGCTCGTCGTTGAGTTCCTCGATGGTGCACACCAGTGCCTGGTGCTCATCGCGAAAATCGATCGCGTCTTCCTTCAGGCCCATGCGGCCGGCAAAGCGCAGCAGCTGCAGTACGCCGGCCGAATCCAGCTGCTGGATGCCGCGCGCGTCGATGCGGCGCACCCCGTCGGGCACGGCCTGCAGCAGTTCTGCCTGGGGCAGGGCGGTCGCCAGGACCCAACTGCCAGCGAGGCGGACCTGTGCCTGATCCTGCGAGTCTTGTTCGATGCGTGGAGGTTGCGGTTTGATCATGGGTGGCCTGTCCGTGGCGCCAGCATACAGGGCCAATGTGAGCGACGGATGGGGACGCAACCGCAGCGGCGTGCCGACGGCCGTCGATGAGGGCGCCGGCCGCACGTGCTGCGGCATACACTGGTGGCCTCGCCGGACACGGCGTTTCTCCGATCCGACCCGCCACGCATGTCCGCTGCCACCGTTGTCCTCCCGTCCGCCAGCGCCACCTACGCCCAGCGCGTCGCCTTCGTGTCCGAAATCGCCGGGCGCCTGCATTCCTATGGCACCACCGCGCAACGGCTGGAAGCAGCGGTGGTGGGGTTGTCGCAGAAGCTGGGCCTGGACTGCGAGCCCTGGTCCAACCCCACTGGCATCATCCTGAGCTTCAGCGACCCGACCAAGGCGATCGGCTCCAGCGACATCACCCGGGTGATCCGCCTGGCCCCGGGCGAGAACGATCTGTACAAGCTGAGCGTGGCCGACTATGTGGCCGACAGCGTGGCCAACGGCCGCATGAGCATCGCGCAGGGACACACCGCCTTGCGCCGGCTGGACCGCGAGGTGGACCGGCGCGGCAAGACCCTGCAGGTGCTGGCGTTCGGGCTGGCCGCCGCCGGCGTGGCCGGGCTGTGGAAGCTGCCGTGGCTGGATATCGCCACGGCCGGGGCGATCGGCATGTCGATCGGCCTGCTCACCCAGTACACCGACAAGCGCGCTGCCAGCAAAGAAGCCGGCGAGGCGCTGGCCGGCCTGCTGGCCGGGGTGGTGGCGGCGCTGGTGGCCTCCCTGCTGGGGCCGTTGAACCTCAATACGGTGATCATCGCCTCGCTGGTGGTGCTGTTGCCAGGCATGTCATTGACCAATGCGTTCAACGAGCTGGCCAGCCAGCACTGGGTCTCCGGCACGGCGCGTCTGGCCGGTGCGGTCACCACGGTGCTCAAGCTGACCGTGGGTGCGGTCATTGCGGTGACGCTGACCCAGCTGGTTGGCCTGCATCCCCAGGTGGCCGCGTTGCGGCCGCAGGCCGGTTGGGTGGAATGGGCCTCGTTGGTGGTGGCCGCTTATGCGTTTGCGGTGCTGTTCAAAGCCAATCGACGTGACTATTTATGGATCATGGCGGCGGCTATGTCAGGTTATGTCATTGCGCGTTATGCAGGACATGCCTGGGGCGGCCCGGCCGGTGTATTCGCCTCGGCAATGGCATTGACCGCTGCGGGAAATTTATTCGGGCGCGTGGTGCACAAGCCCGGTGCGCTGATCCGATTGCCCGGCATCATCATGCTGGTTCCCGGGAGCGTCAGTTTGCGTGGCTTTTTGACCCTGGTGCAGCAACAGGATGTCAGCGTCGGACAAGCCGCACTCTTGGCAGTGACCAATATCGTGATGGCATTGATGGCCGGATTGCTGTTTGGCAATCTGCTCATTCCTGCCCGCAAGAATTTATAAGGGGAAACACCCTGCAATAAAAACGCCGGCATGGCCGGCGCTCTTATCGGTTTGAATCAAGCGGCCTTGGACTTCTTGGCGGCGCGCTTGGTCACGGCTTTGCGCGGCGAGGCCTTCTTTGCGGTTGCTTTTTTCGCGCCGCCGACCTTGCTGATCAGGAAGTCTTCTACCTTCTTGCCGGCGGCGGTCAACTCGGCCAGCCAGCGCGGCTGCTTGCCACGGCCGGTCCAGGTTTCCTGGGCGTTGCCGGGGTTGCGATACTTCGGCGGCACCTTGCCCAGCTTGCGGCCGGCACGCGGACCCGGCTTGCCGGCACCCGCCGGACGGCCCGGGCCGGCACTGGCAGAAGCACCAAACAATTCTTCGATGGAATAACCCTGGGCTTTTGCAGCGCGGACCAGCTGCGTGCGGACCTTGGCGATCGGCGCGCGCTTGGCAACCACGGTCTGCTGCTTCTTTGCGTTTTTGATCAGGGCGCTCAACTGCTTGGCCGACAGGCCACTAAGATCGATCGACATCACTGCTCCGGAAGATGAGAGAAAAAGAATGCCGGTCCATGGCAGCGGTGGCCATCATAAAGTGAGAAAACCGGTATGACAAATGCGCCGAAATAATTCGGCGCTTTGTGTTCATCCATTTGAAGCCGATGCCCGGGGTTTGATCAATGCCCCAGGCGGGAGAATAACCCGGCTTTATCCAGGCTTTCCGCTGCATCGGCGGTACGGGCGCGATATTCAAAAGTGCCGGCCGCCAATCCACGTTCCGAGACCACTACCCGATGCGGAATGCCCAGCAATTCCATATCGGCGAACATCGCGCCCGGGCGCAGTCCGCGGTCGTCCAGGGCAGCATCCAGGCCGGCGGCAAGCAATTGGTCCAGCAAGGCCTGGGCGGCGGCGAGCACCTGCGGGTCCTGCTTGGGATTGATCACGCAGACCACCACCTGCCACGGCGCCATCGGCGCGGGCCAGATGATGCCGGCGTCGTCATGGTTCTGTTCGATCGCCGCGGCCACGATGCGCGAAATGCCGATGCCGTAGCAGCCCATCTTCATCACCGCCGCCTTGCCACCTTCGTCGATGACGGTGGCTTGCAGCGCCTGCGCGTACTGGCTGCCAAGCTGGAATACATGGCCCACCTCGATGCCGCGAGCCAGGCGCAGTTCGCCGCCATCGGCCGCGCGTTCGCCTTCGACCACGTTGCGCACGTCGGCCACGGTCTCCGGTTCGGGCAGATCGCGGCCCCAGTTGACGCCGACCAGGTGGGCGCCGGACACATTCGCGCCGACCACAAAATCGGCCAGTGCGGCGACATCGCGGTCGGCCACTACGCGCACCGGGCGCGCGGTGTTGACCGGACCCAGGAAGCCCGGCTCGCAGCCGAGGTGTTCGCGGATTTCGCTTTCGTTGGCCAGGCGGTAATCGGCCAGTCCGGGCACCTTGGCCAGCTTGATCTCGTTGACCGCGTGATCGCCACGCACCAGCACCAGCACGAAGCCGGCCTGCGTCATCACCGCCACCGACTTGACCGTGCGCTGCAGCGCGATGCCGAGCAACTGGGCCACGTCTTCACAGGTCTTCTGGGTGGGCGTTGCCACCTGCTGCATCGCTTCGCTGGCCGCGGCGCGCGGGGCAGGCGGTGCCGCACTGGCGGCTTCCACATTGGCGGCGTAATCGGAGCCAGTGGAGAACGCCAGCGAGTCTTCGCCGGAGTCGGCGATGACGTGGAATTCCTGCGATGCATCGCCGCCGATGGCGCCGGAATCGGCCTGCACGGCGCGGAAGTCCAGTCCCAGGCGGGTGAAGATGCGCGTATAGGCGGCGCGCATATTGTCGTATTCGCGCGCCATGTCCTCGTCGGTGAGGTGGAACGAATACGCGTCCTTCATCAGGAACTCGCGCGCACGCATCACGCCGAAGCGCGGGCGGATCTCATCGCGGAATTTGGTCTGGATCTGATAGAAATTCAGCGGCAGCTGCTTGTAGCTGTTGATCTCCTGGCGCGCGAATTCGGCAGCGGCCTCTTCGGCGGTGGGGCTGTAGCAGAACTCCTGTTCCTTGCGGTCCTTGATCTTGAGCAGCTGCCCGCCGAACTTTTCCCAACGCCCGGTGGCGTCCCACAGCTCGCGCGGCTGGATGGTGGGAAACAGCACTTCCACTGCGCCGGCGCGGTTCATCTCTTCGCGCACGATGGCCTCGACCTTGCGCAACACGCGCAAGCCCAGCGGCGACCAGGTGTACAGCCCGGAGGCCAGCTTGCGGATCATGCCCGCGCGCAGCATCAGGCGGTGGCTGACCAGCTCGGCGTCGGCCGGGGTTTCCTTGGTGGTGTGCAGGTGGAACTGGGAAAGACGCATCGGGCTTCGCTTGGGCGGAAAGCCGCTAGTTTGCCAGTCTCGGGCCCTGCCGGTCATCGCCAGGCGCGCGTTGCGGATTGTCGCTGGCCAGGGCGGACCGGTGCGGGGCGGCTCAAGTGGCTGGCTTGCCGGCACACGTGCGCCATAGGCTGCGCGGTCGTCCGCATACATCCGTCACCGGTGCCCGGCGATCGTGCAGCTGTTGGGGCCGCGCTTCGTCTACGACCTACGCAGGTGCGGCCATCAGGTCGGGTGCGCTGGCTCGGCCGGTGCTCGCGGCACCAAGGTGCTTGGCTCCAGCCCGGCGGCGGGACGGCAATCCCGTCCTGGCACCTCTTCCCGGCTCAGGTGGCCGGGCCGCCTGGGGCTGCCGGCTTGCAATAGGCCTTGACGGCGGCGTCGGCCAGGTTCCTCTGGGTCGCACGGGCATCCTGGTCCAAGACGGCGCCAGGCTTGCCGTCGGCGCCGGCCGCCATGGAAACCTCTCCCTTGCCGCTGAGCAGTTCCAGATTGCGGCGCGCGGTGAGGCAGTCGGCCGATTCGGGCGCGGCCGTCTCTGCAGCAATGGCGGCGGTGCCGCTGCGCGCGTCGATTCGGCGCGCTTCATAGCGCTGGCCGGTCGGTGGCGGGGTTTCGGTGTAGTGGGTCACGCCCTTGGCGTCCTTCCACTTATAAAGATCGGTCGCGCCGGCGGCGGCGCTGACCAGCATCAACAGGGCGCAAAGCCCGGACGACAGCTGCATGTGGCTTCCCCTGGATGATTCCCGTCGCGATTGCAGCATCCGCAGCGGGCGCTGGCAAGTGATGGGCGCGCAAGGTGCTGAACCGGCAGGCGCGCTACCGCCGGACAGACCTCAGGCCCTACACTTGGCGGATGGATGAGATGAGACCGCCCCCGCGCTCGCGCACGATTTACCTGCTGCCGAACCTGTTCACCACTGCCGGGCTGTTTTCCGGTTTCTACGCCATCATCGCCGCCGCCAATGGGCAGTTCGTCCAGGCCGCCATGGCGGTGTTCGTGGCCGCGGTGATGGACGGGCTGGATGGCAGGGTGGCGCGTCTGACCAATACCAGCAGCGAATTCGGTGTGCAGTACGACTCGCTGGCCGATCTGGTCAGCTTCGGCATGGCGCCCGCGCTGGTGATGTACCACTGGTCGCTGTCGGCCCTGAAGTACGACAGTAGCGTGATGGGCCGGGTCGGTTGGTCGGCTGCCTTTTTGTATGCGGCCTGCGCGGCGCTGCGGCTGGCGCGCTTCAACACCCAGGTCGGCGTGGTCGACAAACGCTGGTTCATCGGCCTGGCCAGCCCGGCGGCGGCTGGATTGATGATGTCCTTCGTTTGGGCCTTCGCCGACGACAGCCTGGGCTTCGATGGCGAGCAGCTGCGCTATGTGGCGTTGGCGGTCACGGTGGTGTCGGCGTTGCTGATGGTCAGCCGAATCCGCTTCTGGAGCTTCAAGGGCGGCGCGCGCGGCCCGCGTGCCGACCGCGTGCCGTTCCTGGCGCTGGCGATCGCCACGGTGGTGATTGCGCTGTTGGTGATCGATCTGGCGCGCTCGTTGCTGGTGATCGGCGTGCTGTACGCCTTGTCGGGTCCGTTGATGTGGCTGTGGCGACGCTGGCGGCGCGTGCCCGAGCTGCCATGAGCCAGTTTTCGTGAGCGACTCAATGAGCGAGCCGATGTGGTCCGATCTGCAGGTGTCGTATCTGCAGGCATTGGGGCATACCGTGTACCTGGATCGCGATGCGGTCGATGCGTTGCCCGCGCCTGTCGAGATTGCCGAGCGCGCACCGATGGCCGCGCCGGCGCGTGTGGAGCGTGCGCTGCAACCTGCAACGGCCAATGCGCCCGTCGCGCGGCGGAATGCACCGGCGGCACCGGCCGAAGCGCCACGTGCGCCCAGCACTGCGCCAGCGTCGGTGCCGCAACGGCGCAGCCGGGTCGGCATGCCGGATCGCCTGCAGATGGCCTTGCTGCGCGCATCCGGCTGCAATCCGGGCGATCCTGCGACCCAGGCCTTGATGGCATCCTGGCCGCTGGCGGAACTGCGCGGCAATCCGGCCGCCAAGCGTGCACTGTGGCCGCAGCTGCGCGCGCTGCGTCGGCGCCGGGACCCGGCGTGAGCGCATTGAATGCGCCGCAACCCAGCTCGCTGCGCGCAATGCGCGAGAGCGACCTAGATGCGGTGATGGAGATCGAGCTGCGCGCCTATCCGTTTCCGTGGACGCGCAACATCTTTCGCGACTGCCTGCAGGCCGGATATCCCGGCTGGGTGATGGAGCAGGGCGGCCGGGTCATCGGCTATGGCGTGATCAGCATCGCCGCCGACGAGGCGCACGTGCTCAACGTCTGCATCGCACCGGAGGCGCAATCGCAAGGCCACGGTCGCGTGCTACTGCGCGCGCTGATCAAGGGCGCCTGCGATCGCGGTGCGCGGCGCGCGTTTCTGGAAGTGCGCCCGTCCAACCCCTCGGCCATCGCGCTGTACCACTCCGAAGGCTTCAACGAAATCGGCCGGCGCCCGCGCTACTACCCATCCCACACCGGACGCGAAGACGCGTTGGTGATGGCGATCGAGTTGTTCTTCGAAGGATTTTCCTGAGCGCACGCATTCGTCGTTGAGGGAGCGGCCAGTTGGCGTTGTTGCGCCGGATGCCGGCGCTGATGGTCTTCGATTCGATGCTTGTGCTGAGCGATTGCAGGATGCACCTGCGCATGGAGCGTTTGGTATCTCGCTTGCGCAACGAGCTCGCCTTGCCCTACCGAACGGCTTGGTGAGGTCGCAGCGAACCGGTCGCCGGAGCGGTCGATGGCGGCGCGGACCCATGCGCATCAGACGCGTGGCGTCAAATGATGCTGCGCCCGTGCAATCGATCTGACCGTGGTCATGCGGCATGCTGGCCACATTGGAGCGAGGGGCGTGCGCCTTGCGTACAACATGGGCCGACGCGCCGGTCTGCGAGGTGGCGAATGTTTCGCCATGGACCGATAGGCGCTTTTGCGTTGCTCCCAGTCGTAGGCGGGCGGCGCTTTCGTGTTGAATGCCGCGGCGCGGCAATGCATTGCAACGACTGGTACGCCGAAAAACAGATGTATTTGAATGGTGGCGTGCATTCTCGCGTGGCACGCCCCATGGCGTGACCCGCAATCTTGCTGCGTTGCAGTGTCCTTGCGCTGTCTCTGCGTGTCCTGATCGCAGCGTTTTGTCTCTTCTTTTGTGTCTCGCAAGCGTTTGCGTGATTGCGCATGCATATCCGAAAAACGTCTAGATACAAGCGGTTGCAATGCTCCTAGTATCGGATCCGCGGAATGGAATATTCCATATCTGAATAATGCGTTCCGAGTCTGCTGGACCAGGGGTGCGCCGCAGCGCGGCGCATCGAACCCATTCGAGGGAGAGATCAAGATGAAGCCGAAATTTTCGACGGCGGCCGCCGCGTCGCTGTTCGTTGGGTCGTTGCTGCTCACCGGCGTTGCCTATGCCGATGCGGCGTTGGAGGTTGCAACCACGGGTTGGGCGACCCAGAACGGCGGCACCAAGGGCGGCTCCAAAGCAGCTGCCGCCAATATCTACACCGTCAAGAACGCCGCCGAGTTGAAAGCAGCATTGAGCGCAAGCGTCGGGAGCAACGGGCGCATCATCAAGGTCAGCGGCATCATCGATATCAGCGAAGGAAAGCCTTACACCAAAACCTCGGACATGAAGACGCGCGCGCGTCTGGACGTGCCCACCAAGACCACGCTGATCGGCATCACCAGCAACGCTGAAATTCGCGAAGGCTATTTTTACGTCAAGGCCAACGACGTCATCATCCGCAATATCACCATCGAAAATCCATGGGACCCGGATGATGGCAGCGCCGGCAACTGGAATGCGGAGTACGACGGCCTGACCGTGGAAGGCGCCAGCAACGTGTGGGTGGACCATGTCACCTTCACCGATGGCCGCCGTACCGACGATCAGAATGGCACCGCAATGGTCGTCCGAAACAGCACCACGATGGCGCGATGGACATCAAGAAAGGCGCCAATTTCGTCACCGTCTCGTACTCGGCCTTCAAGTCGCACGAGAAGAACAACCTGATCGGCTCCAGCGACAGCGCGTCCAGTACCGACAGCGGCAAGCTCAAGGTCACCATTCACAACACCCTGTTCGAAAACATTTCTGCGCGCGCCCCGCGCGTGCGCTTCGGTCAGGTCCATCTGTACAACAACTACCACGTCGGCAGCACCAGCAATGCGGTGTATCCGTTCTCCTACGCGCATGGCGTGGGCAAGGAGTCGAAGATCTTCTCCGAGCGCAACGTGTTCGAGATCAGCGGTGTCAGCAGCTGCGACAAGATCGCCGCCGACTACGGTGGCAGCGTGTATCGCGATCAGGGTTCGCTGCTCAACGGCAAGGCGCTGTCGTGCTCGTGGAATACCAACATCGGCTGGACACCGCCCTATACCTACAATCTGCTATCGGCAGACAAGGTCGCTGCAGACGTCAAGGCGAAAGCAGGCGCCGGCAAGCTGTAACTGCCGCTGGCTGCAGGGCTGCAAACGCGGTGCAGCACCCAGTTGCACAACGCCCGCAGTGATGCGGGCGTTATGCGTTTGGCGTGGCGATGGATGTGGTCTGGGGGGGGCATTGCATCGTGGAGCTGGGAAATGCTTGCAGCACGCTTGCCTTTCCATGCCGATCCATGACCGCTGGACACGCTGCAGGCACGTCCTTGCCGCTCCCTGCGTGGCGTCCATGTTGCGTCAGTGCCGTGCGCAATGGCGGTGCCGCGCACGCGCCAGGGCCCTGCAACCGTGCAGGGCGCCCGGCGTCGCTCAATCCCGCGCGGCGTTATTGGCAGCCTGGCCCGGGGTACATACCGGTTTCAGACGTTTGTCCACCAGCTTGCCCATGAGCCGGTCGCTCAACGGCAGCATGTCGCCGTTGAGGCGCCAGTCGTAGATCACGCTGAAAGCCAGCACACGCGCGACGTACTCACGGGTTTCCTTGTAGCTGATGGTCTCGATCCAGAAGTCCGGCTCGAAGTTGGGCCGTTGCGATTGCCAGCGCCCGGTCGGCCCCGGGCCGGCGTTGTAGGCGGCGATGGTGAGGTAGGGCAGGCCGTAGGTATTGAGCAACTGGCGCAGGTAGGCGGTGCCGATGGCGATGTTGGTGTCCGGCTCATAGAGGCTGCTTGCACCCGCATAGCCGGGCAGGGCGATGCCCTTGGCCACGGCCGCGCCGGTGCCCGGCAATACCTGCATCAGGCCCATCGCGTTGGCAGGCGAGCGCGCGCGCGGATTGAAGATGCTTTCGGCACGGATCTCCGCTGCCACCCAGGCCGGGTCGATCGCGTTTTTGGCCGCTTCGCGGCGAATGCTGTCGTCGTGGTGCAGGGGGAAACGCAACGCATAGAGCCGTTGTTCGTCCGGCTGCTTGCCGAGCGCGAACACCGCACGGTCGAACCAGCCGTTGTCGCTGGCAACTTCCACTGCCAGCCGGCGCTGGGTGTCGTCGAAGCGGGTGGCGGCATCGTTCCACTCGGCCACGGCCCAACCGGGGCGGTCGATCTGAAATAACGCGATTGCGCGGACCAGGGCCGGGTCGCGCGCAACGGCGGCCTTTGCCTGCGCGCTGTCGTTGGGCTCCCAGGGGCAAAGCCGGTAAGGTTGCTGCAGACGATCGGCGGCCAGGAAGCCGTGGAAGGTCGGCGATTGCGCGGCTGCGCGATACAGCGGCTGCGCGGCCGCGGCAGCGCCGGTCTTCTCGGCCAGGCGCGCCTCGAAATACTGCCAGCGCGAATCGCTGCGCTGGGTGGCGGGCATCTTGCGGATCGCCGCCAAGGCGGCCGGCCAGTCGCCGCGCGCCATCGCCTCGCGCGCACGCCATTCGTGCAGGCGCTCGTCGTACGAGGCATCGGGCACTGCATTGAGGCGACGCGCCGAATCCGGCAGGTACGAGGCGACGGTCCACAATGCGATCTGATACAGCACCTGCCCACGCTGCGCCTGGCTGAAGCCGAGCGCACTGGCAAGTTGCGGTAGCTGCTGCTCGGCAGCGTCGGGATCGCTCTTGGCCAACTTGGCCAGCCCGTCGACCGCGATGCGGCGGCTGCGCTCGGTCTTGGGCCAACCTAGTGCACGCGGGTGGACCTTGTCGAGAAAGGCAGCGTAATCGGTGGTCAGCGCCAGATCGGCGGCGGGGAGTCCGCGTGCGGCCGTGCGCATGACCGCCGGCTGCTGCGCATCGGCAGCGGCGTCCACGCGTTCCCAGCGCAGCGCCGGCGTAAGTTCACCGCGCGATTCCAGCCCGGCGACCACTGCATCGCAGGCATCGGGCAGCGCCTTGCCATTGCGCCACAGGGCCAGCGCGTCGCGGCTCCATTGTGCATCGGCCTTGCCGGTGGCCAGGCGCGCGGTCAGTTGTGCGCAGCGCAGGCCGACGCTGTCGGTGGACTTCCAGTTGGCCAGCAGCGTGTTCCAGTCTTGCCGCCGCGCCACCGCCGGCAGCCACGTGCTGCGGAAGCTCTCAGCCACGGGCTGGCCGGCATAACGCTGCAAAAATGCCTGCGCCTGCGCATTGGAGACGGTATCGATCGTGCGCTTGAGCGCGGCAAATTCCAGCCATCCATACAGCGGATGGCGGCTCAATGCAGCGAGCTGGCCGGCATCGGTCTGGCCGCGCTCTGCGGCCGCGATGGCATCGCGCATGGCAGTCAGCTGTGGGTCGAGGGTTTGCGCGTGCAATGCGGTGCTGCCAAGACACAGCAGGCCGATGAAAACAGTGGCAAGGCGGGGGGCATAAGTCATGGCGCGATGATACCCAAGCACGCCTGAGCGCCTGAGTGAATACGCGTCATTCGCGCGTGATGGAGATGGCCGTCTTCGCTTGCATGCGCAATGGGTCGAGCACGCACGTGCGTGCAGATGACACCTCGTCACGATCGCTGCGGCACCGTGCGTTGCTGCACCGCCAGTTGCGGTGCGTTAATTTTTCGTTTAAGAATTGGGAAGGACCGCAGGGCACGGGGGCGTGCGGACACTCAAGAATCCTTCTGGAGAGAGAAAGGATGAAGCGTCTGATTGGCCCCCATCGGTCATGCCTGGCCGTGCAGTTGTCATTGTGTCTGATCCCCACGCTCGCCTGGGCGCAACAGCCCGAGGCCGCACCGAGCGCGCGCACGCTCGACAGCGTGCAGGTCACCGGCACGCGCATCAAAACCGCCGAGTTGCAGGGCCAGGTACCGATCCAGACGCTCAATCGCGCCGACATCGAACGCACCGGCCTGACTTCCATCGGCGAAGTGCTGCAGGAGCTCACCGCGTCCGGTTCGGCGCTCAATGCCAAGTTCAATTCGTCGGGCAACTTCGGCTTTCCGCCCGATGGCAGTGGCGTGGGTGCCGGCTCGGCGCAGGTGGATCTGCGCCATCTCGGTTCCAAGCGCGTGCTGGTGCTGGTGGATGGCATTCGCTGGGTCAATGAATCCTCCGCGTCCGGCGTGGGCTCGTCGACCGATCTCAACACCATTCCGCTGGCGATCGTCGAGCGTATCGAAGTGCTCGAAGACGGCGCCTCGTCGTTGTACGGCTCGGATGCGATTGCCGGTGTGGTCAACATCATCACCCGTCGCAGTTTCGACGGTGCGCAGGTCACGCTCAATTACGGGCAGTACGGCAAGGGCGATGGCACCAACCAGGGCATGGACCTGGCGTGGGGCACCAGCGGAGAGAATTTCAGCCTGTTTCTGGGCGCAAGCTATGTCAAACAGGATCCGATCTATGCGCGCGATCGTGCGCAGGCCCGCTTCCCGATTCCTGGCACCGGGCTGACCTTCGCCAGCTCGGCGACGCCGGATGGCCGCTTCCAGTTCGTCGATCCCAACACCGGCGTGCGCCAGAACCTCACGCCCAATGCCGGCGTCGGCACACCGCAATACGATGGTAGCGGCGGTTGCACGCGCAGCGACGACTATCACTGATTCGGCACCGCAGACCGCTACAACTTCGCCGAGCAGAATCTGTTGCTGACACCGTCCGAACGCAAGGGCGTATTTGCGCAGTTCCGCTATTACTTCAACGACGACGTGCAGTGGTACGTCAAGGCGTTGGGCAACCGGCGCGAATCGACCAACCAGGCCGCGCCGGAGCCTATCTTCCTCGGGCCCGACGCCGGCACCGGCAACCCGCTGGCCGACAACATCGTGATCTCCGCGCTCAACCCGTTCAACCCGTTCGGATTCGATCTGGATTCGGCCACCAATCTGATCCAGATCGGTCGCAGGCCGGTGGAAGGCGGGCCGCGGCGTTATGAGCAACAGGTCGATACCCAATATTTCGGCACCGGCTTGGTCGGCACGTTCGAAGGCGCAGGGCGGACCTGGTTCTGGGACGTCAACGGCATGTACAGCAAGAACAAGGCCGAGCAGACCAACTACGGCAGCTACAACCTCTACAACATCAACCTGGCGCTGGGCGACCCGGCTGGCTGCGCGGCCGTGGCTGGCTGCGTGCCACTGGATATCTCCAGCGGTGCCGGCAGCATCACGCCGGAGATGTTGCGCTGGATCCAGCCGGTGGTGCGCGACCGCAGCCAGAACGAATTGAGCCTGTTCACCGCCAACCTCAGCAGCGAGTTGTTCCAGTTGCCCGGCGGTGCGGTGTCGTTCGCCAGCGGTTACGAATACCGCAAGTACGAAGGCTCTTATCAGCCCGATCCGCTCACCGTGGCCGGGCGTTACAACGGCGTGCCCTCGTTGCCCACGGCGGGCAGCTACGACGTCAACGAAGCCTATCTCGAACTCAATATTCCGATCTTCGCCAACTCCGCATTGGGCGACAAACTGGATCTGAATATCGCCGGACGCTATTCGGACTATTCGACATTCGGTGGCGAGTTCACGCCGAAGTACGGTCTGCGTTGGCAGGTCACCGATGAGTTCGTGTTGCGCACCAGTTATGCGGAAGGCTTCCGTGCGCCGACCATCGGCGAGTTGTTCGGTTCGGCGGCACGTGCGGATCTGCAATTGTCGGACCCGTGCTCGATCGGTCTGGGCGGCACCGCGCCGCGTGGCAGCGCGGCCAACTGCGCAGCGCTCGGCGTGCCGACGGGCTACCAGCAGGCCAACCAGCAGATCTCGGTCACCACCGGCGGCAATGAACAACTGGACCCGGAGCATTCGCGCAGTTTCAGCGCGGGTTTTGTCTTCAGCCCTGGATTTGCGAGCGATGCCAGCTGGTCCGACCGCCTCGATCTGGAGGTGACCTTCTATCGCCATCATGTGGATGGTGCGATCCAGGCGATCAATGCGCAGACGCAGCTGGATTTGTGCGTGGATACGCTGGATGCGTTGTACTGCGATGGCATCGCGCGGGCGTCCACCGGCGGCATCAATGCCTTCAACAACCGGCTGACCAACCTGGGCTCGATCAAGACCGACGGCTGGGACGTGGATCTGTTCTGGACGCTACCGGAAGCCGCGTTCGGGCGCTTCAAACTCTCGTGGCAGAACACCTTGGTAGGCCGTTACGAGGCGCTGGGCGCGGCAGGTCAGCGGCAGCCGCAAGGGCCGGGTATCGAGGTGGTCGATAGCGCAATTCCGGAGTGGACCAGCAACGCAGTACTGGATTGGTCGCTGGGCAACTGGACGGCTTCGTGGACTGCGCGGCACATTTCCAAACTCACCGAGCAATGCGGTGACGCGGTGGAGTTTGCGGTGTGTTCTGATCCGACGGTGGGAACCAACCGGCTGGATGCGATTACCTATCACGATGCGCAGGTGGGCTATCGTGTGGATTGGCTCAAGGGCCTGCAACTCACGGCCGGCTTGAACAACGTATTCGACAAGGATCCGCCGATCTGCCTGTCCTGCTCCCTCAACGGCTACGACGCATCCACTTACGATATCCCCGGTGGACGTTTCTGGTATGCGCGTGTGGATTTGAAGTTCTAGTCCACAGCGCTTACATCGCGGACAGATGCGATGAATTATGCGCCGGGCAGTGGAGTTGCGATTTACTGCAGGGCCTTGCCCGCCCACCATCGCGGGACACGCTGCAAATACGTCCCTGTAAGCTCCGTGGCGGCATCCATGCCGCCATGGGTTTATGGCGTGTTCCGCGAGCGGTGAGGGCACCGCGCACTCACACGCTGCTCCGACCCCGAACGCGACCGCATGACTGCGGCGCGCTCGACTGACCGACTTGCTCAGATCTTCGCGCGCTGCTCGCGCAGGCCGGTCAGTTGCGTGGTCCAGTCGTTCAAGCGCGCGCGCTCCTGTTCGACCACTGCAGCTGGCGCATTCTGCACGAACGTCGCGCTGCCGAGTTTGCCGTTGCACTTGCCGATCTCGCCTTCCACGCGCCTGATTTCCTTGTCCAGGCGGGTGCGCTCTGCATCCATGTCGACCAGGCCTTCCAGTGGCACCAGCAACGTGAGTTCGCCGACGATGGCGGCGGCCGACGGCGGGGTGTCCTGGCCAGCGTCCAGCCAGTCGATGCTTTCCAGCTTGAGCAGGAACGACAACTGCGAGGCGAAGCGGGCAACGCGCGGGCGGTCGTCGGCAGTGCCGGCCTGCAGCAGCAGGCGCACCTGCTTGGACGGCGGCACGTTCAATTCGCTGCGCACGCGGCGCAGCGCCGACACCATCGACTTGAGCCATTCGACATCGGCTTCAGCGCTGGCATAGCTGCCGGTATCGACATCGCCGGGCTGCGGGAAGCTCTGCAACGAGATTGTGGCGGTGGTAATGCCCAGGCGCGGTGCGACCTGCTGCCACAATTCTTCGGTGACGAACGGGGTGAGCGGGTGCAACAGGCGCAGCAACGACTCCAGCACAAACAGCAGCGTGTGGCGCGTGCTGGCGGCCGCGTCGGCGTCCTGATGGTTGAGCGCCGGCTTGGCCAGCTCCACGAACCAGTCGCAGAACGCATTCCAGGCGAATTCGTACAGCGATTGCGCGAGCAGGTCGAAGCGATAGTTGGCGTAATGCGCGTGGGTTTCCGCGGTGACCTTGTCCAGGCGCGCCAGGATCCACTTTTCCGCTTCGGTGCGCGGCTGCGGCACGCCGGTAAAGCGTGCGCCTTCGCTGTTCATCAACACGAAGCGCGTGGCGTTCCACAGCTTGTTGCAGAAGTTCTTGTAGCCCTCGGCGCGGCCCAGATCGAACTTGATGTCGCGGCCATGCGTGGCGAGCGCGGCGATGGTGAAGCGCAGCGCGTCGGCACCGTGGGCGATGATGCCGTCCGGGAATTCCTTGCGTGTGGCTTTTTCGATCTTGGGCGCATCCTTCGGCTTCATCAGCCCGGTGGTGCGCTTGGCCACCAGGTCTTCGATGCTGATGCCGTCGATGATGTCCAGCGGATCGAGCACGTTGCCCTTGGACTTGGACATCTTCTGGCCCTGCGCATCGCGAATCAGGCCGGTGATGTAGACATCGCGGAACGGCACCTGGCCGGTGAAGCTGTCGGTGGCCATGATCATGCGCGCCACCCAGAAGAAGATGATGTCGAAGCCGGTGACCAGCACCGACGACGGCAGATAGCGCTCGAAGCCGCGCTCGGCCATCGCCTGCGCATCCGGCCAGCCCAGTGTGGAGAACGGCCACAGCTGCGAAGAGAACCAGGTTTCGAGCACGTCGCTGTCCTGATGCAGCGCAATCTCCGCACCCAGGCCATGTTTGGCGCGCACCTCGGCTTCGTCGCGACCCACGTAGCACTTGCCTGCATCGTCGAACCACGCCGGAATGCGATGGCCCCACCACAGCTGACGGCTGATGCACCAATCCTGGATATTCTCCATCCAGTGACGATAGGTGTTGATCCAGTTCGGCGGCACGAACTTGATCTGGCCGCTTTCGACCAGCTCCAGCCCACGTTTGGCAAGCGCATCCATTTTCACGAACCACTGGTCGGTGAGGTAGGGCTCGATCACCTGGCCGGTGCGATCGCCGCGCGGCACCTGCAGCTTGTGCGGCTTGGTTTCTACAAGGATGCCCAGGTCTTCCAGCTCGGACAGCACCAACTTGCGCGCGTCGTAGCGATCCAGCCCGCGATACTTATCTGGAATAGCTTCCAATCCGTGAGCGTCTCTGACGCCCAACGCGAAAGGTGCGGTGCGATCGGAACTTGGGATGACGTGCTGATCAGGGCCGCCAATGATTTTGGCTTCCGGGGTCAGGATGTTGATCATCGGCAGCGAGTGCCGCACACCCACCTGATAATCGTTGAAATCGTGCGCAGGCGTGACCTTGACCACGCCGGTGCCGAAGGCGCGGTCGACGTAATCGTCGGTGATCACCGGCACGTGCCGGCCGGTCAGCGGCAACACGATGCGGGCGTTATGCAGCGTGAGATAACGCGCATCTTCAGGGTGCACCATCACTGCGGTGTCGCCGAGCATGGTTTCCGGGCGCGTGGTGGCCACCACCAGATAATCGCGGGTTTCGCGGAGCGTCTGGTTGCCGTCGGCATCGTGCTCGACGTGTTCGTAGCTGACGCCATCGGCCAGCGGGTAACGGATCGACCACAGGAAGCCGTCTTCTTCGACGTTTTCCACTTCCAGGTCGGAGATCGCGGTCTTCAGCACCGGATCCCAGTTGACCAGGCGCTGGCCACGGTAGATCAGACCTTGCTCGTACCAGCGCACGAACGCTTCGTTGACCGCGGCCGACGGCTGCGGGTCCATGGTGAAGGTGCTGCGCGACCAATCGCTGGAGGTGCCCAGGCGGCGCATCTGGCGCTCGATGGTGTCGCCGGATTCGGCTTTCCATTCCCACACCTTGGCGATGAAGCCCTCGCGCCCCAGCGAATCGCGCGTTTGTCCCTTGCCTTCCAGCGCCAGATTGCGCGAGACCACCATCTCGGTGGCGATCCCGGCATGGTCGGTGCCCACCTGCCACAAGGTGTCGTAACCACGCATGCGGTGATAGCGCACCAACGCATCCATCAGCGTCTGCTGAAATGCATGGCCCATGTGCAGCGTGCCGGTGACATTGGGCGGCGGCAACAGCACGGTGTAGGGCTCACCCTTGCCGGACGGCACGAAATAACCGGCCGCCTCCCACTGCGCATACAGGCGCGATTCGAAGGAAGAGGGATCGTAGCTGGAGGCGAGGGTGGTCATAAGGCAGGGAATGGGGAGTCGGGAATAGGGAATGGGTAAAGCGGGAGGTGCTGATCGGTGACGGTCAATGGGAGGGAGCCAAGTTTCGATTCCCCATTCCCCATTCCCGATTCACATGTCGTACTTGGTCAGTTCCAGGCCCAGGGCCTTGTATTGTTTCCAGCGTTCGCGCAGCGGTTCGCGGGCAGCGGGGTCGGCGGGGACGACTTCGAGCACGCGGTCGCAGGCGCCCAGGTACGGGTCGTCGCGCAGGTTGATCACCAGCGGGCGCGAGGGGGCGGCGAATTCCGGTGCGGCGATCAGCACCGGTGCCAGTTCGTCTTCCTCGTCGGTGCCGGCGATCTGGTGCGGCACGTAGGCCTCGTCGTCGAACGCCCACAGCAGATCGTCCAGCGCTTCGGCCTGCTCCGCATCGCGGGCCAGGATCAGCGTGGACAGGTTGGCGTCGTTGGCCTTGCGCGCCAGCTCGCAGACCAGCCGCAGCGGTTCGTTGAGGAAGCGCGGCTTGGCGATCAGATAAAAATCGGCACGGGGCATGGTCAGATCACGAAACGGAAGGAAAAACGGATTCGGCAATGATGCTGCCGAGCGTGAACAGCAGGCCGGACGCCAGGATCACCAGCACGAACCCGCCCATCGCCCGTAAGCGCCGACCGGCAGGCCGCGCGCGATACAGATAGATGGGGATGAATACCAGCCAGGCCAGCACCATCCCGATGTTGAGCCACATGGGGCGGCGAACGCCGTACTGGCGGCTGTCGGCCGCCAGCCAGACGAAAATCAGCGCCAGCAACAGCGCAAACCGCATCAGGTCGCTGGCAAGCCCGTTCCAGTTGGGCAGCGTGCTGGTGACCCCGTCCGCCAGCACGAACCCGGCGATCAGGGCCAGTGCAGCGCGCGGCGACATCAGGCGGCGCGGTCCAGCAACCACTGCGTCAGCAGGCCCACCGGGCGGCCGGTGGCCATGCCGCGCTTGCCTTCGTCGCTGGCGACGCCAGCGATGTCCAGATGCGCCCAGCGCTGGTTTTCGGTGAAGCGCGACAGGAAGCAACCGGCGGTGATGGCACCACCCCAGCGGCCGCCGATGTTGTAGACATCGGCGAAGGTGGAATCCAGCAGCCCCTGATATTCGTCCCACAGCGGCAGGCGCCAGGCGCGGTCGAACACGTGCTCGCCGGCGGCCAGCAATTCGTTAGCCAGGTCGTCGTGCTTGCTCATCAGGCCGGCGGTCTGGTGGCCCAGCGCCACCATGCAGGCGCCGGTCAGCGTGGCCACGTCCACCAGTGCCTCGGGGTTGAAGCGTTCGGCGTAGGTCAGCGCATCGCACAGGATCAGGCGGCCTTCGGCGTCGGTATTGCCGACCTCAATGGTCTTGCCGGACATGCTGGTGATCACGTCGGAGGGGCGGTAGGCGTTGCCGTCGATGGCGTTCTCGACCGCCGGCACCACCACCACCAGATTGATCGGCAGCTCGGCCTTGACCGTGGCCACGAAGGTGCCGATGACGTTGGCGCCACCGCACATGTCGTACTTCATTTCCTCGATGCCGCCCTGCGTCTTGAGGTTGACGCCACCGGTGTCGAAGGTGATGCCCTTGCCGACCAGCACGTAGGGGCGCGCGTCGCCGCCGCCATTCCACTTCAGCACGATCAGGCGCGGGCGGTTGGCCGAGCCACGTGCCACCGACAGCAGCGAACCCATGCCAAGCGCTTCCATCTGCGCCTCGTCCAGGATCTCGGCCTCGGCGCCGCGGAACTTGCCGGCAAACGCGGCCGCGGTGTCGGCCAGGTAGGCCGGGGTGCAGTAGTTCGGCGGCAGGTTGCCCAACTCGCGGGCGAATTCCACGCCTTCGGCGGTGGCCACGCCCACGGCGAGCGCGCGGGCGTCGTCGCCGGCAATCGCCAGGGTGGTCAAGCCGGTTTCATCCACCTTCTTCTTGCCCAGCGTGGCGGTGTAACGATAGGCCGCGTGGTCGCTGACGGTCACCGCCTGGCGGATGTTCCAGGCTGCATCGCGGGCCTTGACGGTGAGTTCGGTCAGGGTGAGCAGGGCGGTGCCGACCGCGCCGGTCTTCAGCGCCCGGGTCGCATCGCCGACGGCCTTGAGGTAAGGCGCCACGCCGAACTTGCCGGCTTCGCCCAGGCCGACCACCAGCACGCGCGGCGCGGTGACGCCGGGCAGGTCGTGCAGCAGTGTGGTGCTGCCGGTCTTGCTGGCCACGTCGCCGCGCGCGACCAAGGCCGTCAAACGGCCCTGGCTGGCGCTGTCCAGCGCCTGGGCAGCGGGCGAAAGGGTCTTGTCGGCGAACACGCCAACCACGATGCAGTCGACGGCAGCGCTTGCCGGCGCGTCTTGGTTCAGGGTGAATTGCAGGGCCATTGATCAGATTCCGTAGGCAAATCCGTACAATCGCGGGCTGTTTACGCCAACCGGACTAGGCTGGCGGCGCCGCGAACGAATCCGAGAGTTTAAAACAAGCCCACCCAATGCCGAAGCTCGATCGATACCTGCTCAGCGATTTCACCCAGAGCTTCCTGGCCACCTTGATCGTGCTGCTGGTCGTCAGCGTCGGCGGCGTGCTGGTGGATATCCTCGGCAATATCGCCGACGGCCGCATCCCGGCGCGCTTGCTGCTGTCGCAGGTGGGGCTGCAATTCGTGGCGTATCTGCCCATCATCCTGCCGCTGGCCTTGATGCTGGGCCTGCTACTGGCACTGGCGCGGCTGTACCGCGATTCAGAAATGGCCGTCATGACCGCCATTGGCGTGGGTCCCAGGCGCATGCTGCGGCCGATGCTGATGCTGGTGGTGCCGGTGGTGTTGGTCATCGGGTTGTGCTCGCTGTGGCTGGGCCCCTGGGCGAGCCGCACCGCCGAGGCGATGCTGGAGGACGCCAACCGCAGCGTGCTGATGGCCGGCCTGGAGTCGGGCCAGTTCACGCCGCTGTCCGGTGGTGGGGTGGTGTACCTGCAGACGATCTCTGCCGACGGCAAGGGCCTGGGCAAGGTCTTCATGCAGCGCCAGCAGAACGATCGCATCGATGTGGTCACCGCCGACCGCGGCGCGATGTTCTTCGAAGGCAAAACCGACCGTTATCTGCGCCTGGACGATGGCTACCGCACGGAAGGCCCGGCGAGCGGCGCGACCCTGGACTACCGATTGATGAAGTTCGCCAGCAGCGATATCGCCTTGCCCGACCGCACCCGCGTGCACGATGCCAACGACCCGGAAGTGATGTGGACCACCCAATTGCTGTCGGACGAACGCCCTGCCGCGCGCGCCCAGCTGCATGAGCGCCTGGCGCCGCCATTGCTGGCACTGGCGTTCGCCTTGCTCACCTTGCCGCTGTCGCGCAGCGCACCGCGGCAACAGCGTTATGGCCGGATCATGCTGGCGTTTCTGGCCTACATGGTGGGCACCAATCTGATGATCGTCGGCACCCAGTGGATCGCCAACGGCAAGACCCCGGCGGCGCTGGGCCTGTGGTGGTTGACGCTGCCGCTGCTGGCCGTGGCGGTATGGGCTTATGCGCGCGACGGCCGCGTGCGTCGGCCGAGGGCGCGCGCATGAGGCTGACGCCGCGGGTCCACGATTGGTATGTCGGTCGGGTGGTGCTGTTTACCGTGCTGCTGACCTGGGCGGTGCTGCTGGGGCTGGATCTGGTCAACGCCTTCGCCAGCGAAGCCAAGAACATCGGGCAGGGCAGCTACACCTTCGGGCACGCAGTGGCTTACGTGGCCTACACCGTGCCGCGCCGGGCCTATACCTTGTTCCCGACTGCCGCGGTGATTGGCGCGCTGATGGGACTGGGCCAGTTGGCCGCCACCTCCGAACTGACGGCGCTGCGCGCGCTGGGTGTGTCGCGCAAACGCATGTCCGCCTCGGTCGTCGCAGCGATGGCGCTGCTGACCGCCAGCATGGTGATCAGTGGTGAAACCATCGGGCCATGGGCACAGAACCAGGCCGACACGCTCAAGGCCAGTGCCCGCTACAACAGCGATATGGCGTCTTCGCGCTACGCCGGGCTGTGGGCGCGAGAGGGCGACACCTTCCTCAACGCCTTGAGTGGTGAAGAGAAGCTGCTCGATGGCGGTGGCACCGCACTGGATCTGCACGATGTGCGGCTCTACCACCTTGATTCCAGTGGCAGGATGCAGCAATTGACCTACGCCTCGGTGGCCGAACACCGCGACGGCCGTTGGACCCTGCGTCAGGTCCGTCGCGACACCTTCCAGGAACGCTCGGTGCAGCGCGAAACCTTTCCCGAATTGCCGTGGCAATCGCAACTGAATCCTGCTGCGCTGGCCGCTGGCCTGGCCAAGCCGCGCAATCTCTCCGCGCACGATCTGGAGCAGAGCATCGAATACCGTCGCCGCAATGGATTGGACGCGCGCGATTACGAGGATCAGTACTGGAGCCGGTGGTTCTATCCGCTCAACGTGCTGGCGCTGTGCATGGCGGCAATCCCGTTCTCGTTCGGCTCGCTGCGCAGCGGTGGCCTGGGCAAGCGCCTGTTCCTGGGCATTCTGTTTGCGCTGGGTTTCTGGCTGCTGCAGCTGTTCTTCGGCCGCATGGCCGGCGCTCTCAAGCTCGATTACCGCATTGCCTATGCGCTGCCGCCCATGGTGATGCTGGGTGTGTCGGCGTGGTTGTTCCGCAGGCGTAGTAGCTGAGCGCATGCGGCGGGTGAGCGTGGTGGGTGTGGCGCTCTGCCTGCTATACCTGGCGGCAACTGCTTTTTGCGTGTGGGGTGCGCTCAGCGCTCAGGGCGATCCCAAGGGCCACTTCGTTCTGCTGCAATTGCCGTTGACGCCTCAGCTGATCGCACTGAACGCCCTCCACGCGGATGCCTGGTTGACCAACATGCGTTGGACGACAAGTTATGCGTTGTTGGTTCCGCCATTTTTAGCGGTGCTGTATGCGTTTGGGCATGCATTTCAGTGGTTGATTGCGCGCGCCTTCTTGGGTGCCAAATAAGCCGCAGCCCGGTTTGGTCGCTGCCGCTAGCCCTAGAGCATTCCAGGTGCAGTCGCATGCATCGAAGATGCGGGAGCTTCGATAGGAAAGTTGTGGACTGCCGGCCCGATTACTGCAATTTCCTGGCAATACGCTCCAGCCGAGTCTTACTCGCACGGTCATGCCAGGTTAGCCGGTCGCGATCCAGCCACGCCCACCAGAATCCCAGTCCGCCCAGCGCCAGCGACAAGCTGCCGACGGCATAGCGGATCCACAGCGCACGCCAGGACACCTGTGGGTCGATCAAGCGCAGCCGCCAGGGGCGCATGCCCAGCGTTTGCCCGCCGCGCCGCCAGCTCACGGTGGCGTAGATGCCTGCGGCGATCCAGCAGCACAGCCACAACAGCCATTGCCAGCGGCTGAAAGGCGCGATGTTTTCGCGCGCGGGGTGCCCGGCGAGCGTAAAGCCCAGCGTGAACACGGTGGAGATCAGCATCGACAGCGCCAGCACCGGCCAGGCGTCGTAGCACAACGCCAGCAGCCGCCAGCCCACCAGGGCAGGCGCGCGTGCAAGGCGAGGCGAAGGAATTGAGGTCATGGCGCGAGCATAACGGTCGCCCAGCACGGCGCAACGCCGCGCTGCAATAGCCGCGCTCTGGTGCCTGCACGCGCTGACGCACGCGATACATCGAACTGCGATCAATCGCATCCTGGCGCGAAGGCTGATGCGCAGACGCGGCATGTTCAATTGGGCGCATGCCCATGCCGGGGACCTACCGGCCATGGCAGCTCTGGCGTCGCGATCCGGATTGCCTGCCCGCCTGCGGACGACGCGTGCTGATCACGCATAACAATGACGCGCACAGGTCCTAGCCCGCGCGCGCAGGCAAGGCACCTACCGGCAACCCGCACTGCGTCCGCTCTCAAAACGCGCGCCGCGTTTTATGCTGTGGCGATGTCTGCCAGCAGCCCCGCCGAACGCCGCCAACTAGCCCGCCACCTGCCGCCGGTGCAGCCGGCTGATGCCAGCGTCATCGAACGGTTTCTCGACCGGTTCTGGGCCGAGCAGGGCGTGGCGCGGCAGACCCTGGAGAGTTATCGGCGCGATCTGGAAGGGCTGGCGCGTTGGCGCGATGGCGCTGGTGGCGGCTTGCTGGGCATCGACCGTGCCGCCCTGTTCGACTATCTGCGCTGGCGCACCCGGGCGAATTATTCTCCGCGCAGCACGGCGCGGCTGTTGTCGACCTTGCGTGCGTTCTACGGACTGTGCCAGCGCGATGGCGCGCGCAGCGACGACCCCACCGCCTTGATCGACCCGCCGCACCTGCCACGCTCGCTGCCAAAGGCCTTGACCGAAAGTCAGATCGAGGCCCTGCTGGCTGCGCCGGACCTTGACACACCTGCGGGCCTGCGCGATCGCGCCATGCTGGAACTGATGTATGCCGCGGGCCTGCGTGTGAGCGAACTGGTCAACCTGCCGGCAGTGGGGGTGAACCTGCGCCAGGGCGTGCTGCGGGTGACCGGCAAGGGCAGCAAGGACCGGCTGGTGCCGCTGGGCGAGGAATCCCAGCACTGGTTGGAGCGTTACCTGCGCGAGGCGCGCCCGCTGCTGGCCGCGAACAAGCCTGTGGCGGCGGTGGACGGGCAGGTGCCGTTGTTCATCGATGTCTCCCGCCAACCGCTCAGTCGTCAACAATTCTGGGCGCTGGTCAAACGCTACGCAGCGGCGGCCGGCATCGACCCGGCCACGGTCAGCCCGCACGGGCTGCGCCACAGCTTTGCCACCCATCTGCTCAACCACGGCGCCGATCTGCGCGCGTTGCAGATGCTGCTGGGCCACAGCTCGTTGTCGACCACCCAGATCTATACGCTGGTGGCGCGCCAGCATCTGCAGAAACTGCACGCCAGTCATCATCCGCGTGGTTAGTCCGCGCGGCGCCTCGCCATGGGCGTGCGCGCTGGCGACGCGCCGGTCGCGGTAGAGCTGCGACCGGGCCAATCGCCTGCCCGCGGCCGCACCAACACCGCCAGCCGACGTTGTTGGTACCTAGCCAGACCCGCTCGGCGGCCGTGCGGCCTTGCCGGTCAGGGTGGCGCCGGCCGGTGTGGCCTCCTCATTGTCATACCTCGTGCTGACGGGCAGCGCCGGGCGCCATGCGGCGCTGCACTCCAGGAAACAAAGAGAGCGGGGGACGACGCCTGGGGGGCACCTTCAGGGGGCCTTGCGACGGCGAAAACGCCGAGCCCATCGCCAGACGCGGCAGACCACGCTCTGCACTGCGTCTGTCCAACAGGTGCAGCAACGGGGTGCCTGCAGCGCTCACAAACTGTCGCGGCCGCGGCCAGGCTTCATCTGCGCTGTGCGAGAATCCCGGCACCTCATTCCATCTGGATGCGTGAATGTATCGTCTTGCCATCGCCGCGCTGCTGGGCGCGATCAGCCTTACCGCCTGCGCACAATCCTCGCAGCCTGCGGCAAGCACTGCCGGCGCCAAGCCAGCCGCTGCGCCCGCCGCCACCGGCACCGTGGACCAGCGCGTGAGCACGGCGCTCAAGGCGCTGGACCCTGATTTCAAACCCGATTACATCGGCGCTGCGCCGTTCCCCGGCTTTCGCGAAGTGGTCGTCGGCGGGCAGGTGCTGTACGTCAGCGACGACGGTCGTTACCTGATCCAGGCGCAGCCGTTCGACATCCAGAACAAGCAGTTCGCCGCCAGCCCGGGCTTGCTGGCCTACCGCCGCAAGCAGCTGGACACCGTGCCCAAGGCCGACCGCATCGTGTTCGCGCCGGCCAACCCGAAGTACACCGTCACCGTCTTCACCGATGTGGAGTGCGGTTACTGCCGTAAGTTGCATAGCGAGATCGGCGAGCTCAACAAGCAGGGCATCGCGGTGGAATACCTGGCGTTCCCGCGCATGGGCCTGGGCAGCCAGGACCATAAGGAAATGATTGCGGTGTGGTGCGCTGCCGATCGCAAGCAGGCGCTCACGGCCGCCAAGTCGGGTCAGCCGGTCGCCTCCAAGGACTGCAAGAACCCGGTGTCGATGGAATACAACCTGGGCCAGCGCCTGGGCGTCAACGGAACGCCGGCGATCTTCGCCCCCGACGGCACCCAGCTCGGTGGCTACCTGCCGCCAGCCCAGTTGCGTGAGGCGCTGGAAAAGCGTGCCGTGACCACGGCGGGCGGCAGCCGCTGAGGCGGTCTCGGCTCTGATCATCGTGGCGCGTCGCCGATAGCGCCGTTGCGTTGATCGTCTGCGCAACGACAAGGCCCGGGTCCGACTGCATCCGGGCCTTTGCCGTTTCTGGGGGTTAGCCGCCATCTAGAGCGTGTCATGCACGTTGAGATGAAATGCGTTGGTTGCCAGCGGTGCGGCGCGGGTCCTGCGTGGCGCCGGCTCGGCGTGCGCTTCGTGCCGCTGACGGCCAACCCTCCGGGGCGCCCTGTGGCGCGCCGATACCGCGCACCACGGAACGCTTCACACGCGCCTCAACGTCCATAACACGCTCTAGTCGCGTCCTTCATGCTGGCCGGTGCAACGTGCGCGCATGGGGCGGCGACAAGGGTCCCGCCTGACGATTCCCATTCCCGAGTCCCGCCATCGCACGCGCAGTCCGGCGTCGATTCATCAGCTCCGTTACAATCTGCGGCCCCGTTTCTGACACGGTTCCCCGGACATGATGGTCCTCGAGGGCGCTTCCGCCCTTTCGCCGTTCCGCCGCGCTCGGCTCGAAACCCGCCTGCAAACCCTCGTTCCCGCGCTGCGTATCACTGGCGCCTGGCACGTGTACTTCATCCGTCCCGAGGCCGGGCAATCGCCCGACCAGGCCACCATGCAGCGGATCCTGCAGGCCAACGCCGCGCCCGCCGAGCGCGATGGCGATGCCTCCTCGCGCTACGTGGTGCCGCGCCTGGGCACCTTGTCGCCGTGGTCGAGCAAGGCCACCGAACTGGTGCGCGGGGCTGGGCAGCCGATCCAGCGCGTGGAGCGCGGCACCCGCATCGATCTGGCCGGCTGGCCGGACGACGCGGCTGCCCAGGCCGCCGTGGCCAAGTTGCTGCACGACCCGATGACGCAATCGCTGCTCGGTTCGGCCGCCGCTGCCGAAGCGCTGTTCAACGTGCCCGACCCGGGCCAGCTGCGGCGCGTGCCGCTGGATGGGCTGGAGCAGGCCAACCGCGACCTGGGCCTGGCGCTGGCGCAGGACGAGATCGACTACCTGCGCGAACGTTTCGGCGCGCTGGGCCGCGACCCGGCCGACGTCGAGCTGATGATGTTCGCCCAGGCCAACTCCGAGCATTGCCGGCACAAGATCTTCAATGCCAGCTGGACCATCGACGGCAAGCCGCAGGAGCGCTCGCTGTTCCGCATGATCAAGCACACCCACCAGCAGACCCCGCAGCACACCTTGTCGGCCTACAGCGACAACGCGGCGGTGGTGGAAGGCGTGCCGGCTGCGCGCTATCGCCCGGATCCGGCCACCGGCCAATACCGCAGCGAAGCGGTGCTGCCGTCGGCGTTTGCGATCAAGGTAGAAACGCATAACCACCCGACCGCGATCGCACCGTTCCCCGGCGCGGCCACCGGTGCGGGCGGCGAAATTCGCGACGAAGGCGCCACTGGGCGCGGCGGCAAGCCCAAGGCAGGCCTGACCGGGTTTTCGGTCTCTCACCTGCGCATTCCGACCCTGCCGCAGCCCTGGGAAGCGCCGCGCGCGCTGAACCCGCGCATGGCGCCGGCGCTGGACATCATGCTCGACGGCCCGCTCGGCGGCGCAGCGTTCAACAACGAATTCGGCCGGCCGAACCTGCTCGGTTACTTCCGCAGCTTCGAGCTTGCCGAAGGCCCGGGCCTGACCCGCGCCTACGACAAGCCGATCATGCTGGCCGGCGGCCTGGGCGCGATCGACCGCAACCAGGTGGAAAAGCTGCGCCTGCAGCCGGGCGATGCGGTGATCGTGCTCGGCGGCCCGGCGATGCTGATCGGCCTGGGCGGCGGTGCGGCCAGTTCGGTGGCGGCCGGCGACAGCGCCGAGGCGCTGGATTTCGCCAGCGTGCAACGCGAAAACCCGGAAATGGAACGTCGCTGCCAGGAGGTCATCGACCGCTGCGTGGCGCTGGGCGTGGACAACCCGATCCGCTGGTTCCACGACGTGGGCGCGGGTGGTTTGTCCAACGCCATCCCCGAGCTGCTGCACGATTCGGGCGTGGGCGGCATCATCGACCTGGGCCGCGTGCTCACCGACGACCCCTCGCTGTCGCCGCTGGAATTGTGGTGCAACGAATCGCAGGAGCGCTACGTGCTCGGCGTGCCGCAGGCGCGCCTTGAAGAATTCGCCGCCATCTGCGCCCGCGAACGCTGCCCGTTCGCCGCCGTCGGCGTGGCGACAGCCGAGGAGCGGCTGGTGGTGGGCTATGGCGTCCTGGACGCCGGGAATCGGGAATCGGGAGTCGGGAGTCGTAACGGCACGCTTGTGGCTGCCGACACCGCTTCACACCATTCCCCATTCCCGACTCGCGATTCCCAGCTCCCGATCGATCTGCCCATGGACGTGCTGTTCGGCAAGGCGCCGAAGATGCATCGCGATGCGGCGCATCCGGGTGCGCCGCAATGGCCGGTGCTGCAGACCGCGTCGCTGGATCTGCAGCAGGCGGGCCTGCGCGTGTTGGCGCATCCCACCGTGGCGTCCAAGAGCTTTCTGGTCACCATCGGCGATCGCAGCGTTGGCGGTCTGACCGCACGCGAACAGATGATCGGTCCGTGGCAGCTGCCGCTGGCCGATTGCGCGATCACGCTGGCCGGTTTCGATACCTTCGAAGGCGAAGCGATGTCGATCGGCGAGCGCACGCCGCTGGCGCTGTTGAATGCCGCCGCATCTGCGCGCATGGCCGTGGGCGAAGCGATCACCAACCTGTGCGCCGCACCGGTGCAGACGCTGGACAGCATCAAGCTCTCGGCCAACTGGATGGCCGCCGCCGGCCATAGCGGCGAAGACGCGTTGCTGTACGACGCCGTGCGCGCGATCGGCATGGAGCTGTGCCCGGCACTCGAACTGAGCGTGCCGGTGGGCAAGGATTCGCTGTCGATGCAGGCGCAGTGGCAGCTCGGGAATGGGGAATCGGGAATCGGGAATGGTGAAACGCCGCAGCCCTCCGCTTCCACCATTCCCGATTCTCCATTCCCTATTCCCGGTGAAACGCTGAAAAGCGTTTCGCCGGTCTCGTTGATCATCAGTGCGTTCGCCCCGGTTGGCGATGTGCGCACGCAGCTGACGCCGTTGCTGCGCAGCGGTGAAGAGAGCGAGTTGTGGTTGATCGGGCTGGGAGGCGGCAAGCAGCGGCTGGGCGGGTCGGTGCTGGCGCAGGTGTATGCCGACGACACCGCGCTGCCGGCGTTCGGCGGCGAGGTGCCGGATCTGGACGATGCGCAGCGGCTGCGCAGCTTCTTCGAATTGATTCGCGACGCGCGCGACAGCGGGCTGTTGCTGGCGTATCACGATCGCAGCGATGGCGGTGCGTTTGCTGCGCTGTGCGAGATGGCGTTTGCGTCGCGGCAGGGCCTGGATATCACGCTGGATGCATGGGGCGACGATGCGTTCCGCAGCCTGTTCAACGAAGAATTGGGCGCAGTGGTGCAGATCGCCAGCGAAGACCGCGCCGCGTTCGCCGACCTGGTCGAGCGCCACGCATTGACCGAATGCGCGCAGCGCATTGCACGCCCCACCGGCACGCCGCGCATCCGCGTGAGCGGGCAGGGCCGCGTGCTGGCCGAATGGCGCTGGGAAGAGCTGTTCGATGCGTGGTGGTCGGTGACCCATGCGCTGCAGAAGCTGCGCGACAACCCGGACAGCGCCGATGAAGAACGCGCCCTGGCGCGTGATTTCAAGGCGTCAGGCCTGCGCCCGAAGCTGGTGTTCGACCCTTCCGACGATGTCGCGGCGCCATTCGTGGCCACCGGCACGCGGCCCAAGGTGGCGATCCTGCGCGAGCAGGGCGTCAACGGGCAGATCGAAATGGCCTACAACTTCGAGCGCGCCGGTTTCCGTCCCTACGACGTGCACATGAGCGACCTGATCGAGGGCCGCGTGGACCTGAGCGCGTTCGTGGGCTTTGCGGCGTGCGGCGGTTTCAGCTACGGCGACGTGCTGGGTGCAGGCCGCGGCTGGGCGACATCCATCCTGGAGCGCTCGGCGCTGCGCGACGCGTTCGCCGCGTTCTTCGCACGCAGCGATACGTTCGCGCTGGGCGTGTGCAACGGATGCCAGATGCTCAGCCAGCTCAAGGACATCATTCCCGGTGCCGAGCATTGGCCGCGCTTCCTGCGTAATCGCAGCGAGCAGTTCGAAGCGCGCACCGCGCTGCTGGAAGTGGTGGAGTCGCCGTCGATCTTCCTGCGCGGCATGGCCGGCTCGCGGATTCCGGTGGCGGTTGCGCATGGCGAAGGCCGCGCAGAGTTCGATAGCGCCGTGGACCAGGCCGCCGCACGCGTGGCATTGCGTTACATCGATGGCGACGGTGCGGTGGCGTCGCAGTATCCGCTCAATCCGAACGGTTCCCCCGACGGCATCACCGGGCTGACCAGCAGCGACGGCCGCGTCACCATCCTGATGCCGCATCCGGAGCGCACGCCACGCAGCGCAAACCTGAGCTGGTACCCGGTCGACTGGGGCGACGACTCGCCGTGGCTGCGGATGTTCCGCAACGCGCGGGTGTGGTGCGGTTGATGCCGTGCGGCTGATCGGCAGCCGCTGACGCATGACCCGACGGCCGTGTGCAGCGATGCACACGGCCGTTGTCGTTTAGGCCGGCGCGCTGAATCTGCAATCGAAATCGGTTGCAGATTCGTCGCGTGCTGCCGCTACCACTACATGCGCGCGACGCGATGACCGGTCTCCGTTGCAAAGCCATGCGGGTTTGCCGACCTCGCCAGCATCGGGCGCACGCGACCGGTAGCGTTTGTGGCGCGCTCGAATCAGGCGACGGAGCGGCTCGATGGCGATGGTCGCTCGATCAGCCAAGTGCGCGTCGTAATTCTTTTCGAGACTCATTTCGCGGTGGCAGCGAATGGGACTAAATAATTAATCGGCACTTGGTAATCTTTAAATAACTAAAAAAAAGTATTAGTTATTTATTCCGTATGACCGATTGCGCGCTATGTGTGACGGCAATCGCATCTGAGGATTGGGTTTTTCAATAAATTCATTTGGCGTTATCGATCTTTCGATCGCTGCATCTTCTTTTTTTTACTGTTTCGAATCTTTTGCGGTGAAAAACTCCATCGCTGAAGCAAGTGCGCGCGATTATAAAACCTCAGGGGGACCGTGCGATCTGTTCGTGCGGTGGTCGGTTTTTTACACACCAGACCAAAATGGGGAGTCAGGCGTTAATGAAGCGAATTTATCTGGAGGCTGGTCGCGAGTCTTGTGCTCACGACCAAACGGTGCCGCGTGCTCGCGCGGTGGGAAACACGCAGGGGAGACTGCCGCGCGACCATGCAGGCGGAGTGCTGGCCACGGCAGTGGCGATCGTATTGCTCGGCATGGCCGGGGCGGCCGGTGCCGCGACCACACCGGCTGCAGCGATCACGCAGTGCCAGGCGATCGATGGCAGGCGACATTGCCCGGGCGAGGCCGGCACGGTAGCTCAGAGCGCTACTGCAGGATCGAACGGTAGCCCGACGCAAGTGGCTGCGATACCCGCCGCCGATGCGCAGATCCCGGCATTCGCGGACGGTGAGGATGCGCTGGCGCTGGGCAATGCGAGCAATGCGCTCGGCGATGGGACCATGGCATTGGGCGGCGGAAGCCTGGCCTTGGACCGCGACGCGACCGCGATCGGTCATAACGCTGCGGCCGCGGGAGAATCGTCGATTGCCCTCGGCGGCGTTGCGACCGTGTTCGATTACGATGCCAACGGCTTCGTCGTCGGCCAACGCGAACAGGCCACGCAGGCGTCAGGCGTGGGCGCCACAGCAGTGGGCGGTGGTGCGCTAGCGGGCACGCCGTATGCCAGCGCCATCGGCAGCGGCGCCAGCGCCAGTGGCGTGCAGAGCACGGCGCTGGGGTACCGCGCACAGACCTCCAGCGACGGCGCCACCGCCGTGGGCGGGCTTTCCAGCGCCAGCGGCTTTCTTTCCACTGCTGGCGGTTATTCCTCGCGCGCCAGCGCAGACACCTCGACCGCGTTCGGTTACAGGGCGCGAAGCGACGGAGCCAGTAGCGTCGCAGTTGGCGACACCTCGTTGGCCAGCGGAGCGCAGAGCGTTGTCGTTGGCGGCGTCAGCAACTTCGGCTCGATTACCGCGGCGACCGGTCTTGGCGGTATTGCGCTGGGCTCGGGTGCGCAGAGCCAATCCGATTATGCGATTGCCATTGGCTACGATTCCAACGTGTTTCCGAACGCGCCCGGCAATACCGATGCGGTGGCGATCGGGCACAGCGCCGGTTCGTTCGCACCACGCACCGTGTCGTTGGGCGGCTTTGCCTTGGCGTCGGGCGATGGCGGCATCTCGATCGGCCATGACAGCACCGCTTACAACGAAAATAGCGTGGCGCTGGGCGCGCGTGCCACGACCTCGCGGTTCAATGGTGACAGCACGGTCGTTGGCGCGGACGCGCAGGCCAACGGCGTGGACGCAGTGGCGATCGGTTACGGCGCAAAGGTGGGATCCTGGGTCGACGATGCCTGGAATCGTTCGGCATCCAGCGCGGTTGCGCTGGGTGCGCACTCCTATGCGTTTCGCAGCAACACGGTATCGGTCGGCGACGTGCAAGCCGGCTTGACGCGCCAGATCACCAGCGTTGCCGCCGGTACCGAAGCCACCGATGCGGTGAATGTGGCCCAGCTCGACACGGTGCGCGCCGCCACCTCACGCATCGATGGCTATCTGGCAGTGACGCCGGCCACCACGGACGCCACGGCGGCATCTGCGCAGGGGCAGGGCGCCATGGCGCTGGGTGGCGCGAGCAGCGCACTCGGCGCATCTGCCATCGCGGTGGGCTTCAATGCCTCCAGCGTTGGCCAGAGCAGTTCTGCGTTGGGTAGCCTTGCGGTTGCTGCCGGCGAGCGCAGCGTGGCGGTTGCTTCCGGCAGCCGTGCCGCGGCCACCGGTGCCAGCGCGCTGGGGGCGGACAGCAGCGCCAGCGGCGTGAACAGCACTGCGATGGGCCGGCAGACCAATTCTATCGGCGAAAACGGCGTTGCGCTGGGCTACAACGCGTTCGTGCGCGAAAGCGGCAGCAATGCCGTGGCATTGGGTGCGAATGCCGGTGCCAGCGGTGCCGATTCGGTGGCCCTGGGCTCGGGCTCGCGCACCTACGATGCCAATACGGTGTCGGTGGGCAGCGGCAACGGTCGCGGCGGCCCGGCCACGCGCCGTATCGTCAACGTAGGCGCTGGCACGATTGCCAGTGCCAGCACGGATGCGATCAATGGCGGCCAGTTGTTCCAGTCGCTGAGCAATGCGGCCAGCTTCCTTGGCGGCGGTGCGGCGATCGGTGCGCAAGGCGTGTTCGTGGCGCCGACCTATGTGATCCAGGGCGCCAGCTACAACAACGTCGGTGCGGCACTGACGGCGTTGGACAGCAAGGTCAGCGAGCTGGATGCACGCAGTGGCGGCACTGCCGCCGGCACCGCCGCACGCACCGCATCGCTGCGCACCGCAACGGTGCCGGCAGTGGCGGCAACTGCGGTCAGCGATGTGTCCAGCAATGTCGCAAGCACTGCGAGCGATGTAACGGCCTCTGTGCAGGGCACGCCCACCGCCGCAATGGACGGCAGTATCACGCCGGCAGCCACGTCCACGGCGGTCGGCACGGCAGCAGTGGCCAACCACATCACCGGCACGGCGATTGGCGGCAGCGCGTATGCGCATGGCCCCAACGACACCGCCATCGGCAGCAATGCGCGCGTCAATGCCGATGGCAGTACGGCGGTGGGCGCCAACACGCAGATCGCGGCGGTGGCGACCAATGCCGTGGCGATGGGTGAGGGCGCGCAGGTGACGGCCGCGTCCGGCACTGCGATCGGCCAGGGCGCACGTGCCACGGCACAAGGCGCGGTGGCGCTGGGTCAGGGCGCGGTTGCCGATCGTGCCAACACGGTGTCGGTGGGCAGCGTGGGCGGTGAGCGTCAGGTGGCCAACGTGGCTGCCGGTACGCGTGCCACCGATGCGGTCAACAAGGGCCAGTTGGACAGCGGCGTTGCCGCTGCCAACAGCTACACCGACAGCCGCTACAACGCGATGGCCGACAGCTTCGAAAGCTACCAGGGCGATATCGAAGACCGCCTGCGCCGGCAGAACCGTCGCCTGGACCGTCAGGGCGCGATGAGCTCGGCGATGTTGAACATGTCCGCCAGCGTGGCCGGTATCGCTTCGCAGAACCGCATCGGTGCCGGCGTCGGTTTCCAGAACGGCGAGTCGGCGTTGTCGGTGGGCTACCAGCGTGCGATCAGCCCGCGCGCCACCGTCACCGTGGGCGGCGCGCTCAGCGGCGACGACCGGTCGGTTGGGCTGGGCGCCGGTTTCGGCTGGTAGCCGCAGCACGGCCACGCGGTTGCATGCATTCCCGCCGCCCATTGCCGGGCGGCGCGCTTTCTTCGTCATGCCCTTTCGCACTCACCTCGAAGGAATCCCATCGTGATCCAGAGCTCTTCTACGCAGGTCCTTGTGCTTGCCTGCTGTGTCCTGGCTGCGTCGTGCAGTACAGCGTTGGCCGCCAACGCCAACGCCAACGCCGATGCGGCAGCGGCAGCGGCAGCGGCCAGTGCCCAACGCCAACAGGCCATGGCCAATGCGCCGGTCGACAGAATCATCGTCCGCTACCGCAGCGGGCAGGTCGGCACCGCGCGCGATATCGGCCGCACTGCCTCGGCGACAGTCGGTGCGGCCGCTTCGCGCGCATCCGTCCGTCTTGCGCCTGCCGCACGCACCGGTGCCACCGCAGCGCCAACCTATCTGCGCACGCTTGCCGCGGGCGGCGAATTGATCAAATTGCCGGCCCAGCTCAGTCGCGCCGATGCCGACCGTCTTGTGCAGGAATTGAGCGCAGACCCGGACGTCGAATCGGCGCAGGTGGATCTGCGCATGTATCCGCTGCAAACCAGCGGCGCATTGCCGAACGATCCGCTGCTGCAAACCAATCAATGGCATCTCATCGACCCGGTGGGTGGCATCGACGTCGCGCAAGCCTGGAAAACAACGCAGGGCGAAGGCGTCGTAGTGGCGGTACTGGATACCGGCATCCTGCCCGATCACCCGGATCTGGCCGGCAATCTGCTCACCGGCTACGACTTCATCACCGATCCGTTCTTCTCGCGTCGCGCCACGGCCGAGCGTGTGCCCGGCGCACTGGACCTCGGCGATTGGATTGCCGAAGACGGCGACTGCGGGCTGTTCTCGGTGGCCAGCGACAGCAGCTGGCACGGCACGCACGTGGCCGGCACGGTTGCCGAAGCCACCAACAACGGCATTGGCGGGGCAGGCGTCGCCTACAGGGCGAAAGTGCTGCCGGTGCGCGTGCTCGGGCACTGCGGCGGGCAACTCTCCGACATCTCCGATGCCATCGTCTGGGCGTCCGGCGGTCACGTCGATGGCGTACCGGACAACCGCGATCCGGCCGAAGTGATCAACCTGAGCCTGGGCGGTGGCGGCGCATGCGGTTCGGCGATGCAGGCCGCGATCAATGGTGCAGTGGCGCGCGGCACCACCGTGGTGGTGGCGGCGGGTAATTCAACTGCCGATGTATCGACGGCTGCTCCCGCCAACTGCGCCAATGTGATTGCCGTTGCCGCCACGCGCGCCACCGGTGCGCTTGCCGATTACAGCAATTTCGGCCGTCAGATCGATCTGGCCGGCCCGGGTGGCAGTTCGATGTTCTTCGCCACCAACGACGGCCCGATTCGCAGCTTCGTTTGGCAAACCCTCTACACCGGCAAAACCACGCCGACCTCCGGGCAGTTCACCTATGGCGGCAGCGACTTCGCAGGCACCTCGATGGCATCGCCGCATGTGGCCGGCACCGCCGCATTGGTGCAGAGCGCATTGATCGCCGACGGCAAACCGCCGTTGTCGCCGGCCGCAATGGAAAATTTGCTCAAGCGCACTGCGCGTGCATTCCCGGTGTCGATTCCGGTGGCAACGCCGGCCGGCGCCGGCATCGTGGATGCCGGAGCCGCGGTTGCCCGCGCGTTACGTCGCTGCGATCGGGGCGATGTGGGGTGCCAGGTGGATGCGCAGCCACTGCGTAATGGCGTGGTCCAGAGCGGCATCTCCAATCTGTCGGGCGATGCGGGCGTGTTCACGTTCCAAGCGCAGGCGGGTGCGGTGCTGAGTTTCATCAGCTTCGGCGGCAGCGGCCAGGCGGAGTTGTACGTGGCATTCGGACGCGAGCCCACTGCCACCGACAACGACGGCGCGTCCACGCGTCGCGGCACCAGCCAGACGGTGCGCTTCACCGCGCCGCGTGCCGGCACCTACATCCTCAAGCTGGAAGGCAGCGGTTTCGACGCGGTGAACCTGCTGGCGCGCCAATGATCCGACACGCAGTCGTCGGTTCGGCAGGATCGTCATTTCCTTGGCGGTGAACGCCTGAAACACGGCTGCTCCGCGCGCCGATGGACGGCGCATGCGGGCTGCGGGGCGAGTTGGCCGCAGATCTGACCCGCTACCTCCTGCATTTTGCGCAACCAAGCCCGCTGGCGTCCTGCCAGCGGGCTTTTTTGTCCTTTCCAGTTCCGCCTATTCAGCTCCGAAATGTCTCGAAGGACATGATCTAGGTCGCTGTTTTCCAAAGGTTTATCAAAAATCTAATAAAAGCAAGCATAAGTGTGATCAAGCGCGCACTTCTCTTCGCTTTCTGTCAAAAACTTGACGCCTGAAATGACGACTGTTAACACTCCGCTCAGTTCTATGGTTGGGTAGCGTTCACTTTTTGACTATCCAGGACGCAGGCGCAAGCCGCCCGCCGCAAGGCCCATAGCGCGAACAACTGCGGTGAATTGCAGGCTGGAACGCCTTCCGCCGCTGGGCGTTCGCCAAAAAACCAGTCCAACAACTCAGGAGTCGTGCGTCGATGAATCGGATTTATCGCAAGGTCTGGAACAAATCGCTTGGTGTGTGGGCCGTCGCCTCGGAATTGGCCAGCGGCGACAGCCCCGGAGCGGTTGCCTCAGCCGCGTTCATCGATCGCCGTCAGAGCCTGGCACTCGCGGTCGCCATCGCTCTGGCGCTAGGTGGCGCCGGATTGGCAACGCCGCTTCCTGCCAATGCGCAATCGGTCGAAGTGGGCCGCGGCGCAGCGGCGCCGGCCAGCAGGGCCACCGCCATCGGCGGCAATAGCCACGCCAGCGCCACCGGCGCCGTGGCCACCGGCGCCGACAGCAGCGCCAGTGGCGTCAACAGCAGCGCGATCGGTCGCCAGACCAATGCGATCGGCGAAAACGCCGTGGCCATCGGCTACAACAGTTTCGTGCGCCAAAGCGGCGAAAACGGCGTGGCGCTCGGCGCCAATGCGGGGGTGACCGGCGCAAATTCGGTGGCGCTGGGCGCAGGCTCGCGCACCCACGAAGACGACGTGGTGTCGGTGGGCAGCGGCAATGGCCGCGGTGGCCCGGCCACGCGCCGCATCACCAACGTCACTGCCGGCGTCAATGCCACCGATGCGGTCAACGTTGCGCAGTTGCGCGACGTGGCCGATGTGGCCGAAGACACGGCCACATTCTTCAAGGCGACCCCGGGCGAAGACAGCGTCGGCGCCTATGTCGAAGGCGACAGCGCGCTGGCCGCCGGCGATGCCGCCAATGCCGTGGGCACGGCGACCACCGCGCTGGGAACCGGCGCCAATGCGGTGGCCGCCAATGCCACCGCGGTCGGCGCCAATGCGCTGGCCTCGGGCCAGAACAGCGCAGCATTCGGCCACAACGCACAGGCCAATGGTCCGGCGAGCGTGGCCGTGGGCGGCGCTGCAGTGGACGAAGACGGCAAGCCGTTGGTCACCAACGGCGGCGTGCCGGTCACCACCGGCGCCACCAGTGCCGGCGTCGGCGGAACCGCAGTCGGCGCCAGCGCCAATGCCGATGGCTTTGCGGCCTCGTCGTTCGGCGTGGGTGCATACGCCGCAGGCGCGCAGGCATCTGCGTTCGGTGCGGTCGCCAATGCGGGGGGCGATTACGCCACTGCGGTTGGCACCCAGACCAGCGCCAGCGGCACCAGCAGCACTGCAGTCGGCGGCCCGGTGGACCTCATCCCCGGTCTGGGCTTCTTCGTGCAGACCCAGGCCAGTGGCGAAGCCTCCACCGCGCTCGGCGCCGGCGCGATTGCGTCGGGCACGTACACCACTGCGGTCGGCACGCTGAGCGAAGCCTCCGGCACCGAAGCCACCGCGGTGGGTTACTTCGCCTATGCGCCCGGCGAAGGCGCAACGGCCGTGGGCCCGGAATCCTGGGCCAGCGGCGAACTGAGCACGGCGCTGGGGTATTACAGCACTGCCCGCGGCGCCAATTCGGTTGCGTTGGGTGCCAACTCGGTCGCCACGCGCGCCAACACCGTGTCGGTGGGCGCAGCCGGCGATGAGCGTCAGGTCACCAACGTCGCCGCCGGCACCGAAGGCAGCGATGCGGTGAATCTCGACCAGCTCACCGCAGTGTCCGAGGTTGCCTCCACCACCGCGCGCTCGTTCGTCGCCACCGGCGAGGGCGCTGCGCTTGCCCAAGGCGTCGACAGCGTCGCGGCCGGTTCCAACGCATCGGCCTACAGCGACTACAGCACCGCGCTGGGTTCCAGCAGCGCGGCATCTGCGCAGGGTGCAACTGCCGTTGGCAGTGGCGCCAATGCCACCACCGACAACGCCACGGCAGTCGGCTTCAACAGCACCGCGGTCGCGGAAAACACCACGGCGCTTGGCGGCAACAGCAGCGCCTCTGGCGATGGCAGCACCGCGGTCGGCGGCGCAAGCCAGGCCACCGCCAGCGGCGCGACGGCGCTGGGCTACGAGAGCATCGCCAATGGCGCAGACTCCACGGCAGTGGGTGCGGGTAGCGTGGCATTCGGCGACACCAGCACCGCCGTGGGTGGTGCAAGCGTGGCCTTCGGTGCCGATAGCGCGGCCTTCGGCGCCAATGCCGCGGCCGGTGGCACTGCATCCACCGCGATCGGCGCAAACAGCAGCGCCTTCGGCGAGCGCACCGTTGCGCTGGGCGGCGCCAGCAACGCGTCGGGCGATGACAGCATTGCGCTCGGTGCAAGCAGTCAGGCCTCTGCGCTAGGCACCACGGCCGTCGGCAGCAATGCCAACGCCAGCATTGCCAATGCCACTGCGGTCGGTTTCAACAGCAGTGCCGGCGATGACTACGCCACCGCACTCGGCGGCGACAGCAACGCATCGGGATATTTCAGCACCGCCGTGGGCGGCACCAGCATCGCCAATGGGCGTGGTGCAACGGCGATCGGCTACGAAAGCATCGGCAATGGAACTGCATCGACCGCGCTGGGTTTTGCCAGTGTGGCGTGGGGTGACGGCGGCACCGCCATCGGTACCGAAAGTCTCGCCTACGGTGACGACAGCACGGCAGTGGGCGCGAATGCGGCTGCGGCCGATACCGGCTCGATTGCGGTGGGCACCTACGCAAATGCATTTGGTCCGCGTGCCATTTCGCTCGGCGGCCAATCCAGGGCGACCGGCGATGAAAGCATCGCACTGGGTTGGGAAGCCAGCGCATTCGGTACGCAGAGCGTCAGCCTGGGCGGCGGTGCGGTGGCATCTGCCGACAACAGTGTCGCGCTGGGTGCAGGTTCGATCGCCGATCGCGCCAACACGGTGTCGGTGGGTGCAGCCGGCACCGAGCGGCAGATTGCCAATGTTGCTGCGGGCACGGAGGGCGCCGATGCGGTGAACCTGGACCAGCTCAACGCCGTGGCTGGCGCCGCTGAAAACACCGCGCGCCTGTTCGCCGGCACCGGCACCGGCACAGCCGATGCGCAGGGCGAAGACGCGACCGCCGCTGGCTCCAATGCCACGGCCGATGGCGATTACAGCAGCGCGTTCGGGTCCAGTAGCCAGGCCACCGCCATCGGTGCGGTGGCGATCGGCAGCGGCGCCAGCGCCACCGCGCAATACGCCGATGCGGCCGGTTACAACGCAGCGGCCAGCGGCTTTGGCAGCGTGTCCAATGGCGCCTTCAGCCAGGCCAGCGGCGACTATGCCGTGGCCGTGGGTGGCGAAAGCGAAGCGGCCGGTGCGCAGAGCACCGCGCTTGGTGCCGCCGCCGGTGCGTATGGCGATGGCTCGCTGGCGGTCGGTGCGCTGAGCCAAGCGCAGGGCAGCGAATCCACTGCCATGGGCTATTTCGCCAGCGCCAGCGGCGAATCGGCCACCGCCGTCGGCGCGGAGAGCGTTGCCAACGGCACCAGCGCCGCGGCGTTCGGCTTCGGTGCCGAGGCGACGTCCAACTACTCCACCGCGTTAGGTGGATATTCCAGCGCCAGCGGTTTCAACAGCACCGCGCTGGGTAACTTCAGCACCGCCAGCGGTTCGAACACGGTGGCCGTGGGTGGTGATGCCGCCGCCACGGGTGCCTACAGCATCGCCGCGGGCCAGGGCAGTGTGGCCAGCGGCTACAACAGCGTGTCGGTTGGTGGTGCCTTGCTCGGCCTGTTGCCGACCGAAGCCTCCGGCGATTACTCCACCGCAGTGGGCGGCGCGGCATGGGCACCGGGTCTCAACAGCACGGCGCTGGGCAATTTCGCCGAGTCCACCGGCGAAAGCAGCGTGGCCTTGGGCGCCGACTCGGTGGCCGATCGCGACTTCGCGGTGTCGGTGGGCAGTGCCGGCAACGAGCGTCAGATCACCAACGTGGCGGCCGGCACGCAGGGCACCGATGCGGTGAACCTGGATCAGCTCAACGCCGTTGCCGAAGCCGGTGCAGCCACGAGCAAATACTTCCAGGCCAGCGGCAGCGCCGATAGCGATGCAGGTGCCTACGTCGAGGGCGAAAACGCGCTGGCGGCAGGCGAGGGTGCCAATGCCACCGGTACCGGCACCACCGCATTGGGTGCGGGCGCGCAGGCAGTGGTGGACAACGCCACAGCCGTAGGCGTGGGCGCATTGGCTGGCGGCACCGGCGCGGCAGCGCTGGGTAACAATGCCCAGGCGGTGGGCGAAAACAGCAGTGCGGTCGGCAGTAACGCGTTGGCCAGCGAGATCGGCGCCACGGCGAATGGTGCCGGCGCGCAGGCGATTTCGACCTACACCACTGCACTGGGCAGCGAAGCGGTGGCGTCCGACAATCAGGCCATCGCTGCGGGTTTCCGCAGTACCGCGTCCAATGTCGGTAGCGCTGCCTTCGGTGGCTACAGCGAATCGACCGGCCGCCTGTCGTCTGCACTGGGCTATGGCGCGGTCGCGTCGAGCGATTACAGCACTGCCGTCGGTGCCGTTGCGTTGGCCTCCGGTGCCAGCGCGGTCGCCGTTGGCGAATTCAGCGAAGCCACTGGCGATGAGAGCGTGGCCGTCGGCGGCAGCACGTTCTTCGGGTTCATCCCGGCACGGGCCTCCGGCACGGGCGCAGCGGCATTCGGTGCCGGTGCCTGGGCCACGGCGGACTACACCACTGCCATCGGCTGGAATTCCTATGCCGACGGCGTCAATGCCAGCGCGTTGGGCCAGAGCGCAGCGGCGCTTGCCGACAACACCCTGGCGTTGGGTGGCGGCAGCCGCGCTGATGCAGTCGGTGCCAGTGTGGTCGGTGTGGATGCCTCGGCCACCGGCATCAACAGCACCGGCGTCGGTCGTCAGGTGAATGCCATCGGCGAAAATGCGGTGTCGGTGGGCTACAACTCGTTCGTGCGCCAGAGCGCGGTCAACGGCGTGGCACTGGGTGCCAATGCTGGTGCGACCGGTGCCGATTCGGTGGCATTGGGGTCTGGCTCGCGCACCTACGAAGCCGACACGGTGTCGATCGGTAGCGGCAATGGCCGCGGCGGTCCGGCCACGCGCCGCATCGTCAACGTCAGCGACGGCCAGGCGGCCACCGACGCGGTCAACAAGGGGCAACTCGATGCCCTGGCGGCCGATGTGCAGACCACCAGCGGCATGCTGAAAACCACCGGCGACGGCGTGGCCTCGGCCACCGGCGATCGCGCCACGGCGGCAGGTGCCGGCGCCACCGCCAGCGGTGCACGCAGCGTGGCGGTTGCTTCCGGCAGCCGTGCCGCGGCCACCGGCGCCAGCGCGCTGGGGGCGGACAGCAGCGCCAGCGGCGTGAACAGCACTGCGATGGGCCGGCAGACCAATTCCATCGGCGAAAACGGCGTTGCGCTGGGCTACAACTCCTTCGTGCGCGAAAGCGGCAGCAATGCCGTGGCATTGGGTGCGAATGCCGGTGCCAGCGGTGCCGATTCGGTGGCCCTGGGCTCGGGCTCGCGCACCTACGATGCCAATACGGTGTCG